>NZ_CBCPJH010000098.1:0-522 GCF_965118485.1 Psychrobacter glacincola | reverse complement strand
AATCAGTTGTCTGAGCAATCAGATGATGAATATGCCATGCTAGATGCCACGATTGTTAAAGCCCATCAGCACAGTGCTGGAAAAAAAGGGATCAAGCCATCGCTCGTAGTAAAGGTGGACTGACGACTAAAATACATACTCGAACAGATGCCTTAGGCAATCCTACTGGCTTTTATCTGACGGGTGGCGCAGCTCATGACCTATGTGGCTCAGATGAACTGCTCGATGTCAGTATTAGCCACACTTGGCTTGCCGATAAAGCTTACGATGCTGATGCCCGCGTCATTGAACTAATCACAGCAGTACACGGCAATGCAGTCATCCCGTCCAAGTGTCATAGGCTACAGCCAAGAGACTTGGATAAAGAACTTTATAAAGCGAGGCATCTGATCGAGAACTTCTTTGCCAAGATTAAACAGTACCGCGCGATTGCCACTCGTTATGATAAGTTAGCCAGTCATTTCCTCAGTGCGATTCATCTGGTTTCTTGTGTCATTTGGCTTAATTGATGACACGCCCTAG
>NZ_CBCPJH010000097.1:0-533 GCF_965118485.1 Psychrobacter glacincola | reverse complement strand
TCGGTATTGACTTAGGTTGTAAAGACTCAGCAACCACCACTAATGGTGAAGTATTGACTACTAAATTAACCTATCAATATGCCGAAAAACTAGGTGTCGCACAGCGCGGCAAGAATAAAATTCGTGTTCGTGCAATTCATGCTAAGATCAAAAATACTCGCCAACATTTAATCCACAAATTTACAAGCAAACTTGTCAAAGATAATGATGTGATCATCATTGGCAAAATTCAATCAAAATCATTCACCTCAACCAAACTGGCTAAATCTATCTATGATGCAGGTTGGTTTGAAATAAAGCGGCAACTGACCTATAAATGCAAGCATGCAGGTTGTCACTATGATGAGGTAAATGAAAGCTACACCACCCAGACTTGTTCGTGTTGCGGCTCACGCCAAAACAGTCCGAAAGGTAGGATAGATCTCGGAATAAGAGAATGGCTTTGTGAGTGCGGTGTCACTCATGACCGTGATGTCAATGCGGCAAAGAACATTCTTGCGCTCGGGCTTGAGCGTCTGGCTGTAGGAATCACC
>NZ_CBCPJH010000096.1:0-538 GCF_965118485.1 Psychrobacter glacincola | reverse complement strand
CATGTTAAGTCTCCGACAATACCGGGGCGGTTCAACAGCCATATATTCTATCACTGGTATAAATACACACTAATACCAAGCCTTAAGAGAAAATGCGTGATTGTGATGGACAATGCTCGGTTTCATAAGAATAATCGCATTCAAAAATTGCTCAATAGAGATGGCCATCGTATTCTATGGCTGCCGCCCTACAGTCCTGATCTAAACCCCATTGAAAAGAAATGGGCTCAAGCTAAGTTTCTACGCCAAGGTTGGATGGAGAATAATCTGCCTAAGCTATTTCAGGATATGAGCTGTATTTATTTTATTGCGAACTGACTATAGATTCTTTAGAGAATGATGCAGTAGATGGTTTAAAGGAATATACAGCCGATAATCTATTAAATTTCCTGACCAGACAGACGGATAAGGATTTAATGGCAGATTTGGTAAAGGGGCTTGGTGGGGAAGTGGATAGTAAAACAGACGACGATATTAGAGTAGGTTTTGAGCCATCTGAACAAGGTGTTGTAAATTGAGAATAGAATACTTGATAGGC
>NZ_CBCPJH010000095.1:0-554 GCF_965118485.1 Psychrobacter glacincola | reverse complement strand
AGCTTACCAAAATTCTCGGGTAAGTCACGCCAAGGGCAACCAACGCGCATTCGATAAAGTATACCTTCAACGGTTTGTCTTAGATTTTCTTTGTCATAAATATTCAGTTCTAATAAGATAGGTCTTAGTCTAGTCCAGTGTTCATCTTTGAGCATGGTACGAGGCATAGCGAACGTGATCTTTTGGTGTGAGAACTTAAAGATTAGACGTTCGCTATTTTTTTTGCCAACACTTTATTGCCAATGTTCAACACGCCCTAATTTGATCACTAATTTAAGCTTGTCTTCATTTGTATAAGAAGTTAATTGAAAATCAGTAATCAATAGCAATTTACTAGTATCAAAACGGAATATTATCAGTGAAATTATCCACTGGCTTAGATATTTTAGATTGAAAAACTTCTTAATTGTTTAAAAGTTCATCGACACCTAACTCAGTAATTGAATATGCATAGAAATCATAACCATCCTGATGATCTGTTTCTATAGACTTACTTATCAACTCCATACGTTCTAGTTTAATAAGTGATAATTGAAGAACTGAAATGACACGCG
>NZ_CBCPJH010000094.1:0-555 GCF_965118485.1 Psychrobacter glacincola | reverse complement strand
TTGTCCACAAGCGAATAATGACGACGTTGCAACTATGATAAGCGCACTCTTTATTAGCTGAGGCGACACTTTGTTAAAAATAAGCATAACTTTCTCTCATGTATTTTAATAATGCTAACGATTTATCGAAGCTATTTAATCAAGCTCCTACTTAATCAACCTGTAGTATCAGCTGATGAAGCAAAATAGGTTTTTGGACAATTAAGATCGAGTATGTCGGTTGGGAAGAACAACAACTACAGCTTATCTTTCACCTTAAAGGGTTCTGAGAATTGTAGTATTAAAAAATTAACAACCGACAATATGATCGCAATCTCATAACGCCCATAAGCGACAGAGATGCCAATAGCAGCCGTATTCCATAAGCTTGCCGCCGTTGCCGTTCCTTTTACACTATCATTGCCTTTAAAAATAGCCCCACCACCGATAAAGCCCATACCGGTAATAATGGCGTACATGATTCTCGCTTCAGGCTGTGAGCCATGATAGATATCGACAGCGACTAGCATAAAAGCACAGGAGGCAATACTTACTAGCGGAAAGGTTCTGAGTCCT
>NZ_CBCPJH010000093.1:0-661 GCF_965118485.1 Psychrobacter glacincola | reverse complement strand
CCTCTAAAGTGGCTTTAAGGGCCTCTGAGTAGGTTTTACGCTGGGTTGTTGGTAAGGAGTTAACATCACGCAACGCAAGTTTGAATTGCTGACAGGTTTTATCCAAGGTATCTGCTAGATGTTCTCTAGCAGCTTTTCTAGCCTCAGCTGGGCAGTTATCCTGATTGATGTAATCCATTAATTCTTCTATATAGCTGAACGATGACATGGTGTCCCGAGTCATTCTGCCAACCTCTCCTGCGCTACCGCCCAGCTCGTCGATGTTACTGGTATTCAATGCCGCTCGTTTTTGATCGAGATTGTCTCTAAAATCTGTAAAATGCTTGATAAGCGCTAGATACTGCTCACGTTCAGCGTTAGGATCACGCAACAGCTTAATAATGGCTTTGTTGTTTTCAACCAGCGTGTGATCAAAACGTTTGGCCACTTGGCGTAAGTGCGCGGTAAATTCCACCGCTTTATCGTGGTCCTCAATACCATGGCGCTGTGCAAACTCGCTAAGTAGTGCCACTTGACGCTGATCAAATTTATCAGGGGCGTCAGCCGCGGTTTCTCCTTGCGCCCATCTGATGGCCATCGCCTCACGATGACGTTGTATTAAGCGCATGGCTAGGTGTAGCTTCATACGTTCAACATACTCAAAGATTCTCTCATCTTTGTG
>NZ_CBCPJH010000092.1:0-661 GCF_965118485.1 Psychrobacter glacincola | reverse complement strand
TCTTTAAAGTAGCTTTAAGGGCCTCTGAGTAGGTTTTACGCTGGGTTGTTGGTAAGGAGTTAACATCACGCAACGCAAGTTTGAATTGCTGACAGGTTTTATCCAAGGTATCTGCTAAATGTTCTTTAGCAACCTCTCTTGCCTCAGCTGGGTGGTTATCTTGATTGATATAATACGTTAACCCTTCGGTATAGCTGAATGATGAGATGATGTCCCGAGTCATTCTGCCAACCTCTCCTGCACTACCACCTAACTTGTCGATGATACTGGTATTAAATTCCGCTCGTTTTTGATCGATACTGTCTCTGAAATCTGTAAAATGTTTGGTAAGCGCTAGATACTGCTCACGTTCAGCGTTAGGATCACGCAACAGCTTGATAATGGCTTTGTTGTTTTCAACCAGCGTGTAATCAAAACGTTTGGCCACTTGGCGTAAGTGCGCGGTAAATTCCACGGCTTTATCGTGGTCCTCAATACCATGGCGCTGTGCAAACTCGCTGAGTAGTGCCACTTGACGCTGATCAAATTTATCAGGGGCGTCAGCCGCGGTTTCTCCTTGCGCCCATCTGATAGCCATATCATCACGATGACGTTGTATTAAGCGCATGGCTAGGTGCAGCTTCATACGTTCAACATACTCAAAGATTCTCTCATCTTCAAA
>NZ_CBCPJH010000091.1:0-694 GCF_965118485.1 Psychrobacter glacincola | reverse complement strand
GTGTAGTGGCATAATAAATTAGGACAGCACGGAAGAGGTTTATACTAACCCAAAGAGGAAAATAGTATGACCACCAAACGCAACCAATACACCCGAGAATTCAAATTAGAAGCGATTAGCTTAGTTGTTGATCACAAACGTAAAATACCTGACGTGGCCAATTCCTTAGGGATAGGTAAATCCACCTTGCAGAAATGGCTGAGTCAATACCGTCAAGAAATGAGTGGCCAAGCGCCTAAAGTCGGCAACGCTTTAACGGATGAACAGCGCGAGCTCCAAGATCTGCGTAAACAGGTTAAGCGGCTGACTATGGAGCGCGACATCTTAAACGAGGAGGGATAAAACGAAGCACTGCTTCGTTCCGACGCAAGACGAGAGCTATGCTCAAGTGAGGCTTCTGCTCTGCTGGCCTTGGACAGCCTGAACGGCTATCGTTAATCAGTCAGCTTGCAGAGCAAGACAAACAGGCCAGTAAAAGCCTTCTGTGCAAGCTGTTTGGCGTGATGAAGAGCAGTTACTACTATGGACTAAAGCCCAAGCCCATCAGCCTTGACACTATCAAAACCAAAGCCTTAATACGCCAAATATTTAACGACTCGAAGCATTGCCGCCATACTCATGAATGAGTATAACATCAAGCTGACCCGTTATATGGTAGGTAAACTTATGAAGAATATGAGCCTTAAAAGCTGTC
>NZ_CBCPJH010000090.1:0-736 GCF_965118485.1 Psychrobacter glacincola | reverse complement strand
GATAATGGCAATATCTCAGCGACCGCAAAGCAGCTTGGCATCGCCATGCAGACCTTATCTAATTGGCATAATAAAGCCAATCAAGGCAAGCTTATCGGCACAGAACAATATGATCCTGATCTTATGACGGCTCTTCAGGAAATAAAGCAGCTCAAACGACAGCTTAAAGTAGCCGAAGAGGAACGAGAGATATTAAAAAAGGCGACGGCGTACTTTGCCAAGCACAGTTAGTGAAGTACGCCTTTATCAAAAACAACGATATCTTCTTTAGCATCACTACTATGTGTCGTGTACTAAAGGTTAAGCATTCTAGCTACTATGACTGTCTGAGTCGTGATATCAGTGAGCAACAGATACACCGTAACCAGTCTGAGCTACTTGTCAGAGCGGCACATAGTGAAACAAAAGCACGTTATGGTGTTGATCGACTGCACGCAAAGCTGATAGAGCAAGGGCACGATATTAGCCTATATATGGTCAGAAGCATTAAAGAAGAACATGGTATCAAATGCCGTCGCCACAAACGTTTTAAAGTTACCACGGACTCCAACCACAACAAGCTTGTCTATCCAAACATACTAAATCAGCAATTTGATGCTAAGCGTCCTAATGAATCGTGGGTCAGTGATATTACTTATATCTGGACAACAGAAGGCTGGTTGTATTTGGCAGGAGTGAAAGACCTCTACACTAAAGAGCTGGTCGGCTATGCTATCAATAAGCGAATGACCGCAGG
>NZ_CBCPJH010000089.1:0-802 GCF_965118485.1 Psychrobacter glacincola | reverse complement strand
GGTGGTGTTCTAAAAAGTATGCTGGCATCAGACGTAGCCATAATTGACATAAAAGAATACCAGATCGAATACTTTAAAGTGATTATCAAGCTTTTTTGAGAAGCAACAAGTCTTTCTAACCGCTCGTCTTAATCGGTGTCTAAGACGGCAGTTATTACCTTCTATACCTACTGTATGTTGTTTGCCAATTCGTTTGTTATCACTTTTAAAGGCGGTTTTAAAGCTATCCCAGTTGTCCATACTGATAGAGCCATAGCTGACTGTAAGCTGCTTTAAACGTGCTCTTAACTTCTTAGCCGTTTTTAGGTCACGTTTGCCCCAGACATAAGCGACAATCTCATTAGTAGCACGGTCATAAGCGTAGATAAGCCAGACTTTACACTTTTTGCGATACACGTAAGTCCAGAACTCATCAACCTCTAAGCGTTCATAGTAGCTCTTCTTAGGCGCGATCTTATAAACAGATGAGCCTATGGTGCTCAATACTTTACCGATACTAACTGAGGCTATAATAGCTATATCTCTAACGCCGCAACCTCTAACCGTCATTAGCCGTATGATGCCTTCTATTTTAGAGTGACAGCCATGATAAGTTAAGGCATGGTTACCAATAAATTGTCGTTTGCAGTCCTTGCATTGGTAGTTCTGCTTGCCATAGCTTTTTATGCCGTTTTTCTTTAAACTAGAACTGTGGCAGTCGGGGCAACTGATATCTATTTGTGTCTTCATAACCTCAAATATATCATCTTTCCTCGGCTGTCACCCTCCTTTATTCCCTCAGCATACTTTCTGATACACCACC
>NZ_CBCPJH010000088.1:0-834 GCF_965118485.1 Psychrobacter glacincola | reverse complement strand
TAAAGGCTCAAAAGATACCCCGCGTGATGTGCGCGGTTTTGCGGTAAAAATTTATACCGAAGAAGGCAATTGGGATATCGTCGGTAACAACATGCCGATTTTCTTTATTCAAGATGCAATGAAGTTTCCAGATCTTGTCCATGCGGTTAAACCAGAACCGGATCGTGGATTCCCGCAAGCGGCTTCTGCTCATGATACCTTTTGGGATTTTGTATCGCTCAGTCCTGAAACCATGCACAATGTCATTTGGCTGATGAGTGATCGCGCGCTGCCACGTAGCTTTGGTATGATGGAAGGTTTTGGCATTCATAGCTATCGCTTTATTAATAAAGATGGAAAGAGCACTTTTGTGCGTTTCCACTGGAAGCCGGTACTTGGTGTTCAGTCACTGATTTGGGATGAAGCTGTAAAAATATCAGGTGCTGATCCAGATTATAATCGCCGCGATTTGTTTGAGTCGATTAATAATGGTGATTATCCAGAGTGGGAATTTGGCGTTCAATTATTTACCGAAGAAGAAGCCAATGAGTTTCCCTTCGATCATTTAGATGCGACCAAACTGATTCCAGAAGAATTAGTACCAGTACGCATCGTAGGTAAAATGGTGTTAAACCGTTATCCAGATAACTTCTTTGCAGAAACTGAGCAAGTAGCGTTCTGCCCATCGCATCTGCCACCGGGTATTGATTTTAGTAATGACCCGTTATTACAAGGTCGACTATTTAGTTATTTAGATACTCAGCTCACACGTTTAGGGTCACCGAATTTTGCTCAAATACCAATTAACGCACCAAAATGCCCGTTTGCTAATAATCAGCAAGATGGTCATATGCA
>NZ_CBCPJH010000087.1:0-843 GCF_965118485.1 Psychrobacter glacincola | reverse complement strand
TATAGTCAGTTCAAAATAAAAATGTTATGGCTAGGGCAAATATCATAAAACAATTTGGATAAGTCGTTTTCCATCCATCCTTGGCGTAGAAACTTCACTTGAGCCCATTTCTTTTCAATAGGGTTCAAGTCTGGGCTGTACGGTGGCAGCCATAGAATTCGATGCCCGTGCCTGTTCAGTAGCTTTTGAATGCGTTTATTTTTGTGAAACCGAGCATTATCCATCACAATCACGCATTTTGTTTTAAGGCTTGGAATAAGTGTGAACTTGCACCAGTCGTAGAATATGCTGCTGTTGATGTTATGCTCAAAGTAATCAAGTGCAAACAGCATCTTTTCATACAGAGCACCGATAACGTTGATTCGCTTTTTACCTTGCCAATTGTAGCGATCAATACAAGGCTTACCAATCGGTGAATAACCATGAGAGCGAATGGTCTCGTGCTCAAAGCCGCTTTCATCCATATAAACGATGGGATAGCCTTGGTGCATGAAGCTATTAAGTTTGCTCTGATACTGTGCTCTTTTTATCAGACAGGCTTTTGGATGTTCCAAGGTCTTTTTTTTGACTAATGCCTAAGCGCTTTAGAGCATGATAAATGCCTGTTTTACTACAGTTTAGACGACGCGCTCGCTCATACTGGTAATCGTCAGGATGTTCTTTTACATCATTAAGTAGCACATCATCTGGTATTTTATAAGGCTTGGTTTGCCTGGTTGTTTTGCTATGAACACGCCGCTTCCAGTTTTGTATGGTGGTTGGGCTGAGATTGTAAAACTCAGATGCCTCGGTAAAGGTCATACCATCATCTAAGCTTTTTAGTACTTGTTTGCGAAAATCTAG
>NZ_CBCPJH010000086.1:0-866 GCF_965118485.1 Psychrobacter glacincola | reverse complement strand
TAGGGGCTGTATAGAATTCAAATCAGCGGCAGCCAAATAAAGACACAGGCTAGAATCACGGCAGCCTCATAGCTGGCTTTAAGTTTATCATAGCGTGTAGCAACACCTCTGAAGTGTTTTAACCTAGCAAAGGCGTTTTCTACCAAGTGGCGACAGCGATATAAGTACCAATTCAGCGCATTGTTGTTGCTTTTTGAATTTGACTTAACGGGTATTACTGACTCAGCACAATGCTCAAAGATACACTCTCTTATGTCGCTACTGTCATAGCCTCTGTCTGCTACAACCGCCTTAGTCTCTTTTTTGATGGTACTTTTAATTAAAGCGTTGGCCATTTTAGAATCGTGTACTTGGCCTCCTGTCAGCTCCACATGAACAGGGTTGCCACATGCATCAACTATGAGATGTAACTTGCTGCTATTGCCAGCAACGCTGATGCCGATGGCTTCATCACGACAACTGGCAGCGCCTGTACTGTGTTGATGCGCTTTTACTACGCTACCATCTATAAATAACCATTCACTATCGTAGTCCGCTGTTACTATTGACATCAGTTGCTGCCATTTACCGGTTTTACGCCAATAGCGATATTGATGGTATACGGTAGACCACTTGCCAAAGCAAGGCGGTAGGTCGCGCCATGGACAGCCAACACGGATACGGTACAACATTGCTTCGACTGTTCGTCTTAGATTGGGCTTGTTATATATGTTGATTTGTCGCAATATATCAGACAGCTTTTGCCATTGTTCATCAGTGAGCATGGTACGAGCCATAAGTGACGCCTTTTCTCTTTGTTGTGGTAAACAAGAGTGTAAGGCGTTGCTTATTTTTTTCAACTAATCCCCAATTCTATACAGCCCCTA
>NZ_CBCPJH010000085.1:0-869 GCF_965118485.1 Psychrobacter glacincola | reverse complement strand
AAAGATTTTATAGATATTTTAGATTCGCCTCCTCCTATGGGTAAGAAAAAAGAGTTAATAATACATGAATTTCTAGAAAGCAATCCAGAATTAATTCCTACGCCTAATCTATTGAATCATCATCTTCATTTTGGTGTAGTAATATCAAAATTTCCTTTAGATACATCTTTGGAAACTGATTATGTCTATTTAACAAAGAGTTCTGATACATGGATAGTAACTTTCGTCGAGTTAGAAATTCCAGATAAGAAACTCTTTACAAATAATAAGAAGCAAATCGATACTTCCTCTGAGTTTAATAAAGCCATTGCTCAAGTTAGGTCGTGGCAAGTTTTCGTAGAAGATAATAAAGCTGAAGTACTCCGTAGACTTGAGCCTATTTTTCATCCTTTTGTTATGAGGCGAAATCCAGTTGAGTTTAATTATCAGCTAATCATCGGACGATCTGAAGAAAAAAATGGCTCACTTGAAAGAATAAAGACATTAGCTCGTCTTCGGAAAGAAACTGGTATTGACATTATGACTTATGACACACTCCTCAATTATTACAGACATTCAGAAAGGTATAAAAAAGGACATAATTTCCCTATCAAAGAATAAAATGAAATTTAAATACATTCATACAGATTCAACTATGCTCTTTAGCTACGTTAGTAAAGATGACTTCATATTAACTTCAGAACAAAAACAGCATTTTAGATCAAAAGGTTATGAGATAGATGAATGGGAACAAGGGAAGTCACTTGCTGTGAATGGCAAATACATTATAGAAAATATTAGTAAAGCAAGAGAATAGAGAGGGTTGTTTAAGATTTATGTTATTTATAAATGATTATTAAAAATTTCATATGTAGACTTGATTTATTTCA
>NZ_CBCPJH010000084.1:0-916 GCF_965118485.1 Psychrobacter glacincola | reverse complement strand
TAGACCTCTTGCAAAAGTAGCAGAGGATTTTACAATAACTCATACATTCACAACTGGCTAGGAACCATGCCAAATATAGATAAGCTACTCAAACAAAATGATGCAGGCTTTAAACGCTACACAGGCATTCATAAAGCGACCTTTTATGAAATACTTAATGCCATGCAGCAGCATGAAGCACAAAAAACTAAGTCAGGACGGCCAAGCGTGCTTAGTCTTGAGGAACAGATATTACTAGCCCTGACTTATTGGCGTGAATACCGGACGCTGTACCACATCAGTACGGACTTTGGTATTCATGAGTCCTCTGCCAGCCGTATCATCCGTAAAGTAGAAGATATTCTTATTGATTCAGGTAAGTTTGAATTGCCCAAAAAGCTCCCTAGCAGAGTTGATGACGATATTAATTGGTCAGTCGTCATCGTAGATGCCACCGAAACCCCCATTGAGCGTCCAAAAAAAACCAAAGAGACTACTACAGCGGTAAGAAAAAACAACACACCTTAAAAGCTCAGGTTATCGTTCATTGGCAAACTGGTTTAATATTAGATATTCAAACGTCTAAAGGTTCCGTGCACGATTTTAAGCTGTATAAAGACACTTGTCCTGATTGGCTTCCTGACAATACTAAACTACTAGCAGATAGTGGCTATCAGGGCATTGCAAAGTTACATAAACAAACTTTCACCCCCTTTAAAAAACCTCGTGGGGGTCAGCTGTTAGACCTTTGTAAACAAGCCAATCACTATCTGGCTAAGTTTCGCATTATGGTTGAACATAAAATAGGCTTGATCAAATTGTTCAAAATAGTGGCTCATAAATATCGTAACCGTCGTCAGCGCTATGATCTTAGAATGAAGCTATTCGCCGGAGTTGTTAATTTCGAGCTTAGTCTATGACTTTTGCAAGAGGTCTA
>NZ_CBCPJH010000083.1:0-1025 GCF_965118485.1 Psychrobacter glacincola | reverse complement strand
CCCCGTACCGGACTTGGCAGATAGGTGATATCCCAGCAGAACACTTGGCAAGGGCCAGTGGCAGTAAAGGTCTTTGGGGCGCTTGAGGCTTTAGGGGCAAGTGCACGACCGCGGTGAGCCAATTGCTCATGCTGCCTCAGCACCCGATAAAAGGTAGACTCTGAGCCATGATATATCCCCTCATCAAGCAGGGTCGGTACAATTTGGGTGGGCGGCAGACTGGCAAAGCGGGGCTGATTGCACACGGCTAGGATGGCGGCTTGTTCAGAGGCGCTCAGTTTATTCTTAGGAGCTTGGCGCACGGCGTCACACCGTTTATCACCATTCACGTGACCTGCGCGGTACCAGCGCCGATAGGTGCGGATGCTAATGCCAACTTCAATACAGGCAAGGTTAAGTCTGGCTCCTGAGTGATTGGCCTCTTGTATCCAGTCTATGTATTGCTTGCGCTTAGGGAGCAAGGTCAGTCGTCCTCGTGCTCCTCCCAAAACGCTTCCAACTTTTTTCGCAATACCAGTAAGGCGGCAGTTTCAGCTAAAGCCTTTTCTTTTCGAGCAAGCTCTCGGGTGAGTTGTTTGATCTGTTTGCGATCGCTCTGCTGCTGACGCTTGTCTTTCAGGCTTTGTTGTTTGCTGCTGCTAAAGCCTTGTAAGGCGTCAGTACGCCACGCTTTGATTTGCTCAACATATAGGCCTTTGCTGCGGCAGTATTCGCTAAGTTCACTCTCGCTTAGGGTGGCCGTCTCTATAATGGTGGCAAGCTTGGTTTCGCTTGACCAGTCATCAGGGGTTTTATGGTTCGATGGCATGGGGTGACCTTGTTCTCTAGCTTGGGCACGCCAATTATACAGGGTCTGTAATCCGATGCCTTCACTTCTTGAAACCTCGGCAACACTTAGGCTCAGCGGGGGTAGCAGTTTGCTGAGTATAGCCTGTTTACGTTCTTCGCTATATCGTGGCATGATGTGTCCTCATTGTCCCCTTTGGAATTATTATTTAGGGGTGACAACTATCCTGCCATAGGGG
>NZ_CBCPJH010000082.1:0-1071 GCF_965118485.1 Psychrobacter glacincola | reverse complement strand
CCTAGATTCAAATAAGAAGTGCAACGTTTCAAAAGAATGAGTTGAAGAGTAAGATGTGCCGTGTTGCATTTCAAACTTCAACTCCTACATATCAGAACGTTATGAAACACTATACACATCTTACCCAAGAGCAAAGATATCAAATATCAGCGCTATTGCAAGCTAAAAAGAGTCTCAGTGAAATAGCTAGAATTATCGGCTGTCATAAATCAACGGTCAGTCGAGAGATAAAGCGAAACATAGGACAAAGGGGTTATCGCCCCAAACAAGCCCATCGTTTGGCAAAAGAGCGCAAAGTTGTGAATAGCGCACAGATCAGCCGCTTTGGCTGGTGCTATATTGAGCACTTGTTAAACAAGAGATACTCACCTGAACAGATCACAGGGCGACTGAAGATGCTGGGTTGGCAAGAGGTCCCAAGCCATGAATCAATATACCAACACATCTATACTGACAAAAAGGCAGGGGGTGATCTACACAACGCCCTTAGATGTCAAAAGCGCTATAGGAAACGCCGTCTGCAAGGCAATGATAGGCGTGGGAAAATAGCGAACCGCTGTGATATCACTGAGCGTCCTAGTATCATTGATACGCGCAGTCGTATAGGCGATTATGAAGGGGATACGGTGGTTGGTCACGGACATCAGGGTGTGCTTGTCACTCTAGTGGATAGAACAACTCGAGAGACTAAGATCAAAGCGCTACCCAATCGCAAGGCAGTAGCCGTCACACAAGCTTGTATTGGCATGCTAAAAGGTGAACAGGCGTTAAGTATCACCTTTGATAACGGTAAAGAGTTTGCTGACCATGAAACGATGGCAACAGCGTTGAAGGCTGATATTTACTTTGCTCAGCCTTATCATTCTTGGGAGCGTGGAACGAATGAGAATACCAATGGGTTAATTCGTCAGTTTCTACCTAAGTCGATGCGTCTAGATAACCTATGCAGTCACTTAGTTCAGTCGATTGAAGACAGTTTAAATAATCGACCTAGAAAGGTGCTAGGGTTTAGAACACCGCTTGAGGTAAAATCTAGATTCGGGTGCGTTGCACTTCGATGTTGAATCCAAG
>NZ_CBCPJH010000081.1:0-1277 GCF_965118485.1 Psychrobacter glacincola | reverse complement strand
TGAGCTATGCTGAAAAAACTGTAGAACCAAACTTGGTAAACTAACGACTCAATGAGGAGTTTATCATGACTAAGAAAATCAGAACCTATAGTGCAGCTTTCAAAGCTGAAGCCGTTAAAAAGATAGCAGATAATAATGGCAATGTTTCAGCGACTGCAAAGCAGCTAGGCATAGCCATGCAGACCTTATCTAACTGGCAAAACAAAGCTAATGAAGGCAAGCTGATCGGCACTAAGCAGTATGACCCTGAACTCATGGCCATTATAGAAGAGAATAAACGTCTTAAACGTGATCTCAAAGTTGCTCAGGAAGAGCGAGATATTCTAAAAAAGGCCACGGCGTACTTCGCGAAACACAGTTGATGAAGTACGTCTTTATCAAAGATAACCAGAAGATATTTAGCATTACCTGTATGTGTCGCGTATTAGATGTCAAGCCATCAAGCTATTACAACTGGATAAATCGTGGTGTCAGTAATCAGCAGATCCACCGCAACCAGTGTGAGCTGCTGGTTCGCGTAGCTCATGATGAAACTAAGCAGCGCTATGGCTGTGAGCGATTGCATGCTCATCTTGCAGGGCAAGGCCATCATATCAGTCAATACATGGTCAGACGAATCAAAAAGGAATACGGCATTGTTTGCCGTCGTCACAAGCGTTTTAAAGTTACCACCAACTCAAACCATAACAAGCTTATCTATCCAAACCTGCTCGATCAAAAATTTGATACCAGTCGTCCTAACGAAGCTTGGGTTAGTGACATCACTTACATATGGACAGATGAGGGTTGGCTATACTTAGCAGGCGTTAAAGACCTCTACACTAAAGAGATCATCGGCTATGCTATCCACAAGCGTATGACAGCAGATTTAGTTTGCCGTGCACTTAATATGGCCATCAAGAACAAACGACCCAGCCAAGCGCTGATTGTTCACTCTGACAGAGGAAGTCAGTACTGTAGTTACGAGTATCATAAGATCATTAAGAAACATAGATTTAAGGGCTCAATGTCCAGACGTGGTAATTGCTTTGATAATGCTCCAATAGAAAGCTTTTGGGGCATATTAAAGAATGAGTTGGTGTATCACGAAGACTATAAAACAAGATTCGAAGCTATCAGTGATATCACTAAATATATCGAACTAGATTACAATCAGACTAGGATTCAAAAGGGTTTGGGCTATAAAACGCCAAGACAGATGTGGTTTGACTTTTATCGTCAGGCTGCGTAACTAAAATCTCCCAAGTTAATGTCTACAGATTTGACAGCATAGGTCA
>NZ_CBCPJH010000080.1:0-1302 GCF_965118485.1 Psychrobacter glacincola | reverse complement strand
GAGCCTTTCCTAAAAACTGTGTAACTGCTTATAATCCACTAACAGGAGAATAAGCAATGACTACTCAATCTGACATCAAGAAACTGGCTGAGCAAATGGCTGGTAGCATGAAAAGCTTCGAGGACATCAAAGACTTCCAAAAGCAGCTCATGCAGTCGTTTATCGACACTGCCCTAGAAGCTGAGATGGAAGACCATCTCGGCTATCCTAAGCATGAGAAGGCGGATAAGCCTAATAAGCGTAACGGGCACACTAAAAAGACCGTCCGTAGTGACACAGGGGAGCTTGAGATCTCCACCCCAAGAGACCGCGGTGGCAGCTTTGAGCCTGTACTCGTCAGTAAGCATCAAACCCGTATCTCAGGTCTTGATGATAAAATCATATTCTTTTACGCCAAAGGCCAAACGACCACCGAGATTGTCGAAACCATTAAAGAGCTCTACGATGTCGACATCTCAAGCACATTGGTTTCAAGAGTCACTGACAACATCTTAGAGGACATTACTGCTTGGCAAAATCGCCCGTTGAGCAGCATCTATCCCATCATCTATTTGGACTGTATTGTCGTTAAAGTACGTCAAGATAAGCAGATCATTAACAAGGCTATCTATCTGGCGCTAGGCGTGGGACTTGATGGTAAAAAGGAGCTGCTTGGTATGTGGCTGTCAGAGAATGAGGGTGCTAAGTTCTGGCTAGGCGTGCTCACTGAATTGCAAAACCGCGGGGTGCAAGATATCCTAATCGCTTGTGTCGATGGTTTAAAGGGGTTCCCTGATGCTATCAACACGGTTTACCCCAACGCTCAGGTTCAGCTGTGTATCGTGCATATGGTTCGCTATTCGATGAAGTTTGTGCCGTGGACGGATAAGAAGGCAGTAGCGGCTGATTTAAAGGCCATCTATGGTGCTGATACCCTCGAGATGGCAGAGGCCAATCTCGAGCAGTTTGATGAGACTTGGGGCGAGAAATATCCGCATGTGGTCAAGTCTTGGCACAATAACTGGGAAGGCTTAACGGTGTTCTTTGAATATCCTAAAGACATCAGAAAAGTCATATATACCACCAATGCCATTGAGTCACTAAACAGTGTGATTCGGACGGCGGTAAATAAGCGTAAGGTGTTCCCATCTGATCAGGCAGCATTTAAAGTGGTGTACTTAGCAACCCAGCAAGCATCCAAAAAGTGGTCGATGCCGATCCGTAACTGGACGTCTGCTCTTAATCGCTTTATGATTATGTTTGATGACCGTATTAATAAGCATTTAATCTAAAAAGTAGTTACACAGAATGTGGGATGGTCTC
>NZ_CBCPJH010000079.1:0-1305 GCF_965118485.1 Psychrobacter glacincola | reverse complement strand
CACCCACAAAAAAGCCGTTCTCTCTCGAGAACGGCTTTTTCAGATAACGACCAGCATATTGCTCGGCTAGCGTTAACTACTTAATATTGTGGCTTATGCGTGAACAGTAGCAACAACACCAGCGCCTACCGTACGGCCGCCTTCACGAATTGCGAAGCGAAGACCTTTGTCCATAGCGATTGGGTGGATAAGCTCTACGCCCATCTCAACGTTATCACCAGGCATAACCATTTCAGTGCCGTCTTGTAATTGGATTGCGCCAGTTACGTCAGTAGTACGGAAGTAGAACTGTGGACGATAGCCGTTTAGGAATGGTGTGTGACGACCACCCTCTTCTTTTGACAATACATAAACTTCAGCGTCAAACTTGGTATGCGGCGTGATTGAACCTGGCTTAGCTAGTACTTGACCACGTTGTACGTCTTCGCGTTTAGTACCACGTAGTAGTACGCCACAGTTTTCGCCTGCACGACCTTCGTCAAGCAGTTTACGGAACATCTCAACACCCGTACAGGTGGTTTTTTGAGTGTCACGGATACCAACGATTTCAATTTCGTCACCAACTTTAACGATACCAGATTCAACACGGCCAGTTACAACGGTACCACGACCTGAGATTGAGAATACGTCTTCGATTGGCATTAGGAATGCTTTGTCGATGTCACGCTCTGGCTCTGGGATGTAGGTGTCAAGAACGTTTAATAGTTCTACAACGGCTGGTTGACCGTATTTTTCTTGTGAGCCTTTTAGGGCTTCAGTGGCTGAACCATGGATGATTGGGGTATCATCGCCTGGGAAGTCATAGTCGCTTAGTAATTCACGAACTTCCATTTCTACGAGCTCAAGCAATTCTTCGTCATCAACAACGTCACATTTGTTCATGAACACAACGATGTACGGTACGCCAACCTGACGTGAAAGCAGGATGTGCTCACGGGTTTGTGGCATAGGACCGTCAGTAGCTGATACAACAAGGATAGCACCATCCATTTGCGCGGCACCAGTGATCATGTTTTTAACATAATCGGCGTGACCTGGGCAATCGACGTGAGCATAGTGACGTGCTGCGGTGTCATACTCTACATGTGAGGTGTTGATGGTGATGCCACGTGCTTTTTCTTCTGGTGCTGAGTCAATAGACGCGTAGTCTTTAGCTTCGCCGCCTGAAGTAATAGCAGCTACAGTTGCGATAGCAGCAGTAAGGGTGGTTTTACCGTGGTCAACGTGTCCGATGGTACCGACGTTAACGTGTGGTTTTACGCGTTCAAACTTGGCCTTTGCCATGGGTATTTCCTCTTTTTTTGG
>NZ_CBCPJH010000078.1:0-1507 GCF_965118485.1 Psychrobacter glacincola | reverse complement strand
ATTTGTGAAGTGTGTAATTTGTACGTTATATTATTGGTATCTTTAAATAATGGGCTACCATGCAAATGACCCCTGCCGTCAATCCCGTATATATAAACTTGGGAGATTTTGATTACGCAGCCTGACGATAATAATCAAACCACACCTGTCTTGGCGATTTATAGCCTAAACCCTTTTGAATCCTAGTCTGATTATAATATAACTCAATATATCCAATGATATCTCTGATAGCTGCAAACCTTGTTTTATAGTCTTGGTGATATACTAGCTCGTTCTTCAATATGCCCCAGAAGCTTTCTATGGGTGCGTTGTCAAAGCAGTTGCCTTTACCGCTCATTGAACCTGTAAACTGATGCTGCTTGATGATCTTGTGGTAAGCATGGCTACAGTACTGACTGCCTCTGTCAGAGTGAACGACTAGCCCTTTGCTTGGTTGTTTATTCTTGATGCCCATGTTCAATGCTTTGCATACTAGATCTGCGGTCATTCGCTTATTGATCGCATAGCCGACCAGCTCTTTGGTATATAAATCTTTGACTCCCGCTAAATACAACCAGCCCTCAAGCGTCCAAATATAGGTGATGTCACTGGCCCACGCTTGGTTAGGGCGACTGGCATCAAACTCTTGATCCAACACGTTTGGATAGACCAGTTTGTTGTGATTGGAGTCGGTGGTGACTTTAAAGCGTTTGTGGCGACGGCATTTGATGCTGTATTCCTCTTTGATGCTTCTGACCATGTAGGGACTGATGTTATGACCTTGCTCACTTAGATGCGCATGCAGACGCTCAACACCATAGCGCTCATGAGTTTCACTGTGAGCGGCTTTAACGAGTAGCTCACAATGGTTGCGATGTATCTGCTGCTCGCTGATATCGCGACTCAGCCAGTCGTAGTAACTTGAATGCTTAACCCTTAGCACGCGGCACATAGTGGTGATGGTAAAGAAGTGCTGGTTATCTTTGATGAAGGCGTACCTGACTAGCTGTTTTTCGCGAAGTACGCCGTCGCCTCACTCGAGCATAGCTCTCCCCTTGCGTCGGGGCGAAGCAGTGCTTCGCTTTATCCCTCCTCATTTAGTATCTCGCGCTCCTCTTCGGCAACTTTGAGCTGTCGTTTGAGCTGCTTTATTTCTTGAAGAGCTGTCATAAGATCAGGGTCGTATTGCTCTGTGCCTTTGAGCTTGCCTTGGTTGGCTTTGTTATGCCAATTCGATAGCGTTTGCATGGCAATGCCAAGCTGCTTTGCGGTTGCTGAGATATTGCCATTATTGTCTGATATCTTCTTAACGGCTTCAGCTTTAAATTCTGTGCTATAGGTTCTTATTTTCTTGACCATGATAAACTCCGATTAATATGCTTAGTTTACCAAGTTTACTTGTACGGTTTCTTCAGCATAGCTCAGCATTTGCAATACGCTTTTCAATAGGTGTGCGTCAATACTTATCTGTAACTGAATGGCAGCACTCAACCGCCTCATACTAATGTTTTATGACTAATACAAGTAA
>NZ_CBCPJH010000077.1:0-1679 GCF_965118485.1 Psychrobacter glacincola | reverse complement strand
CCGACCACCGGTACCAATACCTAGTTCTATACTATCTTATAGAGTCGACAAAGCCCCTGATATCAGGGGCTTTGTTGTATCTGACGTCTTATACTGTCCTACCGTATCTATCCCAATCCCTGCATCTGATGTACACTGTCATGTACACCGGTTTTTAAATATACATTGGGGTATCAGTCATGGAACAGCGTAAACCCATCAGCTCCGATAGGAGCATCAGTAGTCATAAAGCTGAAGACAAAGAATACTTGGTTCCTGTCAAAGGATGTCCTAAGCTATATCTAATGGTTAGACCAAACAGCACCAAATCTTGGTTATATCGCTACCTATCCCCTACTTACTCAAAAAACCGGAGACTTTCACTTGGCGTTTATCCAAACGTCTCCTTTGCTCGTGCCTGTGATATTTGGCGTGAGAATGAAGACTTTATTACTAAAGGGCTAGATCCAAAAGAGCATCGTGAAGAATTAAAAAATAGTCTTATTAGTAAAACTAAAAACTTTTTTAATCACTTTGCTTGGGAATACTTCGCTACTCTTGAACAAACCCAAAAAGGTAATACGCTCATTCGTAAGAAGGGTCGCTTGGAGCTTCTATGCTCTTACATAGGTAATGAGCCAATTAGTGAAATTGGCTCTCCTAGAATGCTTGAAGTGCTTTTAGATATTCAAGCCAAGTCTTTAAATAAAGACGACAAGCCTACTGACAAAGCTGAACGCTGCGCAGGCATCGCTAGTGATGTATTTGTTTATGCTAATGCTCGTGGGTTTTGTAGTAGCAACCCTGCGGCGCTTATTAAAAGCCAATTAGCTAAATCTAGTTACGGTCATCGTCCAGCTGCTACCAAGCCGAAAGACTTAGCCAAGTTACTGCGAGCCATTGAGACAATTGAAAGTGATTTGAATACCATCAGCTCCCTTAGGCTATTAGCATTGCTCTTTGTCCGTAATGGCGATCTACGACGGATGAGATGGTCAGATTTGGACCTAGAGGCTAGAAGGTGGCAGTTTAAGCCTTTAAAGGGACAAGGCAAAGTAAATATGGTTAAAGACATGGTTGCCCCTCTACCACGACAAGCAGTAGCTATATTGCGTGAGCAGTAAATAATTAACGGGCACACCGAATATGTCTTTTACAGCGAAACGGCAAAAAAACATCAGATCATATCAGACGCTACTGCTAATAATCAATTACACAATTTAGGGTATCAAAATATACATTGTGTACACGGCTTTAGAGCGACGGCTAAGACTATCCTACAAGAGCATTTAAAGTACTCTCTATTACTTGTAGAGATGGCATTAGGTCATACAACTAAAGATCCCAATGGAGCTGCTTATGGCCGATTTGAGTACATTGATGGTCGCACGGAGATGATGCAGAAATGGGCGGATTATTTAGACGCTTTGAGAGAAGGCAGAGATACGGAAGAGTTTAGAGCGGATGCTAAAGATAAGGCCTATCCTACTACTCAGCTACAAGCATTGATTGATCAGCTTGGAGAGGACAAAATTCTTGACATGCTCAAAAGGTAAAACTAAGTTTATTACTCAACCTTACTTACATATATAAATATTCAAAAATATTAAATTATATATTATTAACTAAAAGATGTTTCTCGATTTCAGACAACCAGATATAAGAGCTTACGTATTTCATCAATCATTATTGTGATACTA
>NZ_CBCPJH010000076.1:0-1814 GCF_965118485.1 Psychrobacter glacincola | reverse complement strand
TATTTATTTACTATCAAGTAAATCTCATTTAGAACCGAGGACAATAGTATAACAATGAAAATTATGCTAGTTCTGCGTGGCTTGGTTATTTTACTTTTAATAAGCTCGTTACTATTAATAACCGGCTTGTTTGGCTCATTTGACGATGACTTAAGTAGCAAAATAGACCGCTTAGGCGTGCCTTATGATTCTAGTATTTTCACTCTCTACGATCATAAAATCTATGCCAGTGTTCCCAGCAACGGCAAATATCAAGTGACGCAAGCGGATGTCTCTACGTTTAAGACCTTTAGCGATAAGAAAGGCTATCAATCTCAAAAAGTCGCTATTGATAAAAACCATGTCTATGTAGGCAATCTGATCGTTCCTAATCTAGATCCTAGCAAAACCATCAGCCTAGGAGAAGATTACTATAGCGATGGACAGCATACTTACTATTTAGGCAGTAATAGCATCAGAAATGACACGTTAAATGTAGTAGTCGAAATGTTTCAATTGATGTTATATGGCTTAAACCTCGGCGAAAAGCCACAAACCTATCTCTACCCTATCCAAGAATTACCTCTCAGTAGTCAACCTTATTATCCTCTATTAGAAAACAGTGTAGCGACAGACGGTGAAGCGGTATTTTTTGAGGGCAAACGCTTGCCAGAAGCAGACCCGACTACTTTGCGCCAGCTTGCACAACTATACGACGATGGTGATGAAAGACCGAGTTACGACTATTTTGCAGACAATCAACACGTCTATTACAAAAGTAAATTACTACCGTTTAGCAGCAATGCTGACATCTATAGCTTTGAGATAGAGGGCAACAGTATTGAGTCGTATCTTTTTGACCCTCGCACTGGCAAAGTCTTTATGCATGACGTCGCTTTCGATGAAAAACACACACCTTATGAGCTTATCACGCCTTATGGTGCTCACGTCTATCACGCTTTGTTTGGCTCAAAAGACGGTATTTATTATTATGATCGAGAAGATAACGCAGTCAAAAGAGCGGGGGATAATCCTTTCTACGGCTCGGAATTCGAGGCATTATCTGAGTTTGTCTTTACTGATGGTAAAAATACCTTGTTTTTAGAATCGAGTGAGCATTGGTCAAGTAAAAAAAGTAATGGTACCCGCAGTCAGAATACCTTTATAAAACAGATGCAAGGCATTGATGCTTCGCTATGGAAAAATATCGGTACCTGTATAAGTAGTTTTGGTAGCGTTTGGGAGAATGCAGGCAAACTCTATTATTTTGACAATATGGGTAGCGGTCAATCAATAAAAAATAGTGTTTATTCCATCGACACTCAACAGACGTCGCAAACATTATTGCAAGATAATCTGAGATCAGGACACATCAAAGATTTGGTGGATCGCAAACATCTTATTCCGCTGGAGGGTAAGACCATTGTTACCGCGCTTTCCAAATATGGTTCTAACGTTAGTATGCTTTGGCTACTATTAATCGCTGTTGCTATCATTCCTATTGCTACTTTACTCCAGAAAAACTTTAAGGTTCTACAAGCGCCTTTTATGATTAAAGACGATAAATTGCAGATGCTCACCTTATTTCCTAAATCTTTTAAATTGTCTGAAATTCGGCAAGTTATCTTTACTCAGCATTATCACTTTCGTGCTGGCTACTCAGGAAAAATGCAAGTGCTTCTCAAAAATGGGCATTACAGCAGGCATTATCTATTTTCAAAAACGCTGGCTAGAGATGGTAAATTACAAACCAGAGATTTTATAATTAAACAGCAAGAAATACTAAAGTCACACGGTGTAGATAGTATATTTTAAGAGTTATGTGACCTATAAAC
>NZ_CBCPJH010000075.1:0-1942 GCF_965118485.1 Psychrobacter glacincola | reverse complement strand
ATACTCACATACTCACATACTCACAATAATTTTGAAAGTTTGTAATAATATTTGTCAAATGAAAGTTGTGAATCGCTACGCCTGTGCCTGACTCAAGCAAATTAGCCTCCGATATAGTCGGGGCGGTTCACAACCAAAAACTTGGTAACCCGCCACCTCAGTTTAAATTGCTTGTTTCAAGTTAAGAGTAGGGTATATAACAATAAAAATAAGAGTGTTATAGCTCTCATTTTTGACTTAGAATAAGGTGCGTATGATGTTAGACATTACATCATATTTTTTATTTTGAACTCTCAATCATTCGTAGTAACTTATGGCCGACCTTGTGCATTATTTTTCACAAAATAAATTTTGTGTTTTGATCGAATATCTAACATCTATACCAAATAAGTTTGCTGTCAAAACTATGCTTACAGATTTTCCAGCATTGATGACTTTAGCAGATCGAGTACATTCAGATCAAGATATGAGTCCACTTGATGCAAGTTTTTTTTATCCAGCAGGAATTGATAAAGTATTGCACTTTGCAGGTAAAGATAGAGATATACAGGATTTTTACAAATTTTTAGATCAAGCAAATTCTGCCAATATTCAAAACTTACTTTTACTTACTGGTGATAAATTAAAAAATCATGTTGATGAAGACTCGTATCTGAAGCGTACACGTTATTTAGAGTCTGTAAATGCGGTAATGACTGCCAAACAACATGGTGGATTTAATATCGGAGTCGCATTCAATCCATTTAAATATAATGAAGCTGAACATGATGCTCAATATTTTAAACTTCATAAAAAAATACATGCTGGTGCAGATTTTATCATCACACAATTAGGCTATGACATTGACGCCTTAAAGCATTGCAAAAAAATTATGCATGAAAATGGCTATACACAAAAAATTTTAGCCTGTGTCATGCCGCTAAATCTGGGACGTGCAAACTTTATGTTAAAACATAAAGTTGCTGGAATTGTTATTACTCCACATATGGTAAAAGTATTGGAAGATGAGAAAAAATCTGGGAAAAATGAGTACGCTTATAGACGTTGTGCATTACAAATTTTAATTTGTAAACAACTTGGTTTCGCAGGTATTCACCTATCTGCTTGCCATAATCCTGATGAACAATTGTTACTTGAACATTGGATTAATGCGTATCGTCATCTGGATTTAAATGCACTTGAATTATTATGGAATTCATTATGGCAAGTTAAAACAGGAAAAGAATTTATACCTGATTTTTCATATTCTTCGAAACAACCGTCAATAGGACAATTAATCAAATATCATCATTTACACATGATGCATAACACATTCTTTGATGCAAAACTTGCTAGATCATTTGGTCGCTTTATTTTTAAAGCTTCTTTTTGGGAAAAACAGTCTACTACCAAAGCTTTGTTAAAAACAGAATGGCTAAGTAAGCACGCTGTTTTAGGTTGTGAGAGTTGTGGGCAATGTCGTTTGGGAGAAACAATATATATTTGTCCAGAAACCTGCCCCAAAGGTTTGGCCAATGGTCCATGTGGTGGAACCACATTGGATTACTGTGAGTTCGGTGATCGAGAATGTATTCATTCAGTCAAAGCTAGGCTTGCTAAAGTTGTGGGGCAAACGCATATTTTAAAAGAAAAACTGATTCCAACAGTTCCTATTACAATACGTGGAACTAGCTCTTGGAAAAACTGGTATTTAAAGACAAAAGCTTAACTTTTTTCATCCATCACATTTGAATAAAACTTCACACCAAGTTTAATTCGCTCACGATCATTTTTCATCCGCCATCTATTGGTATCTCTTAGTGAATAGACACACCCACAATATTCTTGCTGATAGAACTCTTCTTTCTTACTAATTTCAAGCATACGAACAGCACCGCCATGTTTGCGCCAATTGTAATCCCAATACGTAATGCCATCATAGTGAGATGCAGATTGATGACCA
>NZ_CBCPJH010000074.1:0-2064 GCF_965118485.1 Psychrobacter glacincola | reverse complement strand
AATGTTAAGTCTCCGACAATACCGGGGCGGTTCAGTTTGGCATGGTTTCTAGACAGCGATGAATGTTCTTCTTATTTTAATTCTCTCTGCTACTTTTGCAAGAGATCTGATTATCCTACCCAATTTTTTGTCTAAACCTCATAGATTCAAGAGTAGCAAGCCATATCAAAGGTAGGATAATCAGCGCAGAGCCTATTAACAAAGTCATATTTGGCACTTCGTTAAACCATATGATTCCGACCACCACCGCCCCTATTAAACCTGAGTATTCCGCACTAGAGACTTTGTACGCTTCAATGTGTCGATACACCTGTACGCATATACCTGCATAAATCAAAATAAATACATTTGAACTGGCGGCCGTAATCAATGAGCGCCAGTCAAATGGCTGTCCTTCCCAAATAGCCAAACCAAGCGCGAATGGGATTCCTAATAAATTGGTCAAAAGTAGCGTTTGATAGACAGTATGATGTTGTGGAAGTTTACGAACTAACAGATTGTTTAGCGCCATGGTTACCGCCACTATAAGCGCAAAAACTGCCCCTGAATTAATCTGTTTTGGTTGTACGATAACGAGGATACCAGCAAAACCTAACATAGATACTGCTATAGTTGGAAAGGTTAATCTGTCTTTATAAAATAAAAAACCTAGCGGCAATATAAATAAAGGGGCGGCATAAAAAATAGCATTCGCAGTTGCGAGAGGCAGTGCTTGAAGAGACAGTACCATGAATATCACACCCAGCAACCAAACGTGACTACGGACAAAGTGCCATTTCATATTACTGAATAACTTGCTCTTTTTATTGATTAAACAAAATGGCAACAGCATTAAAACTGCTGTTAATTGACGAAATAGGATAAACTGATACACCGCTATCTCAGACGGTAAGTTCTTTATCAAAGCGTCTGAGAAGACCGCAATGATATTTCCTATTACCAATAGCGTCATAGCAAATGCAACACTCATCTTTGGCATTCTTATCCTCCCCGCCCTACTCTAAATTCAGAAACTGTTAAAACCCCAATGGGTTCATGCTGATTTAACGATCTGTCTGGCAGTATATTCAAGTAACAGTATGATGTATAATGATATAAAACATACTTAGTATTAGCTGAGGTAATAATGGACTTGCCACCGTTGCGTGCCATACAATGCTTCGAATCCGTTGCACGGCTTAACAGCTTTTCAAAAGCAGCAGAGAGCCTCAATGTGACACAAAGTGCAGTGAGTCACCAAATACGCATCCTTGAGAAGTATCTTGGGGAAGCAATGTTTTACAGGCAAGGCCGGACCTTTTCGTTGACAGAGGTTGGTGAGCGTTATTTCACAGATGTGAGTGGCGCATTGGGTCTTCTTTCAGATAGTAGTCAGATTATTAAGCATGGAAAACCTGGGCATATACGCTTAGCTCTGTACAGTTCAGTCGCAGTAAATTGGTTAATTCCTCGATTAGAAGACTTCTATAGACAGTATCCAGAAATAGAACTCACTTTAGATATGGTTAATCATCCCTCTGATTATAATGAACAAAGGGCCGATTGTTATATCACCGTCAATCCCCCTCCACATGCTTTCATCAGTAAGTTTTTATTTGCTGAAACTTTATATCCCGTGTGTGGTCAAAAGCTTTGGGAGAAAATAAGAGATAAACCCCTTCCTGATGCATTGTGGCGGCATCCAATATTATCCGTGAGATATGCAGATACAAGCGAGAATACAGCGGAGGATTGGCTGCGGTGGTGTAAGGCAGGCGGATTTGAGTTACCAAGTGATATAAAGATAAATCATTTTAGTCATGTACTACTAGCGATAGAAGCCGCACGGTACAATCTGGGAGTTACCCTCGTTAACAACTATATGATGCTAGATCAATCTTATAAGCAGAAACTCGTTAGAATCCCAATGCATGAACTACTAACAGGGGATAAATTTTACTTCGTTTGCAAGGAATTAAAGAATAATAAGGATGATATTATTAAACTATCTAAATGGTTAGAATCTCAATGCTAGTAAAGAAATTCTCTATCTTATTTGTTATTAGGTAATCGTCCCAACCATAA
>NZ_CBCPJH010000073.1:0-2600 GCF_965118485.1 Psychrobacter glacincola | reverse complement strand
GCGCCCTTATCTTTCATCTCACGATTAAGCGCAATCGGTAAGGAGAGGATAAAAGCAATGCCCAATTGAATAAGGTGGTACATCATTAATTTTAAGCTTAAATCAAATTCAAACATGGCTTATTACGCTCTTTAAAAAAATGTTAAATGAACAAGAGTAGTCATTATTTTTAATGGGCAGAAGAGGGTTTATTACCGCGTACTTTACCAATCATGGTAATAATAGCCACGACGATAACACCGACCACTAAACCTACCAACGCATTTAATAGCATCGTTGTTATGCTTTCAAATATGCCTGTTAGGTGCGCTAGGTCCTCCACTTCATGGTGTAAAAAATCAATCCCATGCACTAGGATACCGCCGCCCACTAAAAACATCGCTAATGTGCCAGCAATCGATAAAAACTTCATCAACTTTGGTGCCGCAGACAATAAAAACCCACCTATTTTCTGCTTTGCATTGCTCGTCTGCTTCATTAGATAGAGACCCAAATCATCCATTTTGACGATACCCGCTACCAAGCCATAAACACCCACTGTGATGCCAATAGCAATAATAGACAGCACCAAGCTTTTCTCTAAAAGAGTCGCCCCAGCTGCTGAACCTAATGCAATGACAATAATCTCAGCTGAGAGAATAAAATCTGTACGCACCGCGCCTTTTATTTTGTCCTTTTCAAAAGCAACCAAATCAATCGTCTCATCCGCATTGGCACGTAGTCGGGCAATTTGATCTTCGTCATGAGGTAAAATATGTGGCCAGAACTTATGAATAATTTTTTCTGCGCCCTCATAAGCCAAATATACACCGCCACACATGAGTAAAAAGGTGACTAAAGGGGGATAAATGGCACTGATAAGCAGTGCTAATGGCACTAAAATAAGCTTGTTAACGAAGGAGCCTTTAGCGACGGCCCAAACCACAGGCAGCTCACGGTCTGCTTTAACCCCTGAAACTTGCTCAGCATTAAGGGCTAAGTCATCGCCCAATACACCCGCCGTTTTTTTAACGGCAACCTTGGTCATAAGTGACACATCATCTAATATCACACTGATGTCATCAAGTAAGGTCAATAAACTGGCCCCTGCCATGTGCGCTCCTTAGCGTCTATTTTTATAAATTAATGAATGGGTTTTTTTATTAAGCTTTTTCTAATGTTTTTTGGTATCACCGACAATCTTATCCATCAATGCAAATAATAAGCCAGAGAATACAAACGTCATATGGATAATGACTTTCCACATCAATACATCCGCATCACTATCGCTCATGTCTTTCGGTATATCCATAAATGACTTAAGAAGATCAATGGCAGAAATGGCGACAATAGCACCGATGACTTTAAGTTTCAGACCAGAGAAATCAATTTTTCCCATCCATTCAGGGCGATCCTCATGGTTTTCTGTATCAATTTTTGAGACAAAGATCTCATAGCCACTAAAGATGATGATGAGGAGTAAGCTTGCAACCAATGACATATCGATAAGAGCCAAGGTACCGACGATGATATCGGCTTCAGAAGCAGTAAACACATGGGTGATCATATGCCACAGCTCTTGGACAAATTTGACAAATAACAAAATAATACCGAGCACTAATCCCAAATAAAATGGGGCTAGTAACCAGCGACTGTTAAATATGGTTTTCTCTAATGTGTGTTCAGCTTTCTTTAGCATTTGTATCTCTTGTATTGGGCAATATAAATCTTAAATGACAGTGACTGTATTAGGTAATAAAAAGTAGTACGTTATAGAAAGCAGGTTATACCAATCACTTGGTATAACCTGCTATTAATGGCGCTTTCAGACAAATTTATATTGCATCGGGTTATCTGCATACCCTGTTATACAAACACTAAGTAATCAACTTCGCTTGTTGCTTACGATGTTTGAGTGAAGCAAGCAATGCCCAACCAATAAAGGCAATACCAATCAGACCAGTGATAATTTCTGGCACATGGAATTTCACTGACAATAGCATAATAATAGCTAAGGCACCGATGGCATAATGCGCGCCATGCTCAAGATAAACAAACTCATCAAGCGTGCCTTTATCGACTAGGAAAATAGTCATCGAACGTACAAACATCGCACCGATGGCCAGACCAAGCATGATAACAATAACGTCGTTAGTGATTGCAAATGCGCCAATCACACCGTCGAAACTGAACGAGGCATCAAGAACTTCTAAGTATAAGAAACCGATAATACCGCCTTTCATAATAGCGCTGGTCGCTGCTGCGCCAGAACCATTTTCTTCATTTTCTAAATCTTCTTCGAGATCACCTTCAAGCATTCCAGAAACCACTTGCACGCCAAGGTAAACTAAAATACCCCAAACACCAGCGATTAAGACAGCAGCTGATTGTGCATCATTGGCCCATGATACTGCAATCATCAAGACAATAAGTGCCACGAAGACGCTCATGGCATCAACTTTGCCCAGTTTTGCCAAACGGCTCTCAAGCCAATTAAACCAATGCACTTCTTTATCGTCAAAGATAAAGTTTAAGAAGACCAGTAATAAGAAGATACCACCAAAGGCTGAGATTTCAGCATGATGTGCTAATAGTCGTGCTGAATATTCTTTAGGATCGTT
>NZ_CBCPJH010000072.1:0-2702 GCF_965118485.1 Psychrobacter glacincola | reverse complement strand
AAAATACGCAAAATTCATTTTATTATTGAGTTATTATGTCCTCTCGCGCTACAGCCTCTTTATATCATATGATCTGGTCGCATTATCGCCTACCTTTTCTTAAAGTCATCGTACTTAACTTAGTCAATGCGGCTGTCAGTGTGGGTATTATTGCTTATATTAATCATACTTTTATCAGTCAGCCTGTTTTTAATACCTTATCATGGCAAAGCTTAGGATGTTTTTCAGGCCTAGTCATACTACTATTAGTCACGACTTTTTTATCACAGTATGCCCTAACGCGTTTAGGTCATAGATTTGTTTATGAGCTAAGAACCAAACTGGTCAAACAAATCATCGATACCAACGTTCCGCAAATAGATCATTTGGGTAGCGCACGGTTACTCGCCAGTTTATCTACCGATATCCAATCGATCACCGTGGCCTTTGTTCGTATGCCAGAATTGGTTCAAGGGGTTATTCTATCTAGTGCAGTCGCCTTATATTTAGGTTGGTTGTCATTACCATTATTACTGATAATCATGGTTTGGATTGTGATGACGATTTGGATAAGCATCATTTTGGTAAAGCACGTTTACAGTCATTTAACAGAATTAAGGGAGATTAATGATCTTTTGTATCAAGATTATCAATCTATTATTCAAGGTCGAAAAGAGCTTGCGCTCAATCAGAACCGCGCGCAAAAACTGTATACCAATTATTTTTTGAGCCACGCCCAATCTTATAAAGAGCGTGTCATTAAAGCAGATACCTTTCACTTATCAGCAGTGAATTGGTCGAACATTATGATGTTTGCAGCGATTGGTGTCGTCTTTGCGGTCTCAAACTATCTTAATATTCCCATGAGCGTTGCCACTACTTTTTCTTTAACCATTCTATTTATGCAATCGCCGCTACTGCAAGCCGTTGGCGCTTATCCAACTTTACAAACGGCGCAAGTCGCGTTAGATAAAATACAGACGTTGGCGCTTGCTGATTATCAACCAGCTTTTTTAACCAATATAGCAGCAAATGACTGGCAGACCATCTCACTGAACAATGTGAGTTATCGCTATCAAGGTATAAACCACAATACACAAGAAACTGTGACTGAAAATAAGTCGCTTACTGATGACATTTTAAAAAATGTTAATCTCACCTTGAGGCGTGGCGAAGTGGTGTTTTTGATAGGCTCTAATGGTAGCGGTAAGTCTACCCTTGCAAAAATAATTACTGGTATTTTTACGCCTACGACAGGCGCTGTAAAAGTAGACAAACAGGTGATTGATTCGGACAATAATAGCCATTATCGGCAGCTATTTTCTGCCATTTTTAGCAATCAACATCTTTTTAAACAATTAATCGGCAGTCAAGACAATGACCCCGATATGTCTTTAGTGACCGAGTGGCTGCATAAATTAAACCTGCAAGATAAAGTGACGGTAACTAAGCATCGATTGTCTACCGACAAGCTGTCCCAAGGACAACGCAAACGCTTGGCTATGCTACTTGCTGTCGCCGAACAAAAGGACTTTCTACTGCTCGATGAATGGGCCGCTGACCAAGACCCCGCTTTTCGTCGAGTATTCTATCAAACGCTGATTCCTAAATTAAAAGCCATGGGCAAGACGCTGTTTATTATCAGCCATGATGACGGTTACTTTGAACATGCTGACCGTCTGCTAATGATGAAAGAAGGAATATTAACTGAGCTAAATACTGAAGAACGCCTGCGTGCCAGTGCCGATGCAATCGCCATGTTAGAGTGAGTAACCATAAGTCGTATCATTAAAAAGCTTAATGCAAAAGTATTTGATATGTTTTATAAATTAATGATAGTCAGTTCAAAATAACATCAGTACGATTTTAATAAGCTGCTATTGGTATATCATTTTTAAAATAAATCTACTATATAGATAGACTGTTTTTTTCAGCATAGCTTATTCATTTTAATGTCCATTTTTTTACAGAACCTGCCATAATTATTGAGAATATAGCTTACAGCTCGCTGCCTGTATAGCGCACTGAATTAACTTAATGATGTGATAACTACTGAACTGATTGAATCAGTTCGGTACCCTAGTGAGAACTCGAATAGTCTGCTATAAACGCATTATTTACAGAGTGATTTTAAGCATAAACAGCAGTAAATACGTTATTCTACAGACCGCAACAGTTTTCTAAAAACGGTTTTTCTTAAGGATTTTTATATGAATTATTTAATTAAAGTCACTGCTGCATGCCTATTTACTACTCTTTCTATAACTTCCTATGCGCAAACTGTAAAGACGGTTATCAATAGCGAAGTCACTACTAACGTTAAATTTTTAAACTTAGAAAGCGAAAAATATTTTGTGCCTAGTGCGGACTACACAGAAGATAAAGCGCTGAAGTATGCTTTTCATGATCAAAAAACGGTTATGAAAGACGTTAATGCTGACGGAATTCAAGATGCTGTCGTACTGCTTTATTACTGTGAAAAAACCAATTGCCATCCAACAACGGTAAGCATAGATTTAGTGGTTTTTAAAGGGCTTGGTAAAAATCAGTTCACTAAACTAGGCGCAGCACCACTTGGGACAACTGCTAAGATAAACAGCATCAATAATGGGGTGATTAACGTTACTTCCTATCGTTATGGAGAAAGTGATGCAGGATGTTGTCCTACAGATAAAGCCACAACTTCTTATAAAATAAAAAACAACAAACTCGTTAAAATTAAT
>NZ_CBCPJH010000071.1:0-2917 GCF_965118485.1 Psychrobacter glacincola | reverse complement strand
GTGGATTAATGGTAATAGCTTCATAAGAATATGGGATGAAAGTAGATGTACGAAAACGATGTATGAAGACATGGTTATGCACTATTCATAAACTGTGCTTACGTTAGCAAAAAACCTCTTTAACTAAAGCCATTGACTTGCTATCTTGCTTACCTTTCTAAACATACTCTACTTTCACCTCATTTTTACGCTGATTTTTTAGTACTTTTTCTGACCGTTGGATTTTATGACACACAATTTAGAAGTGAGCTCACATACTCGCCGCACGCAGTATTTTCAAGTATTTTTGATGGGCGTTAGCGCCTTTATTATGAATACTACCGAATTCGTCCCAGTTGCCTTATTGAGTGATATTGCCCAAGACTTTTCTATCACTACAGCAGAAACAGGCTGGATGATCACGCTTTATGCTTGGATTGTCGCAGCTATGTCGTTGCCATTGATGCTACTAACTAGCCGCTTTGAGCGTAAGCGTTTACTATTAGCCTTGTTTGCGGTATTTATCGCAAGCCATGCGTTATCAGTATTTGCCTGGAGTTTTGATGTATTACTCATCAGCCGTGTTGGGATTGCGCTATCGCATGCAATATTTTGGTCAATCACGGCGGCGATTGCGATACGAGTAGCGCCCAAAGGCAAAAAAGCCATGGCGCTCAGTGTACTTGCGACCGGAACCTCATTAGCCATGGTACTCGGCGTACCATTAGGGCGTTTGATTGGTCAATGGTTTGGCTGGCGCGCTACCTTTGGCGGTATCGGCATCGTTGCTTTGGTGGTATTTATCTTGCAGGCAAGGCTATTACCTACACTGCCAAGTATGTTTGAGGGTTCGTTTAGAAAGATTCCAGAATTGCTCAAAAACCCTTTTTTGGTCAGCCTGTATGTGCTGATTTTAATTGTTTTTACCGCACACTATACCGCTTACTCTTATATCGAACCTTTTATGCGCCAAGTTGGCGCCATCAGTGAAAACGCGGCGACTTTTGTACTATTATTATTTGGCGTAGCAGGGATTTTGGGTAGTGTGATATTCAGTCGCTGGGGCGATAATTTTAATACTAGATTGATGCTAATATCGACGATATTGATTTTGGTATCGATGCTTGCACTGTTGCTTGCCGTCACCTCAGTATGGGCGCTTAGCGTGATTGCCTTACTATGGGGCGCGGCACTCATGCTGCTGATTATCTCTATGCAAGCCAAAGTCATCATGGTCGACGTCAACGCGCAAGATATGCTAATGTCGATGTTTTCAGGGATTATTAACTTAGGAATAGGTACAGGGGCTTTGTTTGGCGGTTATGCGGTGACTCATCTTTCGTTATCAAGCGTGGGCTATGTTGGTGCTGCAATCGCCAGTGCAGCATTGCTACTCATGCTATTTATGATAAAACGTTTTCCTGAGCTAAGTAGTAGGCTCGGCTAGCTAAAAAGCTAATAGTAAATAAGCCTATAAAAAATGCCAGCCTCTTAAATGGGCTGGCATTTTGCTTTCTGATTTAATTCAAAACAGTTCATTTATAGAACAGATTATTTAAAAATCCACTTTACCGCGTAATGCCTTTGTCTTGCCGCGCTGGGTTTTTTGATCAACGCGTTTACGCTTTGCATTTCTACTTGGTTTCGTAGGCTTGCGGGTTTTATTGACGTAAGTGGCTTGTATAATAAAGCTTTGCAAGCGCTCAAAAGCATCTATTTTATTACGCTCTTGGGTACGAAATTGCTGTGCTTTAATAATCAGTACACCTTCTTTAGTGATTCGGCTGTCTTTACTCTCAAGCAGGCGCTGCTTGTTGATATCACTTAAACTTGAGGCATGAATATCAAAACGCAAATGAATCGCAGACGATACTTTATTGACGTTTTGACCGCCCGCGCCTTGCGCTCGTATTGCGCTAATCTCGACGTCAATATCGTTCAAGCTAATGCTGTTACTAATAAAAATCATAGAACTCTTTAAACTCTTTTTTAGACGGCTAATAAGTATAGTGAATGATAAACCATTATCTGCTTACCTGCTACTTTGACTATCACTGGCTTAATAACTGCCGACAGCGCTCAATTACGGGCGCATCAACCATATTACCGTCTATTTCAAATACCGCTTGCCCACTTTGCTCGTATTCTTCTACCACGCGTTTTGCAAAGTCAATTTCAGCATCAGTCGGTTGTAGAGATTTCTGGACAACAGCCACTTGCTTTGGGTGAATACAAAGCATACCAGACATACCCATTTGCGACCATAATTGTACTCGCTGCCCAAGCCCTTTATCGTCATGAAAATCAGTATAAATTGTATCAATAAGTGCTAATAAATTGTGCACTTTTGAGGCAAGTAGTAGCTGATAGCGAATCTGATTGGCAATAATATCGGCGGCCGCCGTACCTACTTGCACCTGCAAATCATTGCATAAATCTAAGAAACCATAGCTAAATGCCAGCAGCCCAGTAGCTTTTGCCAATCTATCAATTTGATATATACCAAGCGCCGTCTCTATCAATGCAATAACTGGCAAACCAGTCGCGTGATAAAGCTGTTCAATATCTGCTGCTTGCTCCGCTTTAGGTAATATAAGTCCGGCAAGATTTGGCATTTGCTGACAGAGTTCTAAGTCTTCTACAAAATCATTACTACTTGCTTGATTAATGCGAATCCAAATAGGCTGATAATCCTGACTGTCATAATAGACTTGCAAATCTTTGCGAGCTTGTATTTTGTCCGCTGCAGCAACCGCATCTTCTAAATCAACAATCACTGCATCAGCGCCACTAGCAAACGCCTTTGCCACTCTATCTATACGAGTGGCTGGAACAAATAACCATGTTTTAATATTGGAAAATCTTTTAACAATAGATGCTTGCATGCTTAGCTCCACTCTTAAATACTATTAATTAAAATATGAGCACTTACTATAAC
>NZ_CBCPJH010000070.1:0-3126 GCF_965118485.1 Psychrobacter glacincola | reverse complement strand
CGGACTCAGAACCTTTCCACTAGTAAGTATTGCATCCTGTGCTTTCATGTTAGTTGCTGTCGATATCTATCATGGCTCACAGCCTGAAGCGAGAATCATGTACGCGATTATTACGGGCATGGGCTTCATCGGTGGTGGGGCTATTTTTAAAGGCAATGATAGTGTAAAAGGGACGGCGACAGCAGCAAGCTTATGGAATACTGCTGCTATCGGTATCTCCGTTGCTTATGGGCGCTATGAGATTGCGATCATATTATCGGTGGTCAATTTCTTGATTCTGCAATTCTCAGAACCATTCAAGGTGAAGGATAAGCTGGAGTAGTTATTTTTCTTAGTTTCAATCGGGATACCTAAAAAATATGTTTAGCAAAGTCTAAGAGTGTGGTTCCCTAGTGAGGACTTGAATACTCCGCTTTGAGGCATTGGTATCAAATGCTTTGCTCACTGAAACAGTCATAGTGTACTTCGTGGTGTACCTGCCATACACATTCTATTCGTGATCGGTACGCTATACTGACAACCATACTCATGCTGATAATTGTTGTCTGTAATATGTGATAGCGTAGATCAGCATCATAATATTAAGCTTATATACCTATAGAATAGATACTTCTAGCCAATATGGGGGTGTTTTTCCTTTAGAAGCTTGAGAACGTGGCTGAAGGATACGTAATTCATATTTACCTGAATATGGAAGCGTGTAATAACCTTGGTCATCCAGCTCAGGGGCGTACTCTCCTACGTTAACAGAGTCTGCTAAATTCTTATGGAATAAATAAGAATCTACATTCCCTCCCGTTGTTTTAACAGAAAGCTTTTGGTTCTTTTTGGCATAAAATGTATAGGAATCGTACTTACTACCCTTTAATTTCCCATAATAGTTAGCTGAACTAGCGCCTTTTTTAAATTGAACATCAACAGTTTTAGCCACTGCATCTGAAGAGGCGGCCATTACTATAGGGCTTACCATTAGAACAGGAAGCGCAATTAGAATAGCAGCAGTTAAGTTTTTCATATTTTAAACACTCAAGCAGTAAAAAAAACTATTTTATCTTATTGCACACTGTCAACCTTTATAGATATGTTATATTAGTATTACTAATATAGAGAGTGCGTTGGTAAGTTACTGAATAAGGTTGCCCGTAATGGATAGTATTAATTAATGCCCTAGCTTCTAGTTCTACCGCAAACCTACCTATGGTAGTAAAAACCTGAATTTCATCACGTAAACAAAGAGAACACTGCTAAATAGTAGTGTTCTCTTATTATATTTAAAGGAAAAAATTATGCGTTCTTTGCTTCTAACGACAATGTGCTTAACGGGCAGCTTAGCTCTAGTGGCTTGTAATAACCATCGTGCCGACACCACGGATCTGAGTAAGCAGCCTACAATAGAAGTGCCGGTAGCGTCAGCGGCATTTACTGCTTTTGGAAACAAAGGAAAAATTTGGCGAATAGTGATTGAAGGAAATGAGCTAAGTATAGAGGCAAATTTCTTAAAGCCAACGACAGCAACAGTTACCGTGGTGGGTTCTGGTTCTGTCAATACTGAAGGTGTCGAATACGCGAGTACTGTCAATGGACAGCCTATTGTTGTGAATATAAAAAATAACCTTTGTATCGATGACAATGGCTATCAAAATGAATTTACTGCAATATTAACTTACGCAGGCAAAGCATATCAGGGTTGTGCCGTTGCTGGTGCAATAGAAATTGCGCCCACATAGTAGCAGACAAGCCCAAGCGGTAGCCAACGTATACCCATGAGAGTAATTACATTGCATTGTTGTAGGCATGAAAAAGTTGTCAAAATAACTAATCAGGCGCTTTCATGGGTTCGGTTCCCTAGTGAGGACGAACCTTCAGCTTCAGGCTAATGATATCGCGGTTTTGAGTTGTTGTGATAACTGTAGTGTACTTCATGATGTACTTACCATGCATATTCTATTCGAGATCGGTGCGCTATACAGGCATCGAACTGCCAGTATTGTATGTGAGGCTAATAACTATGAAGTCGATTGTCGCAGCATAGTTATCGCTCAATGACACAAATAGGATAACCGCTTGGGTTTCTGCCACCGCCTAGATCCAAGCAAATATCATCGTAATAAAATTCATGGGCTTTGATGCCTAGCCAAAATGCAAAAATAGCAGTGATAGCAATGATTATTATCATCTTATTATTCATATAGAGATCCTAGGTAAACAAGTAACTATAACGATATTTATTTGGATATATCTTATACGAATTAGAAATTAATAGAGCTGTAGCGTGTTCTCATGTTTTATTTTTTGTAAGGTAGTTCAAATAGGGAACCATCTGTTTCATCCTTCAACCCCATTAATAGACCACTTAAGATAGACTGCTATCATTGTAGTGGTCAACTAATTTAGGACAGCTGATAAGAGGTTTTTATTAAAATAGCGTTTCTCTTTTTCTAGCGGTGTTAAATAATTGTTGAAAGTATGCGGTCTCACGGTTTGATAATAGCCCCAGATATAATCAACAATGCCACTTTTAGCCTCAGCGATATTCTCATAACCGCCCTTTGGCCTCCACTCCGTCTTAAAGCTTCTAAAGAATCTTTCAGTTGGTGCATTATCCCAACAGTTACCTTTTCGGCTCATACTCTGCTTCATGCCGTCACAACTCGCCACGGATTCAGCAAACTTCTTACTGGTGTAATGGGTTCCCTGATCGGAGTGAAACAGCACACCACTTGGTTCCAGGCGGGTCTGATACGCCATCTGCAGCGCTTTAGTTGTCAACATGCTGTCAGGCGAATCTGACACGGCAAAGCCCACCATACGCCGAGCATACAAATCTAACACTACCGCTAAATAACACCAGCCGCCTTTAATGCGAATATAAGTGACATCGCCCGTCCAGAATTGATTGGGCACTGATGGGCTAAAGTTACAGTTCAATAGGTTGCTATGGATTTTATGCGCCTCATCACAGTGCTTATATTTGTGCGTCTTCAATTGACTGAGCTATGCTGAAAAAACCGTACACCTAAACTTGGTAAACTAAGCGTATTAATCGGAGTTTATCATGACCAAGAAAATAAGAAGCTATAGTGACGAATTTAAAGCCGAAGCCGTCAAGAAGATAGCAGACAATAA
>NZ_CBCPJH010000069.1:0-4487 GCF_965118485.1 Psychrobacter glacincola | reverse complement strand
AATTGAAGACGCATAAATATAAGCATGCTGATGAAGAACACAAAGCTCATGACAACATACTGAACCGTAATTTTAGCCCATCAGCGCCCAATCAAGTCTGGACGGGTGATGTCACCTATATTCGTATCAAAGGCGGCTGGTGCTATTCAGCTATCGTTTTAGATTTATATGCCCGTCGTGTGGTGGGCTTTTCGGTGTCAGATTCCCCTGATAGGGTGCTGACCGCTAAAGCGTTGTAGATGGCGTATCACACTAGGCTCAAACCCAGTGGTGTGTTGTTTCATTCTGACCAAGGAACCCATTACACTAGTGAACTGACCCCCATAAGTTGGACACAACTTATGGGGTATTTTTATGCGTTACGATCTAGACTTTAAGATGCAAGTCATCGCATACTATCGGCAAGGCCATAGTAGTCACGCCACCGCTAAGAAGTTTAACGTCAATCCAGAGTTTGTACAAAAATGGGTTAAGTAATACCAAAGCGGTGGCATAAATGCCATTAAGCCAAAGACAAGTAAGGCCAAATATAGCAGTGAGTTTAAACATCACGTGATTACGACCATGCTAGAACAAGGTTTAAGTCAATTACAGACAGCACTGAAGTTTAACATCAGCTCACCGGCCTTAATTAGCCACTGGCACAAAGCGTATCGGCTTTATGGTATGTCTGGACTAATAACCAAGCCTAGAGGTAAAACCGCCATGACCAAACCCTTTATTACAGACAAACCAGATGATGAGAAAACCTTAGCAGAACTTAAGCGTGAGAATGAATACCTACGTGCAGAGGTTGCCTATCTAAAAAAGCTCGATGCCTTGCTCAAAGCGGAGGAACAAGCAGGCAAAAAGCAAGGCTCATCGAAGCGCTAAGACAAGCGCACCCTTTATCTGCTTTGCTAAACATCGCTAAGATGGCTAAGAGTGTCTTTTACTACCATAGGTGTCAGTTTGATCTTAAAGACAAATATGCAGACTTAAAACATCATATTGCTCAGATATACCACAAGCACAAAGGCAGGTATGGTTATCGTAGCGTCACGGCCGCGCTAAAGCAGTTAGGGATTTATCATAACCATAAGCTCATTGCTAAGCTTATGCATGACATGAAGCTCAGCGCAAAGATAAGACGTCAGAAGTACCGATCTTACAAAGGACCACAAGGCAAGATTGCGAAGAACTATTTAAAGCGCCAGTTTCATGCAGATAAACCAAATAAGCGCTGGCTCACCGATATTACTGATTTTAAGGTGGGTGACGATAAGCTGTATTTGTCACCCATACTTGATTGTTATAACAATGAGATTGTCAGTTATACACTCTCAAAGCGCCCGACTTATGACTTAGTTGGCAAGATGCTAGGGCGGGCTTTAGCAAAGACGAAAGTGTGTCGTGATAAGAGATTAATGCTGCATTCAGATCAAGGCTGGCATTATCAAATGAGACTGTTTGGAGTGGTGCTTAAACAGCATGCTATTAAGCAAAGTATGAGCAGAAAAGGTGATTGCTTAGATAACGCACTGATGGAGGGGTTCTTTGATACCTTAAAGTGTGAGACGATTTATATTGAAAAACCTAAAACGATTGAGGGTTTAGAGAAACAGATTTATGAGTACATGCATTATTACAATCATGAGCGTATTCAACTCAAACTAAAAGGACTGAGCCCTGTTAAGTACAGAACTCAGTCCTTGGGATAAACTAAACCGTCCAACATTTGGGGGTCAGTTCATGGTCTCGGTTGGTCAGAGTATTATAAACAAACAATCAAAACTAATGAAAGACTAGGTGGATGAAATGAATACTATAGTAGAGTTCAGATAAAACCGATACAATACATAAAAACTAATCAACTATTTAGATAAACCATGACTTATTCAATCGACTATCGTAAACAAGTGCTGTCTAGTATCGATAATGGTCTGACTGTTAGAGAAGCTGCTGCTTTTTACAAGCTTAGCACCAGTACTATACATAGCTGGAGACAGATTTTAGAGCCTGAGAAAGGGCAAGATAAAGCCCCGACTAAAATACCTGATGACGCTTTGCTTCATGATGTTAAAGCGTATCCTGATGACTATCAGTATGAGCGCGCAAACCGTCTTGGCTGTAGTAAAACCGGCATTCATCATGCCTTAAAACGATTGAAAATCAGTCAAAAAAAAGACACTAGAACACCCAAAAGTCTGTCTGATGAAAAGAGCTAAATATCTCAATCATTTGAGTAGTTATATGACTCAGGGTTATCCCATTGTTTATATGGATGAAAGTGGCTTTGAAGCTGAAACCATTAGACCTTACGGCTATGCACCGATAGGTAAGCCTTGTATTGATCGCTACAACTGGCAAGCAAAAAAGCGTACTAATGTCATTGGTGCTTTGTATAAAAAAATTCTGTTTGCGCTTGATTACTTTGAGCAGAACATTAATAGCACCATATTCTATCACTGGTATAAATACACACTAATACCAAGCCTTAAGAGAAAATGCGTGATTGTGATGGACAATGCTCGGTTTCATAAGAATAATCGCATTCAAAAATTGCTCAATAGACATGGCCATCGTATTCTATGGCTGCCGCCCTACAGTCCTGATCTAAACCCCATTGAAAAGAAATGGGCTCAAGCTAAGTTTCTACGCCAAGGTTGGATGGAGAATAATCTACCTAAACTGTTTCATGATATGGGCTGTATCGATTTTATATTAAACTGAATATATGTAGTTTATCGCAAAATTAAATTTTATCCTGTATTCTGACTTTAAATCTTAATACTTTTTAAATTAAGTCTCTTTTTAGTTAAAAAAATCTTTAACCAAACATCGCATTCTTTACAATCTTACACTTTGTAAAAGTCAGTCAACTTGGATATTTTTCCATTACCTATATTATTAAGCCTAACCTATGGACAAACCATTGAAAAAATTTAGCCTAGTATTCTTACCATCATTTTTGTGGGTCGTATTAACTGGGCTAGGATTTGGCTCTCAAAGCTTATCTAATTTGATTGAACTTATAGGAATTTTTATAGTATCTGTGCTGTGTTTATTTAGCCCAGAACGATTTATAAAATATCAATACCTTCTTGTAATACTCTTAATAATCACTGTCTTAGTGCGTTTTTTAACCCCACATATTCCGGAATAATTTCTTTAGGCTTATTAAACCAGTTGGCTATCTTTTATTTGCACTTCTACTAACTGCCTGCCAATCAAGTCTCAAAGTTACTGAACCAAATTCTTCAAAGCCAACATTTACAGTTATACTGAATAAGGGCTATTTAAGGGCAAGTCTCGCTTAGCAAAGAATGGCTCAAGTGATATCAGAGCAAAACTGTATATGCCGGCGCTAGTCGCCATTAAGCATAATCCTGACATTAAGGCGCAGTATAAGCGACTGCTTGCTAACGGTAAGTGTAAAATGCAGGCTGTCTGCGCAGCGATGCGTAAGCTTGTGCATATTTGTTTCGGCATAGTTAAACATCAACAGCCTTACCAAGCAAGAGTTGAGCTAATTAGCACTTGATTTGGCTTTTTTAGGATAGTATCTCTTATACGCTGTCCAGTTTTATTATGCCATTACACTAAGCACACTACAATTATAATGATAATTCAAAATTTTGATATCATTAGCCTACAGCCAAAGATTCAAGTAGCTATCACCAGTCAATGACTGGCGATAGCTAAAATTGGACACTCCGAGTAGTCTGTTTAAACGTGCTTAGCTTCTAACTTGGTTACTATATCCCTAAAAACTTCCTCAAAATGCTGGTTGTCAGTACATCGTTTGAATGCGTTACCATTCCAAAACCCTAAATGAAATATGATTGTAAGTCGCTTTTTATCCGCAGTTATCCGTCTTATTTCCGATAAGTTAATAATTTCATTGTCTACAACTATAAAACTTGGCATCTAAATCTCTTTCTGTGGTTTTTATTAATAATAGGTAGCTATAAACCTTACTTGCTCTATTTGGTTTCAGTATCAGAGTCGGGCAGGGGTGTACGAATAATAAGGCGATAGATATCAAAACATAGAGTCCAGAAAAACCAAAGCAATATAGCTGCACATGAACCCAAGCCGATAACAATAGTGCTTATTCTAATACCGCCATCCAGACCCCCATTCCAAATATGAGGTGCAATAGGTGGACCCATCGTAGCAATAAATGCCAAGAAGAACCCTAGCATTACTATAAATCCTGTAATTGTCAGGCGTATCACTATTACTAATACATTATCAACCCATGTATCATTCTTCTTATGCTCTAGAAACTTAAACATGACCATCCTTTTTTTGGCTACTTAACTTTCTATCTATTACATTAAGCTAAGGCTTATGCATTTGCCCAAAAAACAACAAGACCATTTCTATCATCAAAAGGCTAATCAGCACTTTTCTATAGATAGACGTAGTATTTTTATTATATTTCCACTCCCATAGCGGTACCAAAATAAGCAGTAGATAAGTAACGCATATCATAAGACCTA
>NZ_CBCPJH010000068.1:0-5478 GCF_965118485.1 Psychrobacter glacincola | reverse complement strand
AAACTGGTTGTTTATCCGAAACCCTTGAAAACAAAGGGCTACAGCTTTAATGAACTTATTTTATTTTAAAGAAACCAATATTAAAAAGGTTTCTTATCTAGCCAAAAACAACATTTAATATTTAAAACAACAAATTATATTCTATACCTAGTGTATATTGCGTATATACCACGTATATAGAGAAAGTATTATGTCCAACAAAAAAGACAAACTGTTTACCGCTAAGGTAGAAGAAAACCTACTAGAGGCGTTTAAACACGCTTGCAGCAATCAAGATACGACTGCATCACAAGCCGTCAGAGCCTTTATGAGAGACTACGCTAAGAAACATGGACAGGCTGATCTATTCGCACCCGAAAAGAGCAAGAAGTAATGCTTAGCGCAAGTTGAACAGGTCATAGGCTTTCATCTTCTTAGCTTTAATTCGACAACCGCCCTCGTAATACTCCACAAGCACATAGCTATCAATCGTATCAGCGTTGCACTTGGGGCAGCGGTAAACGCCCAGCTTTAAATTTTTATGTTCTTGAATGACGAGCTGTTGTTTTGATCGACAAGCATTACAGAATTTGAATGCTCGATTAGTAAAGCGCTTCGTATTCATATTTAAAGCCCTATATCTTCTCTAACAACGTCCTTGTCTCTATCCGATATAAAACCACTATCGAAAGCCTCTATCATCAACCGTATCAAATTGATATTAATGTCGCTATCTTCACTAGCCATCTTTTCAAAAGCGCTCATCCAAATCAGCTTGCGTCTAACCTCTGCTTTCCGAGCCTTTGCCTTATCAGCATCAATCATGCGCCTAGCATCAGCCCGAGCTTTTGCCAGTTGATCGGCTTTACGTTCAGCCTTCATCAATACTGCCAGCTTGCGATTATCGTCCTCACTTCTATTGTCTTTTTCGCCCAATATGATGATAAGTTGCTGGGTGTCATTTGGTGACTTAAAACCCTTAAATCTTTTAACCAAGTCATCAAGATAATCCGTATTGATGTTTGCCATATCTGCCTTCCTCATATTGCTTATTGGTTCATTCTATCTTCTAAACTTTTAACTTGAGATTTGGCTTCCGCTTCATTCGCATTTTTACAGTTTTCATCGCTTTGTTTATTGGCTTTACAGTCCTCTAAAACGGTAGAGCGAATATCCTCATTTTCTGATAAAAAATCAGTAGTATAACTTTCAGGTTCAGAGCTACAAGCAGATAGAAAACCCACAGATAAAACACTTACTGCAAATGTTAATAGATACTTATTCATTTCAAAAATCCAAAATTATCCGTTATTATTTATCGTGCCATCAGAGCTTATCATAAGGGGTATTGGTTGCCTAGTGACGGATGGTTGTAACCTTATCGAGGATATAAGGCACGCTTAGACGTTTCCCATTATTGCCCTATCGGTTATAATGAGAAACGGCGTGACAAGAGGCTAGCCCCTTTGTAATCCCCAGCAGGGGAAACCCCCACACCCCCAAAAACCAAAAGAGAAAAAAATGGCAATCGCAAGGCTCAGTGTCGGCATAGGAAAAAAAGGTAAGGCAAGCCCTCATGCCCAGTATATTGCTAGGGAAGGAAAGTATGCAAAAGACAATAATAGCTTAGAGAAACTAGAGCATACAGGGCATGGAAATATGCCAGCATGGGCAGACCATAACCCCAATTATTTTTGGCAAAGTGCAGACGAACACGAACGCAAAAACGGCAGTACCTACCGTGAACACGTGATTGCTTTACCGAGGGAGCTAGATAGCGACCAGCGCCACGAACTCATCAAAGATTGGATAGCGCAGGAGATAGGCGACAAACACGCTTATCAGTATGCAATCCATAACCCCCCAGCAATGGACGGTAAAGAACAGCCCCATGCTCACATCATGTTTAGCGAGCGCACAAGAGACGGCATCGAGCGTGACCCTGACCAGTATTTTAAACGCTACAACGGCAAGAACCCTGAACGTGGTGGCGCTAAAAAAGCCAATACAGGCATGAAGCCCGCAGACCGAAAAGCGGATCTACTAGCCCAGCGTGATAGATGGGAGCAGACTTGTAACGCCCACCTAAAAAGGGCTGGACGTTATCAGCGTATCAGTATGAAGTCGCTAAAAGAGCAAGGTATTGAGCGAGAGCCAACCAACTTCACCATGACCCAGCTTAAAAATCCTGAAATTAAAGACACCTACAAATCATTGCTAGAAGCCAAAGAACAAGACTTTCAAGCCAAATTAGACATCATTGAAGTATTGGAAGGTACAGCCCTAGTTGAGATTAACCGTCAAATAAGGTTAAAGGAGCAAGAGAAAAAAGCCGAGCAAGAGAAGGTTAAGGAGCGCACACAGAAGCCCGTAGAGCCACAGAAAGACCCACAAGCTACCAATGCCATACCAAAAGCCCCAAAACCGCAAATAGAGCCAATTAAGCCTGCCAATGCTCCCGTAATTGAAGGGCAGACCGTCAAAGAAGCGTTATATGTGGGGCAAGGTTTCGATGAAATGGTGGTACAGACTGCGGAGAGAATTAGATCAGAGGCTATAGAGCCATACAAGGCTGATATGACAAGGCTTTCAGCCGAGTACAAGGTATTGAAAGATAATAATTCATGGCTAGGCAGGGGTAAACGTGAAAAGCAGATGCGAGAGCTAGCTACTGAGTACCATATAGTTCAGAGGGATTATAACGCTGTCAAAGAGTATGATTTTACAATGGATGCTAAAAAACATATCGAGCAGATAGACCCTAAAGCTCACGCCACACATGAACAAGCAATGGAGACACTGAATTATCACGCATCGTTCAGATATGGGGCTGCTCAAGCACAGGCAGGGCGACGGTACACAGGAGAGATAATCGCAGTAAATCGCTTGGGCGTTATGCAAAAGACCCCAACAGGCAGAAAGGTGTACCATGATTTAGACAGCTTTGAGACGTTGCCAAACGTGGGCGACAAGGTAACAGCGATTTATAACAAGGACAGCAAAGCAGAGCTAGTGCCAGCAGATAAGGCAGAGCTAACAAGGCAAATACAGCAAGTAGAATTAGAACGGCAACAGAGCAAAGATATAGAGCGTGACCGCTAACGCCCTGCGGTTATTGGATTAAGAGTTAGCCAGGACAGGCGAAAAACACCGCCTGATCTTGGCTAGCTCTTAACCTTAAATAGTGCACCAATCTTAACTTGAAACACTTCTGAGGAAAATAACGATCATGCAATTACTGAAAAAAACACTTACTTTTGGATTAATGGTTTTGGGGATTGCAGTATCAGCTTCCGCCTCAGATTTTTTTAACAGTACAAAAGCATCAGCCGAACAAGGTGATGCTTCGGCTCAATTATCGATGGGAATAATGTACCACGATGGCAAAGAAGTAAAACAAGACTATAAAAAATCCGTCAAGTGGTTTGAAAAATCAGCCAATCAAGGAGATGCATTAGCCCAGCTTTATTTGAGTTCATTTTATTATTATGGCAAAGGTGTGCGCCAAGATTATAGCAAGGCATTTCAATGGACTTTAAAATCAGCTAATCAAGGAGATGCTGATGCTCAAGGACTAATCGGAGTTCACTATGAAGAAGGTAAAGGCGTTCAAATAAATAAGAATGAAGCAAAAAAATGGTACGGCAAGTCTTGTGATAATGGTAGCCAAACTGGCTGCGATTATTATCGTGATTTGAATGAGCAAGGTTACTGATTAGCCAAAGTAGAAAACCGATTGTTGGTATTATCGTTGGGCTTTTCTAAAAATAAATTTAGAAAATACCGTAAACACTGGGTATACAGACGACAGTTTGTGTTCTAGTGTAGGAGTCACACTCAATATTCAGTCACCATACTAAAAAAACCTAGCAGCAACCATCGTAGACAAAAGGAAAATTAAACCGCAGACACCAAGTGACCTCAAGATAAAACGCTTGTTATTCAATGCTAATCCCCTTTTATTGTTATGGTTATTCAATCAATATACACTAAGTATTGTGTAGTGCCAAAAAACATCGAATTACTCACAGCAAGTACACCCACAAGTACACCCAAAACACCTACCTACAGATAATCATATAACTATCAGTAACTTATCTATCGAGTATGGTACCCACTACAGCTACGATAATTATTCCTGTAAAGGTAGATTATGATAAATGGTTTTAGAGTATTTGAATCAGCTGAATTAGTAACGAAAAAGCCCCCTGCTGGGGGCTTTTCTATGTTCTATGTAGTTAATTTACATACTGAACTATAAGATAATACGATCTTATATTGGATCATATCCACCACACCTTGATGCGGTATCAGAATCATCATCTATATTACTTACTGTTATGCTTTCAGATTCAGGTGTTCCATCATACATTATGTTGTAAGCCTTTTCTAAAGCTAACTCTGCTGAATGAGCATATATACATAAACTGTCTTTAGAGTTTTCGCATAAGTAATTGTTTTCCATTATGATTCCTTTCATATTATTGATAGTTGCTTGTAAAGCACAACTAAATTTTAATTAGGTTTATATATCTACAAAGTGCATTTTATAGCAAAAAGATAATAGTTCATTAATAGAATTTGAGATATTCAAAAAATAAACCCCCCTACTACTTGACGCAATAGGGGGGTTTATCGTTTAATGTGGTTAATGGTTACAGAGAGTTTGGCGACACTCCGTAACGACCAAATAAGCATTCAGACTGCGTTATTTGACCAGCAATTAAGCCCATTAGGGCATATTCTAAGCCAAATCTAGGCTATTTTGCAATCAAATTACCTCTTTTAGCGATTATAAAACCCAGTTCTTACAAAACAAAACCGTGGTTTCATAATTTATTTGCTCGTTACCTTCAACCAATCAACGCCTTGTAACTGTTCCCTTGAAATGGGTGGCAGGCATCAGTGACGACTGCATTTCATGGGTGACAGTAAGCTCTCGACAGGGGGTTCTAGACATATTGAGCAACGCAATGAGTGGTTATATTGTTTTTCGAAGCGGTACATTGGGTGTATGCCCTTGCTAGCATTAGAAAGCGTATAGCGGTTAAGAGCGTGTCTAGGCGGTGCTATCAGCCGTAATCTTAACAGGGTCAGCTTGATACAGTGATGACCTCCTGATGAGTGTCCCAAGTCGTGCCGAGGGCATGAGTGAACACCGTCAAGGTAACAACACTAAAGGATTTGCAGTTTTTCAACTGTGAGTCCTTTAGGGTGAGTGTTCCCTGATTTCAGAACCCAGCCGAACCAAGAGCATAATAACTACTTAGGCTAAATCAAGTGTTATATAGCCCCCTAGGCTATATAACATAAGAGACTGAAGAAAAATTTAAGTTAAGATAATAATAAAAAAAAAGAAAAAAAAGCACTCAATCAGCAGATTGAGTGTAGGGATCATTGATTAAGTAACTCATGTGAAAAGAAAAATAGCCTTGAACCCTTGAAAACAAAGGGCTGTAGCCTTAAACAACTTATTTTATTTTAAGCACAACCTTTTTT
>NZ_CBCPJH010000067.1:0-5692 GCF_965118485.1 Psychrobacter glacincola | reverse complement strand
TTGACAGACTATTTCATTATGATATACTAGTCGGCTCGCTAAACGAGATAAGCAAATTGCTTTGATTGATTAGTAAGAACATCTTTTATTGGATGACAATAGAAGAACACTATTTAAAAGCATAACTAAAGAACAACTTGTGTGGATTTTTGCTGATTCAGAATGCTAAAAAATAAAGTTGGTTTTACTTCCTTTTCGGGAGTTTTTCTAACTATAAAAATTATCATTTAAGACAGTAAAAGAACTCAAAGTTAATTCATTACGAACATAATTTTTAGCGATTTTGCCAGATTAGATGAGCCAAGTTTAGAAGCTTCTTTAAAGAGCTTCATAGCAAGATTAAACTGAAGAGTTTGATCATGGCTCAGATTGAACGCTGGCGGCAGGCTTAACACATGCAAGTCGAGCGGTAACATTTCTAGCTTGCTAGAAGATGACGAGCGGCGGACGGGTGAGTAATACTTAGGAATCTACCTAGTAGTGGGGGATAGCACGGGGAAACTCGTATTAATACCGCATACGACCTACGGGAGAAAGGGGGCAGTTTACTGCTCTCGCTATTAGATGAGCCTAAGTCGGATTAGCTAGATGGTGGGGTAAAGGCCTACCATGGCGACGATCTGTAGCTGGTCTGAGAGGATGATCAGCCACACCGGGACTGAGACACGGCCCGGACTCCTACGGGAGGCAGCAGTGGGGAATATTGGACAATGGGGGAAACCCTGATCCAGCCATGCCGCGTGTGTGAAGAAGGCCTTTTGGTTGTAAAGCACTTTAAGCAGTGAAGAAGACTCCATGGTTAATACCCATGGACGATGACATTAGCTGCAGAATAAGCACCGGCTAACTCTGTGCCAGCAGCCGCGGTAATACAGAGGGTGCAAGCGTTAATCGGAATTACTGGGCGTAAAGGGAGCGTAGGTGGCTCGATAAGTCAGATGTGAAATCCCCGGGCTCAACCTGGGAACTGCATCTGATACTGTTGAGCTAGAGTATGTGAGAGGAAGGTAGAATTCCAGGTGTAGCGGTGAAATGCGTAGAGATCTGGAGGAATACCGATGGCGAAGGCAGCCTTCTGGCATAATACTGACACTGAGGCTCGAAAGCGTGGGTAGCAAACAGGATTAGATACCCTGGTAGTCCACGCCGTAAACGATGTCTACTAGTCGTTGGGTCCCTTGAGGACTTAGTGACGCAGCTAACGCAATAAGTAGACCGCCTGGGGAGTACGGCCGCAAGGTTAAAACTCAAATGAATTGACGGGGGCCCGCACAAGCGGTGGAGCATGTGGTTTAATTCGATGCAACGCGAAGAACCTTACCTGGTCTTGACATATCTAGAATCCTGCAGAGATGCGGGAGTGCCTTCGGGAATTAGAATACAGGTGCTGCATGGCTGTCGTCAGCTCGTGTCGTGAGATGTTGGGTTAAGTCCCGCAACGAGCGCAACCCTTGTCCTTAGTTACCAGCGGGTTAAGCCGGGAACTCTAAGGATACTGCCAGTGACAAACTGGAGGAAGGCGGGGACGACGTCAAGTCATCATGGCCCTTACGACCAGGGCTACACACGTGCTACAATGGTAGGTACAGAGGGCAGCTACACAGCGATGTGATGCGAATCTCAAAAAGCCTATCGTAGTCCAGATTGGAGTCTGCAACTCGACTCCATGAAGTAGGAATCGCTAGTAATCGCGGATCAGAATGCCGCGGTGAATACGTTCCCGGGCCTTGTACACACCGCCCGTCACACCATGGGAGTTGATTGCACCAGAAGTGGGTAGCCTAACCTTTTAGGAAGGCGCTCACCACGGTGTGGTTGATGACTGGGGTGAAGTCGTAACAAGGTAGCCGTAGGGGAACCTGCGGCTGGATCACCTCCTTATAGATGGCATTCGGTCAGCAAGAATTCACAACAAGTTGTTCTTTAGTTTAAGCTAGTTTATTAGCTAGAGGTATATGCCTCGCACAGGCCTGTAGCTCAGCTGGTTAGAGCACCGTGTTGATAACGCGGGGGTCGGCAGTTCAAGTCTGCCCAGGCCTACCATTATTAGGGGCCATAGCTCAGTTGGTAGAGCGCCTGCCTTGCACGCAGGAGGTCAACGGTTCGACTCCGTTTGGCTCCACCACATAATAAACTATTCTTTAGATGCTAATAAATAAAATAGGTATCAAATAGAAACAAGTGATTCAGCCAATTGGCATTGATTACTTCTTTCTGTTTTATACAGAATCTGTGACTCGACGAGAGCACAGAGACTATTTAAAAACATAGATATGAGTCTGGGTTAGGAACACGTGTTCACGCGTTGTTTCTAACCTTAATCACTCACTACTTAACGACATCAGTTGTTATCCCAGTAGTGAGTGATTAAAAAAGTAAAGAGAACTGAATCAAGCGTATAAACATAGGTGATATCGTTATCATAATTAGACTGTTATAACACTTAGAAGTCGAAAGACTACTTGGGGTTGTATGGTCAAGTAATGAAGCGCACATGGTGGATGCCTTGGCAGTCAGAGGCGATGAAAGACGTGACAGCCTGCGATAAGCTTCGGGGAGGCGGCAATATCCTGTGATCCGGAGATTTCTGAATGGGGAAACCCACCTACCATAAGGTAGGTATCTTGTACTTGTACAAGAAGCAAACGAGGGGAAGTGAAACATCTCAGTACCCTTAGGAAAAGACATCAAATGAGATTCCCCAAGTAGCGGCGAGCGAACGGGGAGAAGCCGATTAATGCTAATGTAGAAGAACAGCGTGGGAAAGCTGACCGTAGTAGGTGATAGTCCTGTATTCGAAACATTAGCGTTAACATATTAAGTAGGGCGGGACACGAGAAATCCTGTTTGAAGATGGGGGGACCATCCTCCAAGGCTAAATACTCCTGACTGACCGATAGTGAACCAGTACCGTGAGGGAAAGGCGAAAAGAACCCCTGTGAGGGGAGTGAAATAGAACCTGAAACCGTGTGCGTACAAGCAGTAGGAGCCTCAATTTATTGGGGTGACTGCGTACCTTTTGTATAATGGGTCAGCGACTTATGTTCTGTAGCAAGGTTAACCGTTTAGGGGAGCCGTAGGGAAACCGAGTCTTAATAGGGCGTTTAGTTGCAGGGCATAGACCCGAAACCGAGTGATCTATCCATGAGCAGGTTGAAAGTGCCGTAACAGGCACCGGAGGACCGAACCCACTGTCGTTGAAAAGCCAGGGGATGACTTGTGGATAGGGGTGAAAGGCTAATCAAACTCGGTGATAGCTGGTTCTCCCCGAAAGCTATTTAGGTAGCGCCTCGGACGAACACCATTGGGGGTAGAGCACTGTTTCGGCTAGGGGGTCATACCGACTTACCAAACCGATGCAAACTCCGAATACCGATGAGTGATATCCGGGAGACACACAGTGGGTGCTAACGTCCATTGTGGAGAGGGAAACAACCCAGACCGCCAGCTAAGGCCCCAAATTCCTAGTTAAGTGGGAAACGAGGTGGGAAGGCATAGACAGCTAGGAGGTTGGCTTAGAAGCAGCCATCCTTTAAAGAAAGCGTAATAGCTCACTAGTCGAGTCGGCCCGCGCGGAAGATGTAACGGGGCTCAAACTAGGAGCCGAAGCTGCGGATTTGAATTTGTTTTCAAGTGGTAGGGGAGCGTTGTGTAAGCCTGTGAAGGTGTGTCGTAAGGCATGCTGGAGGTATCACAAGAGCGAATGCTGACGTGAGTAACGATAATGCGAGTGAAAAGCTCGCACGCCGGAAGATCAAGGGTTCCAGTCCAACGTTAATCGGGGCTGGGTGAGTCGACCCCTAAGGCGAGGCCGAAAGGCGTAGTCGATGGGAAATTGGTTAATATTCCAATACTTGTTTATAATGCGATGGAGGGACGGAGTAGGTTATGTCAGCCTGGCGTTGGTTGTCCAGGTGAAAGGATGTAGGCAGACAGTTTAGGCAAATCCGGACTGTCATTATGCTGAGATCTGATAGCAAGCTGTACTTGTACAGCGAAGTGGCAAATACCATGCTTCCAGGAAAAGCTTCTAAGCAATAGTTATAAACGAATCGTACCCTAAACCGACACAGGTGATCAGGTAGAGAATACCAAGGCGCTTGAGAGAACTCTGCTGAAGGAACTAGGCAAAATGGTACCGTAACTTCGGGAGAAGGTACGCTGCCGATGGTGATAGGACTTGCTCCTTAAGCTGTTGGCAGTCGCAGATACCAGGCTGCTGCAACTGTTTATTAAAAACACAGCACTCTGCAAACACGAAAGTGGACGTATAGGGTGTGATGTCTGCCCGGTGCTGGAAGGTTAATTGATGGGGTTAGCGTAAGCGAAGCTCTTGATCGAAGCCCCAGTAAACGGCGGCCGTAACTATAACGGTCCTAAGGTAGCGAAATTCCTTGTCGGGTAAGTTCCGACCTGCACGAATGACATAATGATGGCAGCGCTGTCTCCAGCAGAGACTCAGTGAAATCGAAATCGCAGTGAAGATGCTGTGTACCCGCGGCTAGACGGAAAGACCCCGTGAACCTTTACTACAGCTTTACATTGAACTTTGACCTGACTTGTGCAGGATAGGTGGGAGGCTTTGAAGCAGACACGCTAGTGTTTGTGGAGCCAATCTTGAAATACCACCCTGGTCATGTTGGGGTTCTAACTCAGGTATAACAATACCGAGGACAATGTATGGTGGGTAGTTTGACTGGGGCGGTCTCCTCCTAAAGAGTAACGGAGGAGTACGAAGGTGCGCTCAGACCGGTCGGAAATCGGTCGTAGAGTATAAAGGCAAAAGCGCGCTTAACTGCGAGACCCACAAGTCGAGCAGGTACGAAAGTAGGTCTTAGTGATCCGGTGGTTCTGTATGGAAGGGCCATCGCTCAACGGATAAAAGGTACTCTGGGGATAACAGGCTGATACCGCCCAAGAGTTCATATCGACGGCGGTGTTTGGCACCTCGATGTCGGCTCATCTCATCCTAGGGCTGAAGCAGGTCCTAAGGGTATGGCTGTTCGCCATTTAAAGAGGTACGCGAGCTGGGTTTAGAACGTCGTGAGACAGTTCGGTCCCTATCTACCGTGGGCGTTGGAAATTTGAGAGGATCTGCTCCTAGTACGAGAGGACCAGAGTGGACGAACCTCTGGTGTTCGGGTTGTCACGCCAGTGGCATTGCCCGGTAGCTACGTTCGGATGGGATAATCGCTGAAAGCATCTAAGCGAGAAGCCCACCTCAAGATAAGATTTCCCTAAAGAGCCGTTGAAGACTACGACGTTGATAGGCAGGGTGTGGAAGTGCAGCGATGCATGTAGCTAACCTGTACTAATTGCTCGTTTGGCTTGACCATACAACACCCAAGTGGTTTGTATGAACAGCTCTAATTAATCTATCTTGTATAAGCTCTACAGCTTATAGAATATATATATTTCGATATCACCTTTAACCTTGATTCAGTTAGGTTACAAGTTGATCGACCATAAACTAAACACTTATAGTCAAACAATAAAAATAACAGACTCATATCTAACCCCCTTTGCTGACGACAATAGCATGATGGAACCACCTGATCCCTTCTCGAACTCAGAAGTGAAACATCATCGCGCCAATGGTAGTGTGGCTCCGGCCATGTGAGAGTAGGTCATCGTCAGCTCTCTATTCCTAGTTAACCCCCTTCTGCTAACGCAGAAGGGGGTTTTCTTTTGG
>NZ_CBCPJH010000066.1:0-5799 GCF_965118485.1 Psychrobacter glacincola | reverse complement strand
CTACCGGCAACGGTAGAAAAGCGGGTGAATAATGGCGTTTGCTTACCCGTTTCACTTAAAATCTTTGCCGTGGTGTATTCTTCTAGCGTTTCTGTCAATTCAAAATAACCATGGGCGGCACTACCACGCGCATGGACAACACGCTCTGGAATACGCTCATGGTCAAAATGATTGATTTTTTCACGTAATACAAAATCCTCTAACAATGTTGGTCCACGTGCACCTACTTTTAAGGAGTTTTGATTGTCAGAGATGACAACCCCTTGTTGGGTGGTCAGGGCTTGAGTGTCATCACCAGCACGCTGATGGGTTTCGCCACCATTACCACGTGTGGTATGCATATCCTGAGCGGGGTCAGTATGATCAATATTCTTATTCATAAAATATCCTAGCTAGCTAATGAGTAAAAATGGGCTATCGATAGCCCATTCAATAAGCGCCAACACAGTTTTTATATCCGTAGGAGTAATTGCGACTTCAAATGTCCGTTTATTTCTGCGTTATGGCACGGTTGAGAATAAATTGACTCAAGCACTGCTGAGGTAGAAATGCTGAGATAGCAATGCTGAGATCAATAATTATCTTACTCAAAAATCGCTGACAGGTATGTCATCTATATCGTTAAGCGTGTTGATATTTGGTTAAGAAAAACAGTAATTATTTCAGCTTTAAATAATTTTAAACGCTATTATTTTTAACAATATAGCGTTGTCATGTAGTTATTCTTTACGCTATTCTGTAATAGATGTCTGCTCATGAGTGTTAAAAGGGTAGATTGGCTGTTAAGTACGCTATTTTTCACTGACATTTTTTAACTAACATAATGAGGCTAGCTATGACATTGATATCAACCTCCACTTTTACCAAACTACCTAAGCGCTACGGCGAAAAGTTACTGTGTAGCGCCTCTTTAGGCTTAGCGGCATTACTGCTCAGCCAGACTGCTACTGCTATTAGCACTAAAAATATTACTTACACGGTAGATAACCAACCCTATGAGGGCTATTACGCCAAAGCAGACAAAGCGAATGCACCGTTTATCTTACTGATTCATGATTGGGATGGGCTCACCGATTATGAGCGCAAGCGCGCTGATATGTTAGCCACTGAAGGCTATAACGTATTGGCTGCTGATATGTTTGGGAAAGGCATTCGCCCGACAACTATTGAAGACAATAAACGCTTAACCGGCTCACTATATGACGATCGCAGCAAAATGCGCCGCTTGCTACAAGGTGCATTGAACGCCGGTCAAGCGCAAGGTAATGATGCACGCACAGGCGTGACGATGGGCTATTGTTTTGGCGGTACGGTTGCTTTAGAGCTAGCACGCTCAGGGTTCCCGCAAAAAGCGTTTGTACCATTCCACGGTGCTTTTGATACCCCAACGGGTCAAAGCTATGATAAGACCACTGCCGAGATATTAGTCTTTCATGGCTCTGCAGATGAATCCGTCTCTCTAGAAAGCTTTGCTACTTTAGCTAAGACCTTAGAAGCGGCAAAAGTATCACATGAGATGGTCACTTATAGTGGTGCGCCACATGCCTTTAGCGTGTTCGGCAGCGATAGATATGATGCTCGCGCTGATGAGCGTTCTTGGAAACGTTATTTGGATTTTTTAGCAGAAGCCTTTGACCCCTCCCCTCCCTAAAGTGAGGGGATTCCTACTGCTAGACGCTCAAGCCCGAGCGCAAGAATATTCTTTGCCGCATTAACATCGCGTTGATTATCTTTGACAAGTTTCGATGTAAACTTATGGATCAGGTCTTGGCGGGTGTTTTTAATCTTGGTATGAATTGCGCGAGCCCGCTTTTTATTGTTAGCTCTTTGAGCAATCCTTAATTTTGGTGCGTATTTATGGGTTAATTTAGTTTGTAGCTTGACGCTATCACTGGTTGTCGCTGAATCCTTGCAACCCAAGTCAATACCGACTTGACTATCACCACACGCAGTTTTTGGGTATTCTTTAACGGTGACGCACGCATACCAAAGACCACGACTGTCCTGTACAAGCTCACAGGTATTAATGGTGTAGAGTGCTAAATTGTAGCTATCCCAAACGTCGATGGTCAGATTTTTGCCTTTAGCAAGGCTAAATTGAATGGTGGATTTGAGGCTTTTCTTTCCTGCCTTTTTGACACCTAAATATTTTATCGCGGTATTTTTAAAAGGAATCCAACCGAGTGACTTGCGCTTAGCTTTGGGGTTGTTGGTACGCCAATTTAGCTTGGCTTTCTTGAATTGCTTTCGAGATTTAGCGTGGTTTTCGGTGATAGCTTGCAAGGTTTGACTGTGCAAATTCAAAAACTCAACACTGCCTTTTACATAAGTTGCAATATCATAAGCTGAAAAGAATTTGCCTGTTCGTTGCAAGTGTTTGAAACTCAAATCATTGACGTAATTCCACACAAAGTTAACTGCGCCAGCCAATTTATTTAGCTGGTTTGCATGTTTGTCTTTGATGCGACACTTGAGCGTTTTCATAGAGTGATTATGGTCTCAATGAGTTTGGTTGACAAGGCTGTTTTAAGGCTGAGCGACACTAGCTGACGCCGTAAAACCACGCCCTAGAAGTGACGTGGTTTTACGGCGCTTTTTGATAAATAATTTGACTGTATGCAAAAATATTATCAGCTCTACACCAAAAGACCTCTCAATCGATCGTTATTAGATCTTGATTGAGAGGTCTTTTTTGTTCCAAAGCTTCGCTAATTTAATATTTTTGAAATACCAGTAGCTGGTTGTTAGCGGGCATCGCATATTTATTAGATAGTCTTAAATGATGTGTCTTTGCCAAAGCAATGATATCTTCTAAATGACGAATACCACTCTTTGGGTCGCGTTGCCTGAGACTGATATCAAACTGCTGATTTCCGGTACTGGTGTAATATCCATTTTCGTTAAACGGTCCATAAACAATTAACTTTCCATTGATAGGTAAGGCATTATCCACTAGCTCAAACAATTGCTCAACCAAAGGCCATGGAATGATATGTAAAGTATTGGCAGTAAATACCGCGTCATAAGGCTGATTGCTAGCAAGACTCATCGGTAATGGATCGACTGCCAAATCAAAAGCTAGTGGCGCATATAGATTTGGCGCAGGATACGCAGTATGCCAAGCATTGATCGTGGCATGATGCGCTAGTACATCACTAGTCTGCCATGTTAAATGGGTCAATCTTGGCGCGAAATACACACTATGCTGACCTGTCCCTGACCCAACTTCTAATACATGGGTAGAGTCTTTCAACTCTTGCTGTAAAACTTGAAGAATCGGCTGCTTATTATTTTCGCACGCTTGAGAAAATGGTATTCCGGCAGGAGCAATAGATTGGCTACTATCTGAGTCATTATTAAACACTGCTAATATCCTTATATGCCTTCATTACTACAGCTTTGATATTAATAATATCGACAACCAAAGCGTCAAACAACTAATAAATACCCGCTTCTACCCCAGCTGATAATGTCATCGCCAGCTCTTCAACTTGCTCAGTAAATGCTTCTTGCCAATCTCCCTGTAAAATCAGCGCTTCTTGAATCCATTCCCAACGCAGTCCAGTCGTAATGGTCTTTATTGCAAGCTTGGTGCCCGTACCATCATGACCCGCGCGAATATATAACGCAAACGGCATACCCTGCTTCTTCTCTAACACCGGATAATAACAGCGATCAAAAAAATCTTTGGTCAGCCCTGCCATATAAGCCAAGTTCTCAGTCGTCCCTAATAATACTGCATCAGCTGCCAATACATCTTGAGGCTGGGTATCTTGCGGTAACTTTAATATGACATTGATATCTAAATCAGGATGACTAGCACCACCATACGCCGCATGAGCCAATTTCTTGGTATTAAGCGATGGCGCATGCGCGACAATAAGTAAAGTTTTGGTAGTCATATTAATTACCATTATAGAGGTTACTAGTTTTTGGAATTAGTGGTTCTTGGAATCAATAGCTCTTAGAATTAATAGTCACTTTTTGAATGATATCAGGATGGATACTTTTCGCAACCGGACACGTGAGCGCAGTGTTATAGAATATTTTTTGTGTTTTATCATCTAACTGCTGATTAAAAATAATAGCAATATGTACTTCACTAACTCGTCTTGGATCAGCTGCCATCACTTTGGTCACTTCAGCCGTAGTGCCTGCAATATCGATATCCATATCACGGGCTTTAATACCGATAATGGTCAGCATACAACTGGCTAAGCTAGTCGCCAATAAATCAGTCGGTGAAAAGGCTTCACCCTTACCTTCATTATCTACAGGCGCATCGGTAATGATTTCATTGTTTGATTGCAGGTGGATAGCGGTGGTACGTAAATCGCCTTGATAGGTTACTTTTGAAGTTGTCATATTTTTCTCTTTGATAGTTATTATTTTTAGGATATTGTAAATAGCACGTTTGTTAACAATATATTTTCTATATTTTTTAGTCAAAACTTGAGATCATAGTCTCAGAGCTTTTTACAAAAAGGTTTGTTCATAATTCATTTTAAAGCTGTATTTTAATTATATTGTACAGGGACAACACAAATATTAAGCGTAAAATAGAATAACTTGCTATACAGTTTCTTCATAACCTTCGAACTAATGTTCTAATCCAAGACATTGCTGTCTCGATAGCCCAATCAGTTTGTGGAATAGAAAGCGTAGGCATTGGCTCACTGCCAGGTCCATGACCCAAAGTGTTTCTTACTTTACGGAAATAATCCTTAAGAATATCAGCTTCCCAAGTGTCTATGTATCTCCCATTATGTTTACTTACAAGGTTATCTATATAGTTCGAGGCTCCCTTTTCATTTCCTGAAGTTAAGTTTCTTTGATCCGACACTATTTTTATTGCACTTTCCAAAGCCTTCGCGGCAAATAATGCAGGATCCTTATGATTTGAATCTCTTCGATCTAAAGCTTCTTTGATATCTATATCAATATTTTGCCAAAGTGGATCTGATACGATATTCCAAAAGGGTTCAGCTATACTTTTTTCAATCAATTCATCAGTAGAAACCTGAATAAAACCATTGTGTAATGTTAACCGTACGTTTGCGCGACGAAATCGCTCATTAATCTCCTCAACCTGAAATGAATATGTGTCATTCAAAGTTTGATTCCATGCTTTTAATCGGTCAGCTGTACTGTTTATAGGGTATGTTTTGCGTAAAGATTTTGAATCACGCATTTTCGCTTCCACTAGAGCTTTAGGTAGATTTGCATTAATAACTCCTAAATCTTCATAAATAACTCCTAAATCTTCATATCGCATACGCATTGCCAACTCGATAAAACTTATTCGTTCTTTCATAAATCTATCTGGATTATTTAATTCAAGCGAGAATTCAGATTTAACAAATTTTTCACAGGCATAATCCCAACTAAAAAAACCGCTTACGGGTACGGACTGCCCTAGATGATTTTTATTTGTAAGTGAGTAATACCTACTAGAAAGTTCATCTACTCCAAGCTCTCTTGACAATCTATCGTGCAAAGCTTTCCATTTAACCTTATTGGTTTCTATACTTTTTCCATTTGAGTCATAATAAGGTATTGCATCTCTTACAACACCAAACAATTGATTAAGAAGCCGTTTTTCAACTTCAGAAAACGTCTGCCAAATATTAGATGTCAAATACCTATAAGCGAAAATATCTGTAAGCATTTATTTATTATTCCAAATTCCTGGACTGAGTACTAAATTAGACAACAATTCATTATTATAAATAATTTAACATTAATGTCATGATTCAACAATATGAGTATAACAATACATCAGGTATAAGATAGATATAA
>NZ_CBCPJH010000065.1:0-6103 GCF_965118485.1 Psychrobacter glacincola | reverse complement strand
CACCAACCCCTTTTACTAAATCTGCCATTAAATCCTTATCGGTCTGTCTGGTCAAAAAATCTAATAAATGGTTAGCTGTATACTCCCTTAAACCATCTACTGCATCCTTCTCTAAAGCATCTACAAGAAAAGCACCCAACAGTATTTTTTGTCGTGTCAGCTTCTTATCTAACTTCTGCTTCTCTCTATTTATTTTAAGCTCAAGATCATTAATCTTTTGCTGTTCCTTTAGATCATTACCACCAAGTAAGTTCATGAATTTTCCTTAAATTATCAAATTATTTACTCACCTGACTATAGCAACTTCGCTAATACCTAACAACAGTTTATGATATAGTTAATTGACAGATGGTTGAGTCCCACTGACTAAGTGCGAGTTTTCGACTTTACAAATGTTTATCCCTATCGGTCACACATTTATAAAATCAAAACATCGGCAGGGGCACGCCCCCACACCCCCAGCACTACAAAAAGATGTAGTGCTAAAAACCAAAACCCCGAGCTTATAGAAATGGCTATTTTTATCGCATCGACTAAATCAATATCACGAAACAGTGGGCAAAGTGCCGTTGCTAGTGCGAGCTATCGCGCTGGTGTTGAGCTTGAAGATAAGCGATATGGTAAGACCCACGACTACTCAAAAAAGCATGGCGTGATGAGTGCGGATATTATTTTACCGTCAGCATTGGTAGATGCTAAGGCTACTGTTGATCGGGGCGATCTTTGGAATAAAGCGGAGGCTGCCGAGAAAAGAAAAGATGCGCGTGTGGCTCGCGAATGGCTGGTCAATCTGCCCTATGAGCTTGACGAGAACGACCGTAAAGATATTGCACACAAGTTTGCTCAGACGCTTGCGGATCGTTACGGCACGATTGCCGATTGCGCCATTCATCAGCCGACGCAAAAAGAGATTGATCGAGGGGCAGACCCTCGCAACTTCCACGCCCATATCCTGTTTACCACGCGTACCGCTGAGCTTAACGATAATAACGAGATCGTACTGACCGATAAGGCAACCATTGAGCTATCCGATAATAAGCGGCGCTCACTTGGATTAGAGCGCGTCAATGTTGAAATCAAAGAAATACGGCAACTGTGGGAGCAGATCGCTAATGAGAAACTGGCCGAATATGACCATGAGCTGATTGATTCGCGCAGCTATGCCGATCAAGGCAAAGACATCGAGCCGCAGCTTAAAATGGGTTCGGTGGCCACGAAGATTGAGCGTGACGCATACGAGACCGCAAAAGCGGCTGCAGAAGAAAAAGGCAAAGTATTTAACGGCATCGCCCCAGTGACGACTAGGGGTAAGATTAACCTGATGATTACTGAGCGAAACCGTCTAGTACGGACACGCGAACTTGCCGATCTGCGCGAAAAACAGTTATTTATCGTCCCAGCAGCGCCTACACCTGAATATAAACCCAGTAACGTGAGCAATGACGAGCTAGAACAGGCGCAATCAGTGGTTGAGCGCATCAAACAGGCGCGTATTCAGCGCCAGATTGCCAAAGAAGCAGCTGAGGCGCTTGAAAAACGGCGTATCGCTCAGCAGCAGCGTGACATGGCCGACCAAAAGGAGCGTGAGCGCCTATTAGCGCAAGAAGAAGCGCGTCAGGCAAAGCGTGAGCAGCGCCGCGCTCAAATAGCAAAAGAAGAAGCCGACTTTAAGGCGCAACACGACCATATCTCGCATCAAGGTCTATCAGATCAGCACAGGCTTCTAAAAATCATCGACCAAAAAAGCGACTTTGGCCAACACCTCATGACCCTCCTGCATCTTGATCAGCAAATGAGCGCATGGCAACGCTACCGCAGTGAGCCGAGTACCACTGACCACCAAAAGCAGCTTACAGACCGTGAACAACATGAAATTGGCAGCCATATTATCAGCCACAGCCAGCAGCTGCTTGATCACATCAAGTCTATAAGCGACCTATCGACAAGAAAAGCGCACACCAAAGCCTTAGAGCGTGTCTTTGATGACATCAAAGATCGCCAACAAAGCGCCCTTAGCCCCGAACATCAGCGCCAAATGCGAACGGTATCCGCTGAAATCACCGGTTATCGCCGTGATATCAACCGCAGCCGAGGCATGAGCCTTGGCTTTTAAGCTCACAAGCAATACTAAACGACACTCACGGTCGCATAGAATCACCTCAGAGGCTTCTCAGGCATCCCACAGCGCCATTTTGATGCTAGGGTACCAATAATGTATAAACCACCCTAAAAACGCCCGCAGCGCCATTTAGAGGCCAAATAGCATCATAACTAGCGACTAGGAACGATTCATGCCAGAAAAAGACCTCTCTATCCAACTAGAAGACCTATTGCTTGCACTTGAGACCTACACCAAAAAAATAGATAAGCAACTGATTGACAGCTCAAACTTAAACCACGCGCATTATAAACAAGCGCAAGATATTTCTGATTGGGCAAAACAGCTGACTTCACTGCTAAAAACGTATCAAAACAAAGAGACCTTACTGCAAACTGAATTTGTTGAAGCCATTAACAAAGAGATTGCAAGAGTCTTTGAAGCCAATGAAGACAACTACCATAAGCGTATTGATGAGGGCTTCACTAAGCACGTTACTGATGCTAGTGATGAGTTCTTAAAAAAAACAAAGCTGCTTAATAAAGACTTAGTGAAGATACAGACCTCTGTTACCAGTGTTGCTAGTAACCTTGACGATACTAAAGACAAGATAGCTGAGCTAAATATAGATGCTTCCAAACAGATGCTAGATAACGTTAAGCGAGAGTTTGGCCGTCAATTAATACTAACTTTGGTCGTTGTGGTTGTTGTGGTATTAGCATTAGCTTCTGGAGCAGCTTGGTTGTTTATTCCTAGCAAAAGCGAGATAGCAGAACGTCGAGCGGATTATCAATATCTGGAAAAGGCTGGTGTGGCTCATAACATTGTCAAAGTAAGTGGACAAGATGGTCACTATGCGAGGATTGATCCCAAAGACTGTTTTGAAGATGAGAAGAGTTCGTTTTATAGCAAATCAAAGCTATGCAAATTTAAGTAATTTACTTCCTGAATTCACTATTAAAAATAGCCCTTCGTTTCTTAGGCTTATCCACAACCAAAAAGGCTTTTAATGCTTTTAAATGCTTTTAAATGCTTTTAAGTTAGCTACAGACCTTACAGATAAAGGTCTACAGAGGAGCTATGACGACAAATTCCTACCTATATGACGACAAATTCCTACCCATATGACGACAAATTCCTACCCATATGACGACAAATTCCTACCCATATGACGACAAATAATAATTTGACTATAAAGCGTCTTGATAATATCATGTCGTTATATGTTTTTAATGGTATTAACTATGAAAAATAATAAAACCGAATTGGTAGTAAAATCAAATCGACTTAATACAGCGATTCAGAATTTATCACTTGCTGAAATTAGACTGATACAGTTAGCTATTATTGATAGTAGAGAGCAAAACAAGGGTCTTAGCTCTGATACCCCATTAAGAATAAACGCCATGAGATATGCTGAAGTTTTTGAGGTTTCTAAGCAAACTGCTTATGAGGCACTTATAGATGCAGAAGCTAACTTGTTTGAGCGTCGCTTCACCTTTATGGACGAACGTGATCTTAAAGTGAAATCACGTTGGATCAGTCAAGCTACATATATTGATGGTGAGGGAGCGATAGAGGTAATATTTACCCCTGCTGTTGTTAACGAAATCACGCGTATTCACGGAATTGAGCAGTTCTTTACAAAATATACTCTAGAACAAACGGCACAACTAAAGAGCCTATATGCTGTAAGACTTTATGAGCTTCTAATACAATGGCGCGAAGCTCGAAAAACTCAGTTATTTGAATTAGAGACTTTCAGAGAGCAGCTTGGTCTAGGAGTTAATGACTACAAACGCATGAGTGATTTCAAACGTCGTGTTTTAGAGTCGTCTATAAAAGAAATTAACGAAAAGACAGATATAAAAGTTAGTTATACCCAAGAAAAAAAGGGTACTACGATAGTAGGCTTCAAATTTGTAGTTCGTGAGAAATCAAAACCCAAGACTGGACAGGTAGCTGAGTCTCGTGATGTTAATAACGGTGATCTGTTCACGATTGATGGACTATCTGACAAGCAGTTGTGGCGTATCAGTCGGCATAAAGAGTTTATAAGTACATATAGCGGTCTTGCTAAAGGCGACGCTGGTAAGAACTGGACAGCGTATAGTGATTTTATAGTTGGTGAGATCAAAAAAGATCCCTCCAAATTCAGCAAGAAACGCCCTATACGCGAATATTTAGATGGAAATGAAGCAGACTATGACTTCTCAAGATAGCGAGAAAAACTGACCACCTAGAACAGTCTGTTATAAGTGGTTCTCTTATAGTGGTCTGTTTTAGGTAGTCTGTTAATAGGTTTAGAGGGAGAAACAACTGGTTCCCTTGGGGTATATGCTAGAATAAAAATATTATGTTTATATAAAGTAGTAGATATGAAAAAACTAATTGCATGTTCGTTAACTTTCTTAATCGCTATAGCAGCTAATGCTACTAACTGGGTCGAAATAGCTAGCTATAAACAAGAGAATGATTTTTATTATATAGATACTGATTCTATGAATGTTACTAGTAAAGAATATCAGATGGTTACTGCTTTTTTTAAAACTAATAAGATGGACTTTAAGGTTAATGGTAAAACAGCTTACTCTAGTCGACAACAATGGGGTATTAATTGTAGAAATAGAAGTTATTCTATACTAGCTGTTGTATTTTACGACTTAAATGGAAGAGTTATAGATCGTTACGAGAAAGGTATATCATTCGTGCCATATAGAGTAGCTCACCCAGACACATTAGTTAGTGATATTTTAGACGAAACCTGTTCTATTGCAGGTTTTAATAAATAGCGTATAAATATCACGAATAGCGAGCCTTTCCTAAAAACTGTGTAACTACTATTCAGCTTATGGAGATACTTACACAAAGTTTAGGAAAGCCTCATTGCTTCTGCTAGGGTAGAGCATATTCAGCATTAAGACGACACAGCAAATTAGATACTTTGTGGTTTATAGTGCCGGGATAGGCTGTTGCGAAATCACTCTGTTTTGGTATTTTTATCACTCTAGTATTATGTACAAACTTATCATTTAAATCTCTATACATTAGAGATAAGTTAACTATCATATTACTATTACAATCAACTAAGTTTTGTGAGGTTAGAGAGCCATACCCTTCCTCATAGTCTCCGCTACCAGGCTTAGTGCTAAACCTCACGAATGCGCTAACGTAATTAGAAGAGTTACCACCTCCTATAACTTCACCTTTATATTTAGATATAGAGCTAGTATCTATGTCAATTTTATGAGTAGGTAAGTCGTCTATTTCGTACCAATTTGCAGCATTCGCTAAAAACGTTACTGATCCAAAAAAAAAGCCTATAAATACCTTTTTCATAAAACCTCATAATTTTTTAATTAATTTATCAAGCATTAGTTTAGCATTGATTAAGAGAGTATTTTGATATACGTACTTATAGTAACTTTCAACATCCAAATATATTCATTGATTAGGATTTTACAAACTAACTCCGCTCTACAAGTTTTGTAAAATGGAAGAACAACATTCATTTCTTTAATATTTGATCAGCATAATTACTTAGAACTTCTTCCCTATAGCCTTCGCAAAACAGGTTTATCATGCCATCTAAAATACTCTTATTCTTTAATAACTCAAATCTACCCGAAAGAATAGAGTTATCGCTATGAATTGAAGCTTTAATTAACTCTAGTGCTGTTTCTTTATCTACCACTCCATCTCTATAGCCTACATAGTAATAATAACTTCCAACATCATAACCTTTATGCCTTAGTTCTTCGTCCTCATCAAGATTTAAGCTAGTCTTTAGTGCTTCAATATCATGAATCCAGCCTAACCCGTCTTTTTTATAGCATTTTCCTCTATAAGCTTTTTCATTGCGTGATTCTTCAAACCCAGAATTAAGCGCTAGCTCAACATTCTTATGGTAATCCTTTTTCATTATATGTCTCGATTTCTTTAATAAACACAGGCTATCGTCAAGAATCAAAGTTATTGACTCAATCCTCTCTCAATTTATCTTAC
>NZ_CBCPJH010000064.1:0-6666 GCF_965118485.1 Psychrobacter glacincola | reverse complement strand
AACTATTCTTATAACCCCACATCTTATCTTCTGCCTATTCAAATTGATCTGCCTAATTACAAATTGGTTAAATCCAATCCTCTGGTAATAATTTTGTACTTTTATTATTAATTTATTCTGACCTTTTTTATGATTATCGTTATACTGTCTACATTTGGCTAAGGCTTGCTAGATGGTTAATTTGCAATGCTAAAAATCAGCGCTTTATATCCGTATTTAAGCTGTATCTCAACAGCCTTACCATTATTCTATCTTTGGAAAACCTAATGACCTCCCCATTTTTCCAACCTAGCTTAAACATCATCAAACCTTATGCACTCATGGATTTAGACGACACACTGTTTCAGACCCAGCGTAAAATTGATGCTTGGGAATTACCAACGACTGAACCTGAAAACCTGATTTGCGCCACTGTCAATAAACAAGGTGAGCCGTTAAGCTTTATGAGTCAGCGCCAAGCGGTATTCTTTAATTGGCTCCTTGCTAGTACCGAATTGATCGCCGTGACAGCACGGGACCGTCAGGAAATTAAGCGCGTTAAGTTACCTTTTAATAGCTGGCAAGTATTGACCCATGGCGCAATTATTTTGACGTCTGATGGTGAGTTATTAAGCACATGGCAGCAGCATATGTATAATGCGCTTGCGCCATTGCAAGATAAGCTCAATCAGCTGAGCGAAGTATTTGCGAATCACAGTAAAGGGGCTAACAGTCAGTTAGTGTTTACGCCGCATAGCGATACTTTTGATAGTGGCAAGATTAGTTATAATGCTTCTAACAAGCATAAGTTGACCATTTACCTAGCCATTAAACATGCGCAAAAAGACCATCAAGCACTGAAGGAGTTAGCTGCACAGCTACCGATTCTCGTACCGGACTTTGATACGCATTTTTATGTGCACGTAAATGCTAATAACTTGGCAATACTACCGCACGCCGTTCATAAACGTCACGCGGTACAGTTTTTATTAGAGCAGCATTTAGATCATCAGCGCCCAAGCTTTGGTTTTGGTGATAGCCTGGCAGATCTGCCATTTTTGCAATTGCTTGACTGGTACGGCATGCCCAATCACGGCCAGATACATGAACAATTTCAAGCTTAATAATAGAGATTATATTCTCATCACTTCACACTGAAATTTCGTCACACTGTTATTATCATTTCATCATATTGCCATTAAGCGAGTACCCATATTTCTAACATGACCTCAAATAATCAAAACAATAAAATAGCCAATTTATCCCAGTACGGCTCAGGAAGCTATCTTGCCAGCGATGTCACTGTGCTACTCGACATCGTTGATAAAGATGCTGTTGCTGATGTGCCTGTCGCGCAAAAAGAAGCGCTGATCCAAAGCGGGCAGCGTCACTACTCGGATATGCTGACATTGGAAGACGCGCCAAGTGCCATACACGAACAGCTGTATATCGAGGCGTTAGAGCAAGGTAAGATAAGAGCAGCGACTGATATTGCACATTTAGCCTATACGCTACAGCAGGTTTTTCAGCCAAGCGTTGATAATGACCGTCCGTTGATATTGGTCAGCTTGGTACGAGCTGGCTTGCCAATTGGCGTGCTATTGCAGCGTGCATTGGCAGATGCTGATAGCAGCTATTCTTTACCTAGTGTGCATTATGGTATCAGCATCATTCGTGATCGCGGTCTTGATTCGGTTGCCTTACAGATAATATTAAATAACCATCCCCATAGTCCGATTGTGTTTGTCGATGGTTGGACCGGTAAAGGAGCAATTTATCAAGAGCTAGCTCGTAGCTTAGAAGTCTTTAGTGACACTAATCATCCTAACTTTGCTAATATTTTTCATCAAGGTAAAGGTGTTATTCCCCTATTAACACTTGCTGATCCGGCTGGCGTTGCTTGGTTTGCTGCTAGTATCGATGACTGGTTGATTCCATCAGGTTTATTGAACAGTACCGTATCGGGACTCATATCACGTAGCTTATATACTGAGCCGGCGTTGGGGCTGCATCGCAGTATTTTTTATGATAATTTAATTGAGCAAGATCATAGCCTAGCTTTTATCGATTGTATCGATGCGACAAGGCGAACCCTGAGCACGCCTTTAAAGTGCTTGCCAACCTATAAGCGCCCTCGCTACCAGACCGCAGACTTAATCGATAAGCTGGCAGCAGAATATAATATCAGCAATCGCAATCGTATTAAGCCGACCATCGCTGAAGCAACACGGGCGATATTACGCCGCGATCCTGAGTATATTTTGCTGGCAAGCGCTGAACATCCCGATACCATTTTATTACGCCATTTATGTGCACAGCGCCATATCCCTATCCGTGTGTTAGGTGATAAAATACTGCCTTATCAAGCGATTACCCTTATCAAGCAGCGCGCCACAGACGATTAACGCTCTATCGTTTTATGCATGAGATTTCAATCGCTCTCTATACCTATCCATTTACCACTATTTACGATGCCCATTATGTCAGATATGCCACAAAACGAGTCCAATCTTTATCAAAACACCCAGTCTTACGCGCATCTGATTACTGAGCGTCACGCTATGCTCAAGCCTCATATGCACCACCCGTATCAGTTGGGCGCGAGCTTATATATGCCAGCAACGCGCCAAGATATTTGGCAAGTGATTAAGCGTGATAAATTACCGACGATTAATAGTATTATTATCTGCCTAGAAGACGCAGTCAGCCACAATGATGTTGAGTTGGCACTTGAGCGCCTGCAAATACTGCTGAATACATGGGCGACGCACGTCGATAGTATCAATGAGCCGACGCAGCCCGAAACACAGCAAACCGAGATACGACCAAAGCAGCCAACGCGCCCATTGGTATTTATACGTCCGCGCCATCCCGCGATGTTAGAGCAGTTATCAAATTTTGCTCATATTGATTTGGTTGATGGCTTTGTGATGCCAAAAGTCGATATGTATAGCCTGTCTAATTGGCGCATGGCTTGTCAGAATCTGAGTACTGAGATGCTACTGATGCCGACGCTTGAGACAGCAGCGCTATTTAACCCGCATCACAATCAGGAGCTAGCGATTGGTTTTAAAGAAGCCTTTAGCCAGCCCGTTTTTGCCTTGCGTATCGGTGGTAATGACTTGTTTGCAGCGCTGCGTTTGCGTCGTCCCAAGAATAGTATTGTCTACGACACGCCCGTTGGTACGCTCGCCTATCAGCTGCTTGGCTGTTTTGTACCGCATGGCTTTTATCTCTCCGCGCCAGTGTTTGAATATTTGGACGAGCCAACGTTATTTATGCAAGAGCTAACGCGTGATGTCAGCTTAGGTCTGGTGGGGAAAACGGTGATTCATCCAAGTCAGATTGCTTTGGTACAACAAGCCTACTGTGTACCGCTGAGTATTTTAGATGAGGCGCAGGCAATCTTACATAGCGAGGCAAAAGCGGTCTTTAAATATAATAATACTATGCTAGAGCCTGCAACCCATCGTGCCTGGGCAACAGAAATCGTCAATCGCGCTCAAGTATTTAGCACCATCAATGATGGAAATAATGACTTTGCTGCACGCTTATAAAATGTAAACAACCTTTTAAAAGCATTAAAAAAAAGCCGTTATCATAAATTTGATAATGGCTTTTTCATTAGAGTTTTTTATGCAGATAAATACTTTTGTATTAGATAACGAATAAGTAATGAGCACTACATAAAGTTTGCTAAAAACTTATTAATGGCTTTATTAACCTGTTCTGGTTCTTCAACTGTCGACGTATGCCCCGCACCTTTAATCACAACAAGCTTAGAGCCTTCTATCGCGAAATGCATGCGCTCAGCTTTTACATAAGGCGTTGCTGCATCTTCATCACCAACGATGATAAGCGTTGGCGTCTTAATATCACTGAGCTGATCATACATTGCAGAGCGCTCAATCACGCCAGTGGTTGCCTTGACGACCCCGCCTTTACGGTTGCTTTGCAGCATAGACAACCACTCTCTACGGTTAGCCTTACGCGATTTATCTGACAAAAAGCTGCTACCAAACATGATAGGCATTACTTTTTGACTGACACGCTTCATACCCAACCAACGAATGGCTTTCATAAGTTTGCGGTACTGTGGCACATTTTTTGGATCTTCGGGATCAGCGGAGGTTTCAAGCAATGTTAGCGATAGCAGTAATTTAGGTCGTTTTAATGCAATACGTTGGGCGACAAAGCCACCCATTGACAGCCCTAAAAAATGACATTTATCAATATTTAGTGCCTCTAACAACGCCAGTGTATCCTCAGTTAAAGTCTCCATATCGTAGCCAGATTTGGTGATTTCAGACTGACCTTGTCCCCGAAAATCAAAGGCAATACAGCGATAACCTGCTTTAAAATACTCAACTTGCTTGTCGAACATGCGCGTATTCCATAGCAGACCATGGGCAAATACCATAACCGGCTTTTGCTTGTCGTTTGGCGCACTGTCTTCATAATAAATATCGACATCATTGACACGAATAATTGGCATGACTACTTCCTTGTTGGTGTAATAAAAAATCAAACCTTTTACAATCTGCCTTCTAGCATAATTCAACCTTCTATTAGATAGTAGCCTTATTTTTGAATGATAGGTTTTATACCTTTAGTAATACAGATAACAGTAAGAAATACTATTCAAAACGTGCCTTCAGCGCGCATAAATCTCGCTTTTATAATAACCTCAAGCTGCTATAGTAATTGGTATTGCGTTATTTGTCTGACTTACTGCCAATAGCTACTATTAGCAAACCCTTTTTATTGCAACCACTATTTAAAAAACTCTTTTAAGGATATCCAAAATGTCACAAGCTCTCGTCGAATACCAAGCCGAAAACCATATTGCTACTATCACGATGAACGACCCAAAAACCTTGAATGCTTTTAGTACGTTACTTAAAGATGCCATGATGGCAGCACTGACTAAAGCAAATGAAGATGAGCAAGTGCGCGTCATCGTTTTGCAAGGTGCTGGTAATAATTTCTCAAGTGGCGGACATATCGGTGAGATGTTAGAAAACGGCATGGAGAGCGAGGCATTATCAGATAAGCTGAACTTTATGGTTGGCGAAGTGGCAGAGATTAGCTTAAAGCTGCGTAATATTCATAAACCTATTATCGCTAAGTTAGAGGGTGCCGTCGCTGGCGCTGGGATGAACTTGGCTCTGACTTGTGATTTCCGTATTGCCGCTGATAATGCCAAATTTGTGCAAGCCTTTGTTAATATCGGTCTGATTCCGGATGCTGGCGGTATTTATTTGCTTAATCAGTTGATTGGTGTGGCAAAAACCACTGAGATGGTGATGCTCGGTGATAAGCTAAAAGCGGAAGATATGGCACGTTTAAACTTGGTTAATGAGGTGGTTACTAGCGATGAACTAGATGCTAGAGTATTAGCGTTAGCAACGCGTCTGAGCAACTTGCCCGGAAAAGCATTGGCATCGATGAAGCATATGATTAATACCCATGCTTATATGGGATTGAATGAAGCCCTCGATATGGAAGTAGATCAACAAACCATGCTTGCCAAAACCGATGATTTTAAAGAAGGCATTAGCGCATTTATGGAAAAACGTAAGCCAGTTTATCAGGGTAAATAAAAACTGATAACACTAAGCTTTGCAATATCATTAAAAAGGCTGCCATTAGGTAGCCTTTTTTTGAGTAAAACTCTATAAGCAATAGTCAAAAATATAGGTATTAATATTTTTACTTATTAAGAAGCAGAAGCACTTTTATAGTGATGCGGTAAAGTAAATATTTTGTCAAAACCCAAGGTGAAGAAAAAAGTATAAACCAAGAAAAACAGCAGTAACGCAGCTTCCATCATAAAGGCTTTGATAAAGCCAACATCGTACCAAATCATATATAGTGGTAGGCAAATCAAAACCAATCCGCCTTCAAAACCTATCGCATGGGCACTACGTATGAAGAACGTGCGCTGCATCACCTGCTTGCGACGTTCCCAGTTTTCAAACGCCGTATTGTAAATAAAGTTCCAAATAACCGCTGCCAATGACACCATAATGGCAACTGGAAGAGATTCTGCGGCGCTGCTATTACTTAACAACATAAGAACGAAGGTAGATGAAATAATAGCAATGATTTCAAAAATCGTCACATAAACCAAACGACGTTTGATGGGGGATAAAGTAATCAACCAAAACTCCAAAGCACTTGAGCGTAAACAAAAAGTACCTGTCAAAGTATCGGTCCGTCCCGAGATAGAAAAAGATGAGTCACATACAGAGCCACGGTTTCCGCCTGCACCTATAGTATACATAAGATAATGAGAGACACCAGGCTCAACTGATAACAAAATGAGACATGGAAAATTGCTTATTTTGCTGGTGGACCCCATTGATTGGTCTCATATTTGGTATTGCTTGCAAGAAATACAATTAATATTATGGTACCTATTAAAGGAATAAGTGAGATAAATAGCCACCATCCTGATCGACTGGTATCATGTAACCGACGTATTCCAACTGAAAGGCTGGGCAAAAATAAGCCCAATGCTACCAAGAAATAAAATAAGCTCGTTTCTGAGCTAAATATTACTGAGTCTAAAACACTGGCAATAATTAATAAAATAAATTGAGCAAGATTAAAATACCAAAACTCTTTACGACGCGCTCGACCAGAGAAGTTGGTATAATTTCTTAATCCTTTTTTAAACCAATC
>NZ_CBCPJH010000063.1:0-6788 GCF_965118485.1 Psychrobacter glacincola | reverse complement strand
CAGTTGCTCACGACCTTAGCAACGCATCAAACCGATATGAGTACCGCCCTCGAAACCTATATGAGCAACGTCCAAGCCCATACCACCAAGCATTTAAACCTGTTCGCAAAAGACATAGAGAAGACGATAGAAGCTTATACAGATCACATAGCGCAACTGATAGAGCAGAGAGAAGACAGGATAGCGAAGGTTATCAAGTCAGAGATGAAAAAATGGGTGATAGTCACCAGTATCGTCGCAATCACCGTAATGATATTTGGCATGATGATAGGAGCAATGCTGGTCAACAAGTTCTCGAAGCCGACTTATATCATTCAAAAATCCCAGCCACAATCGCAGACACAGCAGCCCCCCATCAACTACGGGCAGAGGTAAGTCATGGACAAGAGACTACTAGAGCAAGTACAAAAAGCCCTACAAGCACAGCAGGACACGATCAAACGCCAAGAGCAGATGCTAGACGACCAACAGCAATACATGCAGCAGATGCTAGACGAGAAAGACCAAGATATAGCGGAATTGACCGCCTCATTGAACACATTGGCACAGACCAAAACACAAGAGCTGGAACGCTTACCGACGTTATTCAAGCAGTTGAAGAATACGATGATAGAACAAACAAACGTATTCAACGGATGGGTAAATCATCAGAACAATCACGTGACAACGCAAGCATCGTTGGCAAGCGAATTATTGGCTTTAGGGAACGTGCAAATTCAACTCGTAGCGCAGTTAAAGACGTATCAGAGTACGATAGCACTGCCCGACTATCTCAAGAGCGATACGACGCAGCTAGAGAGCGATACCGTGAAGTGGGAGAGCGAATTGAGCGCATTAGCGAACGCACAGAGCAAAATAGAGCAGTCACAAGCGAAAATCAAAGGCTCACAGACAGAAATACAGACGGAGCTGAAGGAATTAAGCACATTGCTGGACAAGTCAGAGAGGCGATAAAAGCTAAAGAGCAAGAACTTGAGCGTACTAGAGTGCCTACAAGGTCAAGATCTCCAGGTATGGGTCGCTAGCTGGCTGAGGCAGAAGAAAATATCGTAAACAATGGGCTATATAATATAGTTCGATGCCTTTACAGCGCACCGAACTTAAATTGAACCACTTTTAAGGGAAGTAATTACCATGCAGGCACTAAAAAATATAGTCACTAATATATTTATTGTTTTAGGGTTGTCTCTTGGGCTAATGATATCGGCAACAGCCCTAGATGATTTTGATGAAATGTTCCAAGTCCAAGTCCTAATATCCCGAGCTCAGGAAGCAGTCATAACAGACGAAGAACTATTAAGTTTTGAGGGGAAAAAAGCATTAGCAGAACAGGGGAATGTTTGGAGCCAATTCTACCTTGGGCTGATGTACTACGAAGGCGAAGGCGTGAGTCAAGATTATGGCAAAGCCGTTAAGTGGTTTCAAAGAGCTGCCAATCAAGGCAATGTTTTGAGCCAATATAATCTTGGAGTGATGTACTACGAAGGCGAAGGCGTGACTCAGGATTACGCCCAAGCCGTTGAGTGGTTTCAAAGAGCTGCCAATCAAGGCGATGTTTGGAGCCAATTCTATCTTGGGGTTTTGTATTCTAATGGATATGGCGTCCGCCAAAGTAAAGTTACAGCAAAGGAGTGGTTTGGTAAGACTTGTGATCGTAGATACCAATATGGGTGTGATAAATACCGAGAACTAAATGAGCAAGGTTACTGATTTATCCAGTTCGAAAACCGATTGTTGGTATTGTAAAAATTAAAAATTAATAAAGCCCGAAAAAACTTGGTCTACAGCCGATAGTTTACTTCCTACTATGCCGTCCAAACTCACATTCAGCGACAAGTCACCTTGTAATATTGCGGTATATTCTACGGTATATTTCAAAAGCCAATTACTGGTAGTCAATGACAACAAAGGTTGTGGCTGCTAGTTTACTTCCTTGTGTACCGATCAAACATTAAAAAGCAACTTATCTGACAGGTAAAGCAGATGCTCTTCCAACATATAAAATTATGGATATACAGACAATTGTATATTTGATATCGTTATAAGAGCTTTACAAATTCACTGTCAGGAGATGAAAAATGTATTATGGTTGACAGATTAAAAGGAAGTGATTTGACACGTGCCATGCTAAAGCATGATCAAAATATATGGTGTGCTGTTAGTGATGAGAGTGACCAACAAGCAATAAGTGATCTAAATGGGAATGACTTTACAGCTTACATCTCAAAATTTCAGAATGGATATTTTTATTGTGATGGTGGTATGCAATGGTCATATGCTGTGCCAATTAAGATAGTACCTATAAAATATACAGAAGCAATCTATATTGAAAAAACCTGCTAACTACTGCGGGTTTTTTATTGCTTGAAGATCGTTCTCGGACAGGTAAAGCCACTTATCGAAAATAACCCCATGAAAGCCTGATTCAAGTCGAAAAACCATCGAAATACTCACGACAAGTACACCCAAAGCAATTACCTACAGACAATCATATAAATATCAGCAACTTACCTACCGATGATGGTACCCACTACAGGTACCTTACTTATTCCTATAAAGATAGATTATGACAAATGATATTAGATAGAAGATGTCGGTTTACATGGATTCCATTGATCTATGCCTATTCGCAAAAAAAAGGCAGAGAATAAATTCTCTGCCTTTTTTTGCATAAGTCGTTACTATAGTTATTCGATAACTATATTATCTGCACTTTTTTTGTTCGTATAAATTAGTCAAATTGGCACGACGTTCTTTTGCAGCATTAATAGCTTCATCTGTATTAGAGTAAGTACCAATCAGCGCAGGCCAAAATAACAGAGCGACGGCGACATTTTTACCAGTGACACCACGATCCGCACGCGCTTCTTTTTCAAATCTATCAGCTTCTTCTATTTCACTTAAAATTTGTGGACAAGATAGGTTAACGTCGCTTACTTTCTTAGTCTGTACGACATGTGGCGTTGCACAGCCCTGTAATAACAATGCAAACATACCGATCACTAAAGCAGTCTTTTTCATATTCGTCTCTAAATTTTCATAGCTAGCAATTATTAGAGTAGATAAAATCTGCCCTAACAGAATTTAACATTTATACATAAATCAGAAACAAAAGTCAACACAAATCTATGTTTTTACATACAGTATTGGCTTTATGGTAGATGAGTCAATTTATGAAAAACACTGTTCCAAGCGTTCTTATTCAAGCATTAGCATGGATATATAATATGACGTAGGCAGAAATTTTTAGGGCTATGTACCCCTTAAATGGCATGGCTTTACGAGGAAATTGATAATTGACGCGAGGGTAAGGAAAGCGTAAACTCAAGTGCTAGAAACGAGTAACCCCCGATGCTTGCAGGCATCGGGGGTTAGATGAATTTTAATCTGTGTCAGCAGATATAAAACCCACCATATTCGAACGGTCATTTTATATCAGCAGGCGCACCAACACAAGTGTGCGTGATGTTAATACTACCTGAAATATACGAAACACTCCCCCATAAGCCCTATTGCACCGATGATTTAGGTAATCTTGTCATTCGTCCTAGGCAAACTGCCGTCAAAATGCGGTACATCCAGCATAACCCTCCTTGCATGACCCACTTCATTTGCCTAGACATTGATCATAAGCATGGCGCAATGCGTTGGGCGGAAGAATACCTACCACCGCCACGGTGGACAAGCCAAAATCCTGAAAACGGACACGCTCACATTGTTTATGAGCTAAAAACACCTGTTTGTACCAGTGAGCATGGCAGCCGTAAAGCCTTAGATTATCTCGCTAAGATACAAGCAGGATTGGTCAGAGAGACAAGAGCAGACGTCGGTTATACCAACTTCATCACCAAAAATCCGATGCACGAGCATTGGCGTACCGAGGTATGGACGAAAGAAGCCTATGAGCTGAATTATCTAGCAGATTTTGTTGATCTTAGACCTCTAACAACTAAAGAGAAAGAATATGGACTTGGTAGGAACTGTTCCCTGTTCGATACCGTTCGTCATTGGGCGTATTCTGCGATTAGAGAGCACAGAGGGAAGACTTGGGATCAATGGCTCAATTCAGTACTTAAACACGCACAGAACGTAAATATGATGTTTTCAGAGCCATTACCGTACTCAGAAATCAAAGCTACTGCCAAGAGCATTGCTAAATACTGCTGGAAACGTGATGCTTATCACTATAACGAGTTTATACATCGTCAGGCAATTAAAGGTAGTAAAGGAGGTAAAGTCTCTAAGCGTAAGCCTGTAGCGACGTCAGAGCAGTCATTGAAGCCTTGGGAAGAATTAGGCATATCTGAAAGCACATATCAAAGACGGAAAAGAGTCGGCAAAATTTGACAGTGGATAAGCCTAAATCAGATAACAGCGCTTTGTTAGGCCTTTTTCCTTGCTTAGGCTATTCTCTTAAGCTTCTTGCTTGTTCTTCGTTAGTAGCTTTTTTCGTTAAGCTGTCTATATTTATCGCATCCAATTTGCCATCCATCGTCGCAGCTTTTCCCATAGTTCTCTTTTGCTTTTTTAATATCTTGTCTAGTGCCGCGTCCAAGTTCGTACATCTCACCTAATATGTATGAATCTTGCGCATCGTTAGTTAGTATGCTGTATGGTTCATAATATTCTTGAGCGTACTTAAACGCTTCTATGTAGTCTTCATCTTTGTACAGAGCATTTACGAGTGCCCTTTTGGCGTACGGGTTATCTTCTTTAGCCGCCTTCTTATAGAGAGCTATAGCCTTTGCGTAGTTTTGCTCTACGCCATCCCCTATATAGTACCTATCAGCAAGTTGGTAAGTAGCAAAGTTATCTCCTGCGTTTGCAGCTTTACTAAGCCACATTACGCTTAGGGCAGTGTTCTGCTCTACTACTTCACCTTTCTCATATGCGTCTGCTATCTCTACCTGTGAATCAGTATTGCCGTTCTCAGCAGCCTTTTTATTCCAATAGAAAGATTTTTTGGCATCTTTCTTACGCCCATATAAGGGATCATACAATGCTCCAAGACTATTCATTGAATCTATATGCCCCTGTGAAGCTGCCTTCTCATACCATTTGATAGCTACGTCTATATTTTTGTTTTTGTCACTGAATTCGTAATGCGAGCCAAGGTTATATTGAGCATCAGCATCACCTTGCTCAGCTTTACTCGTGTATTTTTTTACAGTTTCCTCAGCAGAAATGCCATACTCTTCTGCATCTGTTAAAGAATATGGCACTTCTGAACAAGCACTCATTGAGAAAATAAATAATATTAAAGGTAATATTTTTTTCATAGTATTTTTAAAACTTATTATAGTGTTTATTTGTAGTAGGTAAGTTTTTGAAAAAGCTTACCTACTACAAATATTAATCATCATTATAACTCATTTGTTAAGAGCATTATTTAATACTAATTATTCATATTTTATAGCTACCATCTAGTTTTTATTGTAAGCCAGCATATACCGTGGGTACAATATCCACTACGTTACTATTGACCCAAGGCATGCCGGTAAGGGGAAACCCCTTAACCCCAACCCCTCACAAAAAGCCGTGAGGGGTAAAAACAACAGCTAGACCGAGGTTAAAATGGCAAGGACAAAATGGCTAAAAATCAGAGTGACTGATCAAGAAGTTGCAGACATTAAAAAGCGGACAGGCGCACATGATATGTCTAACTACGTTCGCAAATTGGTGCTCGATCAACCGATAGCCCCACCCGAACCTAAGCACAAAAAAATCGTCCATAGTGCCGACCCCGAATTGGTGCGAGCCATTAATCGCATTGGTATCAATATCAATCAAATCGCCAAGCAGACCAACACAGGGCAAGAAGTGGGTAATGCCGTATTGATTGCCTTACTTGATTTGCAGACCACGCTAGACAAAGCACTAGCATCGAGCTTACCCGATGATTGTTAAATTCTTCACTCATGGCACTGGTGGCAGCAAAGGCGTGTTTGACTATTTGCTTAACGACAAAGAGCAGCCGGACGGTAAACGGCTTGGTGCCGAAATCTTGAGGGGCGACATAGACAATCAAGCCTTGCTCATTGATAGCCTAGACTTCAAGCAAAAATATACCAGTGGTTGCTTATCATTCACCGAGACAGCCGACGAAGTTACTGCAGAACAAAAAAATGCCTTGATGGACGGCTTTGAGGAAACCCTTCGAGCAGGGCTAGACGTTGATAGAGTTGCCGTTTCATGGATTGAGCATCGAGACAAAGGACGGTTAGAGCTGAACTTTGTCTTTGCTAACGTTGATTTAGAACACGGCAGGGCATTTCAGCCCTATGTTCACAGCGTTGATAAGCGCAGAGTCAACGCATGGAAAGACATGCAAAACATCGAGCATGGTTTTACCGACCCTAATGACCCAGCCAATAAGCGACTAATGGCGCAGCGTGACAACTTACCAAGAGACATTAAGGACGCTAGGCAAGCCATTACTGACGGTCTAAAGGCATTGGTGGTTGAGGGCGTTATAACCAATCGTGACGATGTTATTCAAGCCCTAACGGATGGTGGCTTTGAGATTGCACGAGAGACAGACAAAGCAATCAGTATTAAAAACCCAGATCCTAAAGCAAAACGAAATATCAGGCTAACAGGTGGATTATATGAGCGAGGCTTTAAATTTAGCAGAGAAGTTCAAAGCGAAGTCACAGCAGCAAGCGAAAATTATCGAGCAGGAAGTAGAGAACGCTACGACGCAGCTAAACAGCTTTATGACAGCGAAATTGAAAGAAAGCGAGACTATCATCAAGCAAGGCATGGACAGCCTAGACACGAGCAACGAG
>NZ_CBCPJH010000062.1:0-6912 GCF_965118485.1 Psychrobacter glacincola | reverse complement strand
CTTTTAATTCTTTAGTTATTAATAACCAATAATGCTTTTAATGCTTTTAATGCTTTTAATGCTTTTAAGTCCGCTATAGCCCTTGTTAATAAAGGCACTCACGACCCATAGAACGTAGTTTACTTACCCATAGAACGTAGTTTACTTACCCATAGAACGTAGTTTACTTACCCATAGAACGTAGTTTACTTACCTTATAACGATAACTATTTATTTATCGTTATAATGATGCTATATTATTTATCGTTATACAGTTAGAGGGGTTAAGTTGATGAAACCAAGTGTGAATGCAGGTAATAATAAGATGGATCTTATAGTTAAGACAAACAGACTAAATACAGCAATCCAAAATCTTACGCTTGCTGAAATAAGGTTGGTTCAGTTGGCTATCATAGACAGCAGAGAGAAAAATGAAGGTTTATCAGCCGATAAGCCTCTAACTATAAAAGCCTCAAGGTACGCTGAAGCGTTTGGGACGACACGACAGGGGGCTTATGACGTCCTTAAAAAAGCAGAAGAAAATCTATTCGAGCGTAGGTTTACTTTTTTAGACGAAAACGATGGTTATCCCGTTAAGTCCCGTTGGATAAGTCAAGCAAAGTATAAGCAGGATAAAGGCACTATCGAAATTATATTTACGCCTGCGGTAGTAAATGAAATAACACGTATAAATGGTATAGAACAGTTTTTTACTAAGTACACGTTAGAACAAACATCGATGCTCAACAGCATGTATTCAGTACGTTTGTATGAACTTCTAATACAATGGCGTGAAGCCAAAAAGACCCCTTTATTTGGCTTGAAAGTATTTAGAGGGCAACTTGGAGTGGATGATGATGAATATGAACGGATGTGTGACTTCAAATCTGGTGTTTTAAACAAAGCTATTAAAGAGATTAATAAGCACACTGATATCAAAGTTAGCTATGAGCAAGAAAAAGATGGTAAAAATATTATTGGCTTTAAATTTAAGGTACTGTCAAAAAGTAAGCCGAAAAGCAGTACACGACAAGGTATTAGTAGAGACGTAGATACAGCAGATATGTTCACGGTTGATGGGCTAAATGACAATCAACTAGGGCGTATTGCTCGTAACCCTCAGTTTGTTACTGACTATAATCACATGGTCAGTCCTACTAGCCCAGCTGGACAGTCGCAGCAAGGATGGGAGTTTGAAATGATTAATCGACTAAAAAAAGACGCATCACAGTTTAAGAAACGTCCAATTAGAGAGTACCTTGAGTATTAATACCTAATAAACCGTTATAAATAATGACTGCCATCAAAAAAAGCCAACTAATATATATCAGATGGCTTTTAAATAGTGTCTAGGTAACGCTTAAGATATAAATATCTTATTCACAATAACAGGCGGCGCTGCACTTTTCACAATCATCGCAAAGGTTACAAGTATAGCCACAATGGCTACAAATACCTGATTTGCACGTGATAGACAAGTTGATAAACTTTTTATTAGTATAAATAAACTTCATAAAAATCCTTATATATGGAAAAGTGGGCTTTCGTATGGAAGTATAAACTATTATTTGCAACCAAAAAGCAAATGAGCATCCTAAATCTTAATTTTCTATCTACCTAGATGCTCTTCATTCTTACGCATCGTCTCTTTATCTTCTGCTGCGTCATAATCTTTCTTAGCTTGTTCGCTTCTTTCTCTTCGATCGTGTTCTTGGCGATATTCTGACTCTTCTTCATCTCTGCCACCTGCTTCTTCCCAGTCCTGATGTTCTGGACTACCTTTAAACGAACTACTCATAACTTTCTTCCTTAGTTATTTTGTTTAGCCCTAAATGTAGTACATCTGGCGATGCTATTGCAAGCTATCTGGATTATAAGTAATAAAAAACCATCAAAAAATGCAGATACAAATAAGTGTATCTCTAATATTCCTCTGGATGAATTGGATCAAACCCTAAATACTGTATAGCATTTATTCCGCTACTTTTATTGGATAGGAAAAATGGTTTTTTGAAGTCATATACTTTATCAATTCTATGGTGCGTGGCTTGTCTAGTTTTTTCATAAAAATTATTGGGGCATTTTTTCAGTGTTTCAAATGTTTTTTTAGGTTGGAATGCAACGACTGATAAACTAGATTTGCGTATAGTGGATACGTGTTCTGGGCAAAGGAAAACAGGAAACCAGATTTTATTGTCTAAGGAGAACTCAAAATCATCTTCTATGATGTCGATTCTGTTAATTTGATCCTGAGTTGAGTCGAGGTTTTTTAGATTTATAAGCAATGAAAAAATAAAATCTTCTATAGACGAGGGCGTTGTATCCCGTAGATTAGGAAATACGATAAGTAATGTACAAAAATTCTTATCGTCACCTATTTTTTCTACATATTCTGAAAAGCATTTCAGTTGTTTATACACATCTAAATATTTTTTTTGGCAGTCTTCGTATTTATAATTAGTAGTATCATAAATATACATATGTTTTTTATGGAACGAATTTATAGCGAATAGACAAGGGAAATCTTGAGACGCGAAGGTATGCTTTAACTCTTCATATAGAGGTAAATTATTATCACGAAGATGAAGAATGTTACAGTATTTGGATGTCATGCCTTTGAGAAAGTAATATCTTTTTCTGATAAATCAGTATATAACTTCAGAGACAATAAAAATTCTTCTCTGAAGTTATCACAAATCTCAACGTGCTTATCGTGGAAGCTACCCTCATAATAGAAAGAAGCAGGGCATAGCTCGCAGAAGTTATATGCGAAACACTTTGAGCAAGAATCATGCTTGTTAGCATAGAACTCACCTTGGATACTATGCGAAGCATCTACTATTTCATCGCTGTCTTTCACAATATTGAAGGAAGATATGCGTTCACAAAACTGCATTTCACCATTCGAACGTATATATGTACGATTGGCAAAAGGGGTGCATTTCTTCTTACCTTCCTGAGCGTCCTCACCTAATTTTCTAAAGGCTATCTTTTGAACTAACGGTAAGAGCCTGTCTTTATAAAAACTATTGTCTGAGAAGTCTTCGTTTAGAAAAATGTTTTTTAAATTATCATAGTGATCATTATTAAATTTGTTATACTTCCTAGTTTCTAGGATAGAGTCTTGCAGAGGAAAAGAAAATCGAATATCAATCCCTTTAAGCAATTCATTGGAATTAACTTCTCTATTGATATAATCAAGATCATCAATACTATTAATTACGCTGTTTATAATTAATTTTGATGAGTAAAATTCTAAACTATAGCCCTTCAAATCTTGAAGGTTGCTCATAATTTTATTCCAACTCGGTTTTCCATTTATTGTTATTCTTTTTGAATCATGATTTTTCTGATAACCATCTAAGCTTACTGTTATCAAAAAATCATTTCTTATTAGAAAATCAAACTTATCTTTTGTTAATGCCATGCCGTTAGTAGTAAAAGAAAACTTTACTCTATCTTTGAATAGAGATTTTGCGTAGTTAGTTAGCTCTACTATTTCATTGAATTCTAAGAGTGGCTCACCGCCATAAAAAATAATGTAGGCATCTTCTCTAGCACGTTGGAAAAAATCGTTTATTTTCTGTTTGGCTATACAATGGTTCAATTTAGTAGAAGAGTGAGATCTCTCTTGAGGATAAGCATCATCAAAGACACAGTATGTACAACGTAAATTACACTGCTCTGTTAATTCAAGAATTAGGGTTTTAGCAGAGTTTCTGACTTTCAATTCTGTTTGAGTATCAGGGAGGACAGATCTTTTTATATCTGGCAACCCCAATTGCTCTCGACTTGCACCTTCGATGATCTCGAAATCAGGATCTAAACTATAGATGTCGTTTGATAGCCCATCAAAAAGATATCTCTTACCTTCACTTGATTTGATCTCTAAATACATCGGTTAGTGTCCTTTTAGCGTGCGTATCCGCCTTGTAGCGTGCACTTGCCTTTTACTGTACCTAGTTCTGGCGGAAAAACTTTTTGCATAATAATCTCCATAATTACGGTTGAGGTTAACTTGCTATATTAGATTTAATTGGCTCTAAACACAAGGTTTAATGGATTGATTTTTGTTGAGTAAAGACAACCTACTGTAAATCAGCTATAACCTATATGCCAAAAGGATTTTTCGGAACTATGTTCTCAAGTATATCGCTAAAAATCGTCTGACTATAACCAGCCTCAGAAAACATTTGATTAGAAACTTACTACTGATTTATTTTAACTCACAGCTCAATATAACGACCTAATATCAAGGGTTGTGGGCTAAAATTAATATTTAAATATAATTCCATGTATTGGTTAAATTAGATTCAATAGAATAGCATGATGAAATGCATACTATTCTATTGAGAGATGGTTGTGTCCCTCTGACTAAGAGCGCGTTTTCGAGAACTGTGATATATTCACCTAACGGTTCATATTTCCCAATTCTCAAAACACGTTGGGGACACCCCAAACCCCAAAAAACCAAGCTCGTAATTAGGCAATCGTTATGGCGATATTCATGGCAAGCACCAAGTCAGTATCCAGAGCAAAAGGACAAAGTGCGATTGCTGCTGCCGCTTATCGTGCTGGTGATAAATTACTTGATGAAGACAAAGATCACGGCAAGCTCCACGACTATGAAAAACGCAGCGGCGTATTAAGTGCCGATATTATTCTGCCGACGGCCTTAGCTGATAGCGAGATTGGCAGAGCCGAATTATGGAACATGGCAGAACGTAATGAAACCCGAAAAAATAGTCGCGTGGCTCGTGAATGGCTGATTGCCTTACCACATGAATTGGGCGAACAAGATCGCAAAGATTTAGCCCATGACTTCGCCAGAACCCTAGCCGATAGATATCAGGTGATCGCAGATTGTGCGATCCATGTGCCAACGGTTAAGGAAATCGAGCGCGGTGCAAGCCCTCTTAACTTCCATGCCCATATCTTATTAACTACGCGCACTGCCACGATTGATGATGACGGTAAAATATATCTCACCAAAGATAAAGCCGATAGCGAAATATCAGACGATGACCGCAGAAAAAAGGGCTTGCCGCGCATGAGCGTGGAAGTTAAAGCCGTACGCGAACTGTGGGAGCATACGGCAAACAAGGTATTAGAAGCAAAAGGGCATAACCTAATCGACAGCCGTAGCTATAAGTCACAAGGTATTGACCTAGTGCCACAACTCAAGATGGGTAAAGACGCGACGCACTTGGAACGTAAAGGGGTACCGACCGAGAAAGGCAAGTTTAACCGTGAGATTATCCAGTCTAATGCATTGGTTTGGAACAAACACCTAGACGACAACCAAAAAACCAATGCTAAAGCAGATCGAACCATTGCCGATCTACGCGAAAGCAAGCTATTCATTGTCCCAGCTGCGCCTAAACCTGAATTTAAAGAGCGCAAAGTCTCTCAAGCAGACCTAACACGCGCTTACGATATGGCAAACAGACTTAAAACCATAAAGCTTGACCGTGAAAAGGCACAACAAGCCGAACAAGAGCGACTAAGACAGCAGAAAATAGCTGCCGCTGAACAAAAAAAGCAAGAGCAGTTAGAACAAGAGAAGCGAGAGCAACAACAGCGCAGAGACCAAATAAGCGAAAGGATTGCTATGGAAACACGGCAATTTAATCAGAACTTTAAGCGACTAGCACAGCAACTCATTAAATTTGATAAGCCATACTTACAGAAAATAGACCCAGACAGCGAGTTTGGAAAGCACCTTGTGGCTATTGTAGCCGCAGACACCCTCATGCGAGAGCTAACAAGCTATCAACGCGACCCTAGTACCACAAAGCACCAACGAGAGCTTGCAGAGGTTCAATACGAGCGTTTAGGCAACACCCTTATCGAGCAATCGCAGTCAGCATTAGATAGTAGCAAAAGCACACGACAGAGCATGACGCAAAAAGAGTATACAGCAGCATTAAAGGGCGTTTTTGATGCTATGGTACCTGAGCATAAGCAAAACCTCACACAAGCGCAGCAGGAGCGCCTACAGAGCGTCTCAGCAGCCATTAATGACCATAGCTATGATATCGATCGCAGTCGTAGCAGAGGACTAGGATTTCAGATATGACCGACAACGCCCAGTCGATTGAAATAACAGAAATAATATTTACCCTTCAAATACTCATCGAACACCAGCAAGAGCTATTAGCAGAAGGTAAAGCTCAGGGTCAAACTAACGATGAACATGTAAAACAAATTTCAGCAATGATAAGGCAGTTAACTGAGCTATTAAAAACGTATCAAGATAACGCCCAGTCGATCACAGACAACACCATTCAATCTATCAAAAAAACTATAAGCGTAGCCTTTGAGAAAAACCAAGAAAGCTACCATGCCCTGATAAATAAAGGCTTTACTACCCACATAGACACAGCAACTAAAAAACTATCAACGGTTGCTGATAAGGTTGGACAAGAATTAGAAGATATTAAGGTTGCTGCTACCAACTCAAAAACTGAATTTAAAGAGAGACAGGGCTTTTTCAAACTGTATGAGAGCACGTATGACGATCAAAGCAAGAAGCTCAAAGAGAGTGTAGAAGGTACCGTTACTGACATTATCAAAAATACCAAAGACAAGCTTAAAGATATTGGAAGTGATTTTAGCGATGACTTAGCAAAAAAGCTTAGCTGGAAAGTGACTGCTGTGCTTATTGCTGTCTGTCTCTCAGTTGTTCTTTTAACATTTGGTCTATCTTGGTTATTTATTCCCAGTAAAGCTGAAATCAGTAATCGACAAGCAGACTATGATGAACTAGCTAAGGCTCAAGTCATACCTAGTATTACTAAACGTGTAGATGGTTATTATGCACGTATTGATTCTAAATCATGTATTGATAACCCTGATTCATACCCATGGAATAAATCATTGTTATGCAAAATTAAGTAAATTAATTTATGTTTTAATCATTAAAAAACAAAG
>NZ_CBCPJH010000061.1:0-7793 GCF_965118485.1 Psychrobacter glacincola | reverse complement strand
ATCCAATACGAGCGCCTCTGATAATAGGCGTTCTACGCAAACTGAGCACGCAGCAATTTCGTCAGAAGTCACTGAGCCACATGATCAAAATGCACCTATGATGACAACATCCGTAAGCAATCCAGACCTACTTAAAAAGGTTTCGGCAACGGTTTATAAAGATATCAATTGTGATTGCTGTGAGGGGTGGATTGATCATGCACAAAGTAATGGATTGAGTGCAACCGCTGAGCACCCAAAAGATTTAGCGTCATTTAAAGACCAGGCTGGTGTGCCAAATGAGATGCGCTCTTGCCATACTGTCGTTACCACTGATGACTATGTTTTTGAAGGTCACGTACCAGCGAAATATATGGCAAAGTTCTTAGAGAATCCGCCTGTACGAGCAATGGGTCTTGCTGTACCGGGTATGCCTGTCGGTAGCCCAGGTATGGAGTATCAAAATAAGTTTGAACCGTACCAGATTATGCAAATAAATAAAGACGGCACGACTGAAGTTTATGCTGATATTGGCTCTGTAGAACAGCAAATTTAAGCTATTTCCAGCTAAGAATATATTAATAACTACACCATCACGTCATTATCGTTTTTCACTAACTCAGTCTTGATTTTACTATCATCACTGAGTTTTTTTAAGCTTGCTATTGGAGCATATTTGATTCTTCCACACTCAATCAATCGACCACTTAATCAATCGACATAGCCACTACTGATATGACTAGTTATGACAGGTGTTATCGGCAAGAGAATTCAATATCCCACAAGACTTAGCCGAGGCCTCGCTTACACATTTCTGGCGTAAAGTGATTAAATGTTTTTTTAACTGCATTAATTCATTCATTCGTATCTCCACGGTACGAATATGCTCATCTAACAAGCTATTCACATTGCCACACTCCTTATCGGGTTCATCCCAATACTTTAGTAAGATTCGCACTTCATCCAAGGTCATATCAAGCGTACGGCAATGCAAGATAAATTGTAGCCGCTCCATGTGCGACTCATTATACAAGCGATAGTTACCAGAGCTACGAGACGGCTCTGGTAATAATTGCTCTTTTTCGTAATAGCGGATGGTTTCTACTGTGGCACCAGTGCGTTTGGCAAGCTCACCTATTTTGATTGGCATAATGGCCTCTTTAGTTTAGAACTTCAAAGTATTGATAGATTTCGGTATTGAAGAAATAAAATCTATTGTAGGGTATATAGTCTATTGACTATAAAGCCACTAGAGGGTTCATAATAGCATCATTCAATGGAGAATTTCTTATGCAATATCATATCAAAGGGATGGACTGTGCCAGCTGCGTCGGCAAAATCGAAACGGCGCTAGCCCGTATGCCTGATGTTTCTGACATTCGGTTAAACTTCGCTACAGAGAAGTTAGAGCTAACGCTAGCTCCTGATGGGGCTACCCAATTTAGTGATATCGAAAAAACCATTAAGCGTCTTGGTTTTGGTATATCTGCCACTACAAATGAGTCAAACGCAGCAAATAGTAGCAATCAATCCGCTACAGAACAGCAGCGTTGGTGGCAAACTCGCAAAGGCAAGCAAGTCGTTGGTCTCGGTATTTTGATGGGCGTTGCCTATGCGCTGTCGTTACTTTTTCCTGATTATGGCATGTGGGCATTCGCTGTTGCAGTAATCGTGGGTGTTTTTCCCTTTGCTCGCAAAGCCGTAGCCTTAACAATGACAGGTACTCCTTTTTCGATTGAAATGCTGATGTCTGTGGCGGCAATTGGTGCGCTTATTATTGGTGAGCCTGAGGAGGCCGCAGCGGTAGTTTTCTTGTTCTCAGTCGGTGAGCTATTAGAAGGTGTCGCTGCTGATCGGGCGCGGGCCGGCATTAGAGCTTTGGCCTCATTGGTTCCAAAAACTGCAATTTTACTCGATGCACAAGGCGGACAGCGTAGCGTTCCTGCGGCATCATTACAGGTTGATGATTTGGTACTGGTACGCCCTGGTGATAAGGTATCTGCCGATGGCGTTATTACTCAAGGTGATTCTAGCCTTGATGATTCGCCCGTCACTGGCGAGTCTATTCCCGTTGGCAAAACGGTAGGCGACAAGGTATTTGCAGGCTCCATCAATTTGGAGGGAGCGCTGCAAATCCGTGTAGAAAAAACAGCTGCCGATAATACGATTGCGCGCATTATTGAGCTAGTAGAACAAGCCCAAGCCTCCAAAGCTCCCACTGCTCGTTTTATCGAAAAATTTAGTCGCTACTACACTCCAGCAGTGATAGCTATTGCCGCACTGGTTATTGTTGTTCCGCCCTTGGCTTTAGGTGGAGAATGGGCGACTTGGTTATATCGTGGTTTGGCATTGTTGCTGATTGCTTGCCCGTGCGCACTGGTGCTATCAACCCCAGCCGCTATCGCCTCTGGTCTAGCAGTTGGCGCGCGTCGCGGCTTGCTTATCAAAGGTGGTAGCGCTCTTGAAATCATTGGTCGCGTCAATACCGTGGCTTTTGACAAAACGGGTACTTTAACTGAAGGCAAGCCCCGCGTCACTGATATTACTGCCTTCACAAAAGGTGCAAGCTCTCAAGGTGAGAACGAGATATTGGCGCTGTTTGCCAGTGTCGAGTCCGCCTCTAGCCATCCGCTTGCAAAAGCCATTATTGATTATGCAAACGACGCTGATATTATTATTCCAGTAGCCAGCAATGCTTATGCAACTGCTGGTAAAGCGGTGCATGCGACGGTAGCTGGGCGTGCTCTAGCTATCGGATCGCCTGTATATGCTGCTAATGAAACCTCGATAACCTCTAAACAAAATACCCATATTGAAGCACTACAAAATGAGGGAAAAACCGTTTCGGTGCTGTTCGATGAACAAAGTAGTGAAGTACTTGGGTTGATAGCGCTACGAGACGAGTTGCGAGATGATGCTGTCGAGGGTGTGGCGCAGCTTAAAGCGATGGGCATACGCTCCGTTATGCTCACGGGCGACAACCGCCTAACTGCTCAAGCGCTTGCTAGTCATTTAGACGTGGAATGGGAAGCTGAGCTATTGCCAGAAGATAAACTGCGCTTGCTCAATGAGATGAAGGACAGTAATAAAGTAGCAATGATTGGTGATGGTATTAACGATGCGCCAGCGCTAGCAACGGCAGATGTCGGCATCGCTATGGGTGGCGGTACAGATGTAGCCATTGAAACGGCCGATGTCGCTTTATTGAAAAGTCGCGTGACCGATGTCGCTCATTTGATTGCTCTATCGCGCGCAACTTTATCCAATATTCATCAAAACGTGATCTTTGCGCTTGGTCTAAAGGCAGTATTTCTGATTACTACGGTGTTAGGTATTACTGGCTTATGGATCGCGGTATTGGCTGACACCGGCGCAACCGTGCTGGTTACGCTTAATGCTTTGCGTTTACTGCGTTTTAAAGGCGCTCATTCACTTAAAGTCCCCTCTAGATACTGACCTCTGCTGTCAAATCCATAGACATAAACTTGGGAGATTTTAGTTTAGGCATTTTTAAAGGCTGATCACATTTTGGTCACCATCGTTAATTTTGAGTAAATTGAAAGAGCCTAAGTAGTGATGATTACAGAGTGTTACGAGTAAAAATTTTCCGCTACAGCCCATATTTTACGGACAAAAAAGCCTTAGTCGTTAGACCGGGGCTTTCTAAATATTTGGTAGGCATAAGCAGACTCGAACTGCTAACAACCTCTACCATGTCAAGGTAGGTCGACCAAATATCGTAATATGACGTTATCTTATATGTATTGATTCTATTAGCTTATAGCTATTTTATAATTAAAAAAAGGCAACGTCAATGAGTATAAGATAAAGTTTAGCACGTATTTGGGCACTATGATTTTATAGTCTTTTTACCTCTACTCTAGTGTCGATTAAGCTAAAAATAATACATTTTTTATAAACAATATCTTTCTTCTGTCTTATTCTTCAAGTTAGTTTCTTCTTGTTCCAACCCCTAAGCATTGTCTTTATATTATTATCTCTGCATAATATAAGGAGATTAATCTTTTAATCTCTGCATATAACTGAGAAAAATATGAAGCATATTACCTACATTCATGAATATCCAGACTGGACTGATTGGCAATGGTCAGATAAAAAACTGCTGCCATTGGTCAGTCGTGTGCGGATATTACAAGGGCGTTTGCTTGGAAAGTTGCTAACGCTAGGGTTCGATCTTAACGTTGAGGCACAGTTAGATGCCGTCACGTTGGAGATCGTCAAAACATCAGAGATTGAGGGTGAGTCATTAAATAATGAGCAAGTGCGTTCCTCAGTTGCACGGCATTTAGGTGTAGATAATGACAGTATGCTTGCAACCACTCGTGAGATTGATGCGGTGGTGGAGATGATGCTAAGCACAGCCTATCACTACAAGCGACCATTATTGTTGGATGATTTACTGGGATGGCATAGGGCTTTATTCCCAGATGGGTATAGTGGGTTGTATCGTATCAAAGCGGGTAGTATCCGTGATGACAGTCAAGGACCTATGCAAGTGGTTTCTGGCGGTTATGGTCGAGAGCAAGTTCATTTCGTTGCTCCTAGTGCGGATAGACTAGCAGATGAGCTCGACAAGTTTTTATTATGGTTTAACACGTCACCAAATGAGCAGGAGAATATGGATTTGGTTATCAAGGCAGGCATTGCTCATTTATGGTTTGTCACTTTACATCCCTTTGATGATGGCAATGGGCGATTAACCCGTGCCATTACTGAGAGAGCACTGGCACAAAGCGATAATAGTAGCCAACGATTTTATAGTATGTCAGCGCAGATTCTTAAACAGCGCAATGACTACTATAAGATACTGGAGCGAACGCAAAAAGGTGATACTGACATCACTGAGTGGTTGGTTTGGTTTCTACAAACGCTAGAACAAGCACTTATTGTTGCTCAAACGACCACAGATAAAATTATTCATAAAGCGAGTTTTTGGCAGATGCATCGACAGCATGCTTTGAACACCAGACAAGCAGCTATGCTGAATGCTTTACTGACTGACTTTTATGGAAAGTTGACTACCAAGAAATGGGCAGTGATGACTAAGTGTTCTATAGACACTGCACTAAGAGATATCAATTATTTGATAGAGAAGGGGATGTTGAAGAAATCTCAGGCTTCGGGGCGTAGTACGAGTTATGAGTTGGCTTTATGATGAAGACCGTGTGGTTCTATGATGCGTAAAGCAATAGATGAGTTAGTTTAGCAGTCTGTTTTAAGTGGTCTATTAATAGGTTTGAAGGGTGAAATAGCTGATTCCCTTAGAGTATAGATCGCTAAGACAGGTTTGGTTTAATTTTTATCGTCATGCTGCGTAATCAAAATCTCCCAAGTTTAGTTATACGTATTTGATAGGAGGGGTCAGACAGTGTATTTCGCTTTTTACACGAAGCCAGCTTTCCGAATATAAACATTAACTAAGGACTTTTTGCTAAAAAAATTATGGTAAATGCTGTATTTACATCAAAGATCGATTTCTGGTTAGCGTTTTTAATATTAGGTTCTAGGGTGTGTCATCGATTAGCAGAGATATTTCAGAATAAGCTATACTTAAATCGTATTTAGGAGATCGGACACTATGAAAAGACGACATGCCCTGCGTGATGACCAATGGGAGAGAATTAAAGATCTCCTGCCAGGTCAACCAGGTGACGTTGGTGTTACTGCAAAGGATAACCGCTTGTTCATAGAAGCAGTTCTTTATCGCTATAAGACCGGCATCCCTTGGCGAGACCTACCAGAACGCTTTGGCGACTTTAGAGTGATTCATACTCGTTTTAGTCGCTGGTCAAAAAAAGACGTATGGGAGCAGGTTTTTAATCAGCTGTCCGAACAATCAGATGATGAATATGCCATGCTAGATGCCACGATTGTTAAAGCCCATCAGCACAGTGCTGGAAAAAAAGGGATCAAGCCATTGGACGCAGCAAAGGTGGACTGACCACTAAAATACATACTCGTACAGATGCGCTAGGCAATCCTACTGGCTTTTATCTAACAGGTGGCGCAGCTCATGGCTTATGTGGCTCAGATGAACTGCTTGATGTCAGTATTAGCCAAACGTGGCTTGCCGATAGAGCTTACAATGCTGATGCCCGCGTTATTGAACCGATTAAAGCGGTACAAGGCCATGCAGTCATACCGTCCAAGTGTCACCGACTGCAGCCAATAGACTTGGATAAAGAACTTTATAAAGCAGGGCACCTGATCGAGAACTTCTTTGCCAAGATTAAACAGTACCGCGCGATTGCTACTCGCTATGATAAGTTAGCCAGTCATTTCCTCAGTGCGATTCATCTGGTTTCTTGTGTCATTTGGCTTAATTGATGACACGCCCTAGCTTATTACTCATTTTAGTACCTGTATGGGAATGGGTTTACAACGATAGTTCTATTAGAAGAATACTGTTTATTAGTCTTTTTACCATGCCAGGAGCAATATTGCTCTTGTTGATATTTTTTAATATAAAGTACAGTTTGTCAGAGGACAGACTGTTCGTGAAGAATGATTTTTCTACTCAGAGCATCCCATTGAAAGACATTACACATATCGCTCCTACCAACAGTATGTTATCGGCTCCAGCACTGTCCTTAGAAAGGATTGAGATAAGATATGAAGGGGGGAGTATAGTGATATCACCAAAAGACAAAGATGGGTTCTATCGTGCGATACAAGAACGTGTTCCTGCATTAGAGACCGATGGTGATGATGGCTTGATAAGGAATTAGCTAATAGTTCGATGCGTTTAAAAAGCATCGAACAGCAGTGTTAGATATAACCTTGATAAAAAAATGAGCAGCATAGGTGAGGGTTTACTATTTATAACAGGCCGCTATACATGGTATGCAATTCAATGGCACTTAGCTTTTCGCGTAGTGCGCTCATTTGCAATTCGCAGTCCTTGTAATACTCTACTTTATGTTTCTCTGTTTCCTCTAAGCTTTTTTGATAAGTAAAATCATCCCATAGGGTTAGACAGTTTGTAATCAACTTGAGATCATTTAGTGATAGATTTTCATACTTACCCAAATCATTTGTCTTGATTTTTGAACGTAATTCACTTTAGTTTAGGTTGTATTTTTTTAGGTATACTCTATTTAACACGTTTATAAGACTAAACCACCCTAAGATTGTCGGAAGCTCAACATTTTGAGAGAATACAACAATACACCTTACTTTTTAGAATTTAAAAATCTAGGAAGATAAAAAACTTTACTCGCACCGTGGAGCTCTAACTCGTGAAAATCATTACTGAAACCAAAATTTCTGCGCCGATCGATGTCGTTTGGCACGCTTTCAATGATCCGAATGATATCCTACAATGGGACTCTTGCGGCGAATGGCATACGATCACGGCATCGAACGACTTGAAGGTTGGTGGCTTTTTAGAACTGCGCATCGAGTCTAAAGTTGGTAAGTCAGGTTTCGATTTTGCTGCTATCTACACGCAAGTAGAAACAAACCGTCTGCTCGAATGGCGGCAGATGGATGATGACCGCCTTATTCGCGTGGATTTTTCCGAAAACGGCACTGGCACTATCGTCCGACAGACGTTTAACGCTGATCCGACGATCCCCAGCAACGAGGAGTGGGCAGATTGGCAAGGTGTGCTAGACAATTTTGGAAGGTATGTAGCCGCAAAGCGTACTTAGGAGGTTTTAATCAGAAAGCTTAATAAGAATCATCCATTCTGTCGAATTCATAATCATTAAATCCGTATCTAACACTAATAGTTTGATGCCTGTATAGCGCTACAAACACGACTAAACTGATATAAAGAGATTAAATTAATT
>NZ_CBCPJH010000060.1:0-8521 GCF_965118485.1 Psychrobacter glacincola | reverse complement strand
TTATAAACAATCGTAAAAAAAGCCTAGCGTCTATGAATGACCGCTAGGCTTTTTTAGTTCTATCACTACTAAACCGGATTAATTAAGATTTATCACGAATTAATTTATAGTTTAAAAATTCAGTAATCCCAAGATTACCAAGCTCACGACCAAAACCTGAGCGCTTCACACCGCCAAATGGCGTATTGGCTTCACTACCAGAAGGCGCGTTAATCGTGACCATACCGACTTCTAATGCATCAGCTATTTTAGCTGCCAACTCTGCATCTTGCGTTTGAATAGAAGCGCCAAGTCCAAAGGGCACGTCATTAGCAATTTTAATTGCATGATCGATATCACGGGCTTTATAAATGACCGCCACTGGACCAAACAGCTCTTGACGATAGACATCCATTGACTCATCAACATCTGTTAGTACGGCAGGTTTAAACCAAGCACCTGGCTTATCTTTGACTATACCACCTTCGACCAGTACAGTTGCCCCTGCTTGAATGGCGCTATCTAACTGCTCTTGTAAGTTGGTCGCTGCCGCTTGAGATGACATAGGACCCATAAAAGTGCCGTCATCAAGCGGATCAGCTAAGCTCATACCACGTACGGCATCGGTAAAGCCTTTGACGAATTTATCGTAAACTGACTCAACAACGATTAGGCGTTTGGCAGCATTACATGCTTGTCCGGTATTGCCAAATCGACCTTCTATAGCGCCTTGTATTGCTTGCTCGATATCAGCATCGGCTGCGACGATAAAAGCGTCCGAGCCGCCAAGCTCTAGCACGACTTTTTTAAGGGCACCGCCTGCTACTTTAGCAACCGCTTGCCCAGCTCGCTCAGAGCCTGTCAATGAGACACCCTGTACGCGGCTATCTTCAATAATAGTCGCTGCTTGCTCGTTGGTTGCGAATACATTGTTATAGACACCCTCTGGTAGACCTGCGTCTTTAAAAATATCAGCGATAACTTCTGCAGTCTTAGGGCATTGCGGAGCGTGTTTTAAGATCAGTGTATTACCTGCCATAAAATTTGGTGCTGCAAATCGTGCGACCTGATAATGCGGATAGTTCCATGGCATGATGCCCAAAAGTACACCGACAGGGAGCTTTTCTACAAAGGCAGATCCTGTATCAACATCGATTTTATTGGGCGCTAATAGCTGCTCTCCATTATCGGCATAGTAACGAAAAATATCAGCGACCAGTTCAATCTCGCCTTTTGCTTGCGCGACAGGCTTGCCCATCTCTGTTGCTACGATACGTGCGAGCTCATCTTGACGCTCAAGATAGATGTCAGCAATTTTTTGTAGTAATGCACTGCGCTCACTTAGCGAGACTTTGCGCCAGTCTTGATAGGCTGTGTCAGCTTGCTCAATCGCTTGTTGAATATCTTGCTCAGTCGCAGTAGCATAGTTTGCTTCCACTTCACCAGTAGCTGGGTTACTCACTTGATAATCGCTCATTATTAGTCCTTTCATTTAGAATTGAAATCCGCTTCTGCGTATCTTTTTATGTTTATATTTCTATGCTTAACTTCTTAAGTTTATCTTTTTAATAGGGTAGTGTTGGTTGCTGCTCAGTAATTTTATGCACATTTGCATTGCAAAAGGTTAATCGCAACGTAAACTGGCAAGGTTACCCCAAAAAATTTAATAGAGCTGAGTGAGCCGAGTATTCGGGTATCTTTGAAGCAGCTGTATAACTGTAGCACCACCAAAAATCTTGGATTTCTGATTGAGACTTATCAGCCAAATAGCTCAATGGAAGAAAAGATTACTCATGAAGGCGAGGAGATTGGAACGGCTATTGAGGGTAAGGTATTGATTCGTATCGAAGAGATGACGTATTTGCTAAATGAAGGAGACAGTTATGTGATTGATACCAGTTTTCCACATACTTTTATCAATCCTACCGATGCTATTACCCGTATGGTAAGCGCACATACACCGACCACTTATTAAACCAGACGCAGCAAAAAAGCGGTAGGTAAGCAGCCAAGTTGAAGATGACAGCAGTTAAGCATCATCTGTATTTTCTATGTCCTTATTGCTATACGTAGCTTTAGGCTTATCTTTAAGCAACCTTACTTTATTCACTGTTTGCTTATTTATACTGGTCTTAGAGGTATTGTGTTGATCAGTAACGCCGAAGATTTTTTTATGTCTCCTCACGGCTAAAGCATCCGCTACCGATTTTTCTTCTGCCAATGCTAGCTCATGCAAATTTTTATAGACCGCTAAGGTCTCATTAATCATCTCACGCATGGTAAATTTGTTAGTCATTTCAGGGCGCGTCACGCTTTCTAACTGGTTGCGCACCGCTTTACAAAGGGCATTGGCGTTGTATTTTTTGACCAAGCCTTGTGGATAGAGCGGTCGCAGGATTTCACTAAATGCCGCTTGATCCCAGCCAATGACCGGCGTCCCCAAATGAATGGCCTGCAAAGCATTGATACCGATAGATTCAGGCTGATTGGCAAGTGCCATGACGATATTTGCCGCTGATAACCACTCGCGCATGTCATTACGCTTACTGCCTACATAAGTAATGCGATCGCCAAGCCCCAAGGTATTACTACGTTGGCGAAAGTCCTCATGGGCGACATCAGAAGGTCGATAATCCTCATCCATAATAATGACATGAATATTAGGAAAATCTGCTTCTAAGTTACCTAAGATATCAATCAGCCATTCTTGTCCATATTCATTACCGATAATCGTTGGAAATACCAACCATTTCTTATTCTCAAGCTCAGGATATTCAGCAAAGGTATGACGTAACCAATACACCGATGGATTGTGCCGATAAGGGTAACGGCGTATATCAACACCGCGGTAGATACGCTTAATCACACGAGGATCTAGCTCCTCACGGCGCAGCCCACTTTTAAGATAATCAGTCACACTATCAGAAACGGTAATAATGGTATCGACATCGAGCAGCGCTTGTGAGTATTTATTAATAGGATAAAAGCCGTACATGGTCGAGACCAGTTTTGGTCGACGTTTTACCCGTGCACGGCGTAGTGCTAGATGCAATATCCATGCAGGCGTGCGCGAGTGCACATGAATGATATCAGGATCATATTTTTCAATCAAACGTCGAAGTGGCACGACCTGTAGCAATGCCAACCAAGATTTCTTATTCATATGTAGCTGATGATAGTGATTGCCATCACGCTTTAAACGTCTGACCAATTCATTGTCTTCATCAGCGCTAGAGATAATGATTGAGGTATGCTCGTTTTTGACCAAAGCGCGCCCAAGATGAAAAATACCGCGCTCGGATTCATCATGCTTTAAGGACGACAGTAAACGCATAACTTTCATAATGGCGTGGGTCACTAGTTGAGGATATCAAGCTGCTATTGTCAGTGAAAAGCAGCTAAAACTCAACCACCAAGATAAAAAGATAGCATAGGCAATGGCTATTCTTTGTCGTCAGTAAATACAGAAAATATAAATTATGGTAATCAAATATTTAGCGTTGTTTTTTGAGGTGCTCAGCGTTTGGTAATACTTGTTTTTCACTCAGATATTTCCAATAACGCTGCGGTAAATACTGCTTATGCAGACGTGTATTTTTACGCTCTTTGATATTGACGTTGGTAAAATACCCTTGCCAAAAACGCTGATAACGCTGCTCATCTTCGCTATGAATACTAGCAGGATTACGCAGTACTGCCTCATCAAGCTCAGTAATGGTTTGCAGAGCAGCGGGGCGTTTAGGTGTACTTTGGCTTTTATCATAATAAATACCATAGCCACGCGCCAAATCATAAATTGCCCAGTGCTGGTCTTGATAACGCTGACGAAAGTGCTCACTAATCAGCGGCAAGACATTAAAGTCCGGCTCGACGCGGGCAAAGTAAATGTTTTCAACCGTATGTTCAAAGCGTACAAAAGCTTCCATACGATGCTTTTCACGACCAACAGACTTGACTGTTTGTACCAGCTCTAAGACGTTAAGATTACCCAAATCGTCCATAATATGGCGGCTTGGATATTCAATGGCGTATTTGACCACTTGAAATAGAGTCGTGCCAATATCATCTTTTTCTGATAAAAATCCCCACAGTATATGACGCATACCCGAGCGACCTAAGAGTTTATTTAACTTTGTGAGTACTCGCTCAGAGTGGTTGGCATCGGTTTCAACACTGACTGCATGAGAGAGTAATGACGGCACATAACAGTTCTGTGCGATGAGCTGTAGCGACATATCTTCTTGTAAGCGATTGGTATAGACGTAAAAGACTGCACTGAGCCAGCCTTCAAAACTTGGCTCATAAAGCACAATACTGGGCGTCAATTGACCCAGCCGGTAGTTTTGATTTTTGACAAGTTCTGACAGTGATTGCGACATTATTTATCCTAAGATAATTTCATGATTTTGGCTAAATTTATCTATCATACTGCTGTTTAAAACAATGCCAGCTGTCCGCTACGTTCATCTTTAAACTTAGTCTGCGTTTGCGCCAGTACATACTGACGGAAGTTATCACGGGTTAAATGGGCGAGATGCTCGTTTTTACCAGTCGTTGCGATAAAGTATTTGGCGCGATTAACCGCTGCACCCATTTTTTTCAAATGATAAAGGGTTAGTTGATTAAACTTACGCGCTTTGACTATTTTTTTAGCAGTTTTGGTACCGATACCTGGTATGCGCACAATCATCTCATAAGTCGCTGTCTGAATATTAACCGGAAAATGCTCACGATGGCGGATTGCCCAAGCCAGCTTTGGGTCACAGTCTAAGTCTAAAAAAGGTGAGTCTGGCTCAACGATTTCATGCGCGCCGAAACCATAAAAACGCATCAGCCAATCCGCTTGATAGAGACGGTTCTCACGCACCATAGGTACAGGTGTACCAATCGCTGGCAAGCGGCTGTCAGATAGCATTGGTACATAACCTGAGTAGTAGACCCGCTTTAAATCATACTGCTTATAAAAATGACTCGATAACTGAATCACTTGCAAGTCAGTTTCATTGCTAGCCCCAACGATCATCTGACTGGTTTGACCTGCAGGTACAAATTTCGGTGCTTTTTTATGCGTTTTACGGCTCTCTTTGATAGTAATAATTTCAGTTTTAACCGTTTCCATCGGTGCTTTTAATTCATCATGCGATTTTTCTGGTGCCAACAGAGCCAAGCCCGACTTAGTTGGAATCTCAATATTAACGCTCAGCCGATCGGCGTATAATCCCGCTTCTAATAACAACTCCTTTGAGGCACCTGGGATAGTTTTTAAATGTATATAACCGTTGAAACGCTCGCGGGTACGCAATATCTTGGCGACCTCAACCAAGCGTTCCATCGTATAGTCGCCACTTTTAAAAATACCTGAGCTGAGAAACAGCCCTTCGATATAATTCCGGCGATAAAACTGCATGGTTAAATCAACCACTTCTTCGACACTAAAAGCGGCGCGCGGGGTGTCATTACTTTTACGAGAAGTACAATAAGCACAGTCGTAAATACAATGATTGGTCAGCAAGATTTTAAGCAGACTAACGCAGCGACCATCTTCAGTATAGCTATGGCAAATGCCTGTTGCTGAGGCATCGCCGAGACCACCGCCTTGGTTTTTGCGCGTACCTGCGGAGGAAGAGCAAGAAACGTCATATTTAGCGGCGTCCGCTAAGATATTGAGCTTGCCTTGTAGTCGTTCATAATTGATGGTTGCCATAAGCGCTATTTACCCTGTCAGCAATGAAGTGTTATTTTATCAAAACTAAGGGTAAGTCACTGTAAGTATGGGAGAATTTGGCAAACAATACGACAGATAGTGTCGCTCTGCAAAGAAACGCTTTATTAGCCACTTAAAAGCTAATGCGCAGTACAAGGGTTAGGTAGATGGCGAGTATCATTACTACCCATAAAATCTGTAACGACAAGATTTCCTTTCTTATCAAACTCCACATTATATTTTGGCATGAATGATGACTCACTGATACCATAAGTCGAGGGTAAAGTTATTTTTTTGTCGGTAAAAAACTGACGAGCGATCTATAGGTTTTTATCTTGATTATATTCAACGATACAGCGGCTTTTTGCATCAAAATTGAAATAGAGGCCAAAATGTTGTTCTTTATCTCCACGACCAAATAGCATATTTGCGCCGCATGGACTACCACAGCCGAAATAGACATGGTAGGTATTAGCATCAATCTTATCAATACCAGTATGACTCCAACCGTAGCCTCCCATACCTTCCATAAGTACCGTTTCTATCACGTTACCGTCCTTTAATGTTTCGCTTTTAAGAATGTAACCATCATCGCAGTATTCATTATCTTCATGAGTCATCAAAGAAGTACAAATAGTCGACAGATAAAAGCTATCATCAAAAGGTAATTCATCTGCTTCAGCCACCGTAGCGGTGCTTATAATAGATCCACAAATTAAAAGATTGTATAAATAGGAAGCAGTAAGATTGGACATATTTATAATAACCAAATATATGTTTTAAGAATTAAAGCACTATAGCAAATATTTGTCGGTTAATAAATAATTAAGCACGCACTAAAAAAAGCCTTGCCAACTATGAAACTAGCCCGCAAGACCTTTTATTAGATTTAGCATTTACTACATTTTAAAACTTTAAATGTAGGTCGGTATTTATTGAACCTTAGCACGTATAACGACGGTCTGTGCCGCATTTGGGCTCAGGTTTACCAAGTTCCATTTCAGACCAGAATAATTTTCTTTAACCACGACGGTGTTACCCACTTGCTGAATAGTTTGATAAGTATCGCCACCAGTGGTTGCAAGCGTTGGTAGTGGGCTATTTAATGACACCAATTTTACGCCATTGGGTAGAGAAACCATGGCATTGATATCATTGACGGGCTGCGCTGTAGTATTGGTATAAACGGTATGATATTCAATAATATCGCCAGGCGCGATATGGTTGGCAGGTACGGCAACTTCACGTCCATCGCTATTTTTAAGAATTTTCATCACCTTGGTTTGCGCGTTGACTACATCAGGTGTGCTGAAGGTTGGCTTTAGCTGTAGAGTATCTATAGAAGTAATCATTGTCACGGGTGCGTTTATGACTGAAGTATTTATCACTGGTAATTGAGTCGCTGTGGTAACAGGTAGTACTTGAGTCATTGGTAATACTTGAGTAACGGTACTAGTCGGTACCGCAATAACATCAACACGGCTGCTTTGATTGGTCACAGGTACGCTAGTAATCGTGGCGCTACCTTGCGTGACGACCGTACTGCTAACACCATTGCTAGCAACTTGGCGAACCGTATAACGCGGTACATTGGTGACTTGAGTGACCGCAAAAGGCATGCCATCTTGCATAGTGATACTATTGGGCGTGGCGGTAATAACAGCAGTTTTGCCATCAGAGTATTGTTCAACCACAGTAGTGCTACCGCCAGCAGCGGCGTTAATAGTTACTTCAGGTGCAGCATTGGCTGAAGATATGACAAATACGCTACCTGCTAAAATTACTGAAACAGCAGTAAGAATGGATGTTTTTTTTGTAGTGGCATTGGCAATAGCTGGAGAAGTATCAACGTTCATGGTCATAATAGATTCCTTTAAAATAACAGTAAATAAAGCATAAAGTAACGCTTAGATAAGCAAAACCCTCGTTAAATGACAATATAGCGCATGTCAAATAACGAGGGTCGAAGTATTAGTAATAGCTAAGTAAATTCAGCTACCTTTCCATCATTATTTTTAGTCAGATGCCAAGCACTCATGATTAAGCACTCATGATTAAGCACTCATGATTAAACATAGGGCTCAGCAATCTATATTCGAGCAATTATGCGCTAAAACGAATTGTGTAAAACAGCAGCATTGTGTAACCAAGCAACTTCTGAAAAATCGCTCACTAATAATAGCTTTATAGCCGATGAGAGTTATTGCAATATTCATGTGTCAGATATTTACCATTATTTTATGAGTTGATCAGCGAGTAATCCTAAAACCAACCCAGCCACTGCAGATCCAAATCCAAGCAATATGATAAGAATAGAGAGTAGTGTCAAGAACTCTGGCTGGCTTTCTCGAACTTCAATAAAATAGTGTTCTAAATTAATATCAGCCAACGGTATTGCTTTTGCAATCATGGTCTGAAAGCTAGAAACACTGGTTCCTGCACCCAATATTAGCTCATAGTTTCCCGTGTCAGCCTTAAAGGTAAACAACTGCATTATGCCCTCAGAAAAACCATTCGCACGCGGCGAGAGTATTGAAGAATGAATCTTCACTTCTATACGAGTAGCAGTATTACGAACTTGTGGTCTAAATTTCGCAGCAGGTGTTTTGTTGAATAAGAGCCCTTTTTGCCAAATAGAATAAGTTCCTGGTTTTGAAATAGTAAAATGACCAACGCTATTGTTATAAGGAATCTCCAACAGCACTTTGCCGTTAAAGGCACTCATTAACAGTTTGATACCTTTAAATAAGATAAATAAACCGATAGGAACCAGGCAAAAGAGAAGTATTTTTGAATATACAATGTTCATTGTATTCACCAACATTATTATAGGATGCT
>NZ_CBCPJH010000059.1:0-8791 GCF_965118485.1 Psychrobacter glacincola | reverse complement strand
TAGAGCAGTTGCCACCAGATTTGATAAGCTCAAGCAGAGTTATGAGAATACGGTGGCTCTTGCTTGTGCTTATCTTTGGTTGAAATTATGAATGTTCAACACGCCCTAAATCTTTAAAAAGATAACCACTCTTTTCAATCATTAACGCACCAAAATAACCGGCGATAGCGTACTGGCGATAATCTCTGTCGTAGTGCTGCCAAGGAATAGATGCTGTAATTTAGAGCGTCCATAAGCACCCACCACAATGATATCGATTTGATGCTCCATTTTAAAAGCCAGTAATCCATTGAGCGCATCAATCTGCTGTAAATGATGCGCCTCTACCATAAACCCTGCTGCTACCATTTGTGCACGTGCATCAACAAGGCTTTTTTTTGCAGCTGCATTGTCATTGCCGACCATCACGATATGACCTTGCAAGCCTTTTAATAAATTGCTTTTTGATAGCATGGCAATAGCATTATTGGCGGTTTTACTAGCATCAAAGGCTATCATGTATGAGTGAGGTTCTTTGAATTTCTCTGAGCAAATGAGTACCGGTACGCTTGATGCTCGTGCAACTGTCTCAATTTGGCTGCCGATATTAATGCGGCTATACTTATGGTCTTCACCGCGGCGTCCCATAACAATGGCGCAATTGTGCTCTTTAAAATGTTCGATAGCAGGTAACAGCTTACCGCGGCGCTGATAAATATGGATGTCTACGGCATCGAAATGGCTTTGGATATGGCTTTTGGCATCTTGCACCAAAGCAGTGCTATAACTGTTGACCACCTTGGCTCTTTGCTCATCGAGCTGAGACAATTCATCCAGTAAGTATTGGCGACTGTTCATACCAATCGCCCCTGACAAATCTCTTCTGCTTGAGGCTGCTACTTCACTGACATGCAACAATCCTACCGAGATATCGAGTCGCTTTGCATACCATGCTGCGTAATCACAAACAGACTCCGTCACTGCTGAACCATCAATACAAGCTAAAACGTGCGGTTGAGTTGTCATCATCTATCCTTAAATACTATTTATTTGCTACTAATATTATGAATACGCTAATAACAGAATAAATCTGTACAAAATTTGCCATTGGCTTTTAGTATAACCTTTAGCAAAAATACTTTGTTAATTTATAAAATATAACCTGCGTTGAATATTTCTCTAAAATATTGATATTATTAATTTTATTTTAAAGTATTTTTGGCTCTATATAAAATCAAAGAGTAGTCTAGTATACCAACGAAATTATTTAGTTATTAATCAAAAACCCCTATTCCTTTTTCTTAAAATACAGCGTTTAAAGATAGAGTATAAAAATTTTAAACCATCATACCTTATAGTAACTGTATCGTTATGAGGTCAAGAAAAATCTATCTGATGGCTACGAAAAAATAAATAAGTCATCATTATAAAAAAGCTAAAAAACAAAACTGCTATTATAAAAAACAAACTAATGTAAGTTTTTGTGGATGAATTAAATCCCTATTGGCAAATATAAGCCATTCAGCTTGTTTTTTACGGGGAAGTTGCTAATATGCAGCAAGGTATTTTATTGTTAGTTTCGTGTCAAACGCTTCGTTGTGAAGTGCTTTGATTTTAATATGGAAGTTACTAGGAACAAAGGTATGACATCACTGAACCATGAAGGTCGCGTACTTCACGAAGGTCTAAGCAAAAAAATCATGACGGCTGAGCAAGCAGCTGCCTTTATCAAAAACGATATGAATGTTGGTATGAGTGGTTTTACCGGTGCTGGTTACCCAAAAGCGATACCTGCAGCGTTAGCCAAACATATGGAAGCGGCTCACGCTCGCGGTCAAGACTTTCAAATTGGTTTATTGACAGGTGCCTCTACGGCAACTGAATGTGATGGCGTATTGGCAGAAGCGAATGGTATTAAATGGCGTACGCCGTACCAGTCAGAGCCTGCGCTACGCAAGCAAATCAACGCAGGTGAAACGCATTATTTTGATATGCATCTATCACACGTAGCACAGCAGAGTACGATTGGCTTCTATGGCAAGATGCATATGGCTGTCGTTGAAGTATCTGGTATTTTGCCAGATGGTCGTTTGATTCCTTCAACTTCAATTGGTACTAGCAATGCATGGCTTGAGAATGCTGACCACATCATCTTAGAAGTCAACGCTCAGCAAAGCTTAATGTTAGAAGGTATGCATGACGTTTATAACGACATCGGTATGCCGCCTAACCGTAAACCTATTCCGCTCGTCACCCCAGGCGGACGTATTGGCGTTCCGTATTTACATTGTGATTTAGATAAAGTGGTCGCAGTTGTTTTAACCGACTCGCCAGATCGCAACAGTAAGTTTGCTGACCCAGACGAAAACTCAAACAGAATTGCCAGCCACATTATTAACTTCTTTCATGAAGAAGTTAAAAAAGGTCGCATGCCAGAAAATTTATTACCAATTCAGTCTGGTGTCGGCAACGTAGCCAACGCAGTATTAGCAGGCTTACAAAACAGTCCGTTTGAGCAATTAACAGGTTATACCGAAGTATTGCAAGACGGTATGCTAGATCTTATTATGTCTGGCAAAATGACCATGGCATCAGCAACGGCATTGTCATTAAGCCCAGATGCGCTAGAGCGTTTTAATGCCAATATCGAAGAGCTGCGTGCGCGTATCGTATTGCGTCCACAAGAGATTACCAATCACCCTGAAGTGGCGCGTCGCTTAGGCGTATTGGCAATCAATGCCATGATTGAGTGTGACTTATATGGTAACGTCAACTCAACTCACGTTATGGGCACCAATATGATGAATGGTTTGGGCGGTTCAGGTGACTTTGCGCGTAACGCTTATACGTCATTCTTTGTGTCGCCATCAGTAGCTAAAGATGGTGCAATCTCTTGTATCACGCCGATGGTATCGCATCATGACCATACTGAGCATGATGTAATGGTCATCGTCACGGAGCAAGGATTGGCAGATTTACGTGGTTTATCTCCGCGCCAGCGCGCAAAAGCAATTATCGATAACTGTGCGCATCCTGACTATCGTCCAATGCTACAAGATTACTTTGATCGTGCATCAGATACGGCTGGTATGCAAACGCCGCATATTTTAGACGAAGCCTTGTCATGGCATCAGCGTTATGTTGAAACAGGCGATATGCGTATTAAAAAATCGGCTTATAAAGTTGCTATTTAATAACGTAGATTTTGTAGCGATATAAATAAGCTAACAAAAAAAACCTGACTATAAAAAAGCCCCTTATCCAATAAATAAGGGGCTTTTTCTTGATGTTAAATGATTTTAAACTAAAGCCTTAACGGCTGGTAAATACAATCGCTTTTGGACCAGCAGTAGTTTGCTGATTAATCGTGACCTTGCTGTCTAAGATATCGCCGCGCGCATTGATTTTGTAGCATTCTGACGAGGTGCCATTAGGGTCGTTGGCGAGGAGTAAGTTGGCTGAGGTATCTACGCAGAACCAAGCGGTATTATTGGTGTCTCTGACCAAAGACCAGCTTTGCTTATAGCTACCTATTTTTTTGCTCATACTTCTATCAGCGTATACGTCTTCTTCTATTAATTTATTGGACGAGCCAACGGCTGCTATCTTCGGTAGAGCCGTGCTTTGGGTCGATAACGAGTATTTACCTGAGCTGTCAGTATAACCGTAGAAGACCAGTGGGTTTGCCGTAAAATAATTGATGGCAACAGATTGGTTAGTTATTTGATTGTTTACTTTATTAATAGTGTTCACTTCGGCAGCTTGTACTTGCTTATTATTAAATACCATATTGCCTTTTGGCGTGACGGTAATATCTGCTGAAGCAGTTTGGTCGCCAACGCTCGCCACCAAGCTGTGACTGCGGGCTTTGGTATAGATATTGAGCATGGCAGCTTCAACAGGGTATTGGGTAACAATGGTGTTTTGGTTGCCAGTGCCTGTTGTCCCGCCATTCATTCCGCCAGCACACGCACTTAGACTGAGTGCTACTACTCCACATAATGCTAATTTCTTCATTATTTATTCCTTATTTTGATTATATAATTCTATCGCTATCTACTATAGTTGAATTTTTAAGAGATGGCATCTGCTATGTCTACTTGATACCGCTATCCTTACATCACTATAACAACCAATGATGTTTTAGAAATCTAATTCATAATACGCGCATCACAAGCGTATAAAATTATATAAAAGCACGTTGTTATTTTGGAATAACTGTTTGTTTATGGCCTAATAAAAAAATGTATTTACCATTTTTTACCGCTATTATCGCGAGTCTGTTATTATCTTGCACGTCATAAAGTATCAACTTATCAATATAAAATATCAATGTTAAGAAATCACTATGATCGTCAAGCAACAGCCCAGCGCCATCAAGCTATTCTTCGCCCTACGCGGCTCAGTTCTACCAAAAGTCTATCGTCAAATTTTGCTGATTAGTCTTATCAGTGCGCTCATCACCAATGCTCAGCATATTTTTCCGAACTCTTTTTCTTCTTATAGTGTGGCGCCTTTTACCTTGCTTGGGATTGCTTTGTCACTATTCCTAGGCTTTCGTAATAACGCCAGTTATCAGCGCTGGTGGGAGGCAAGGGGACTATGGGGGCAATTGGTTTATGATTCGCGCAGCTTGTGCCGTCAAGCGCTCTCTTATATCGATGAAGACAATCCGGTAGGGCGAGATACCCAGCGTCGTCTGATTCATCTGAGCATTGCTTTTAGTCATGCAGTGCGTCATCGACTGCGAGAAACATCACCTTGGGAAGATGTCGAGCGCTTCGTTGAGCCGAAACATCATAGCAAGATGCACCAGGCTAAAAATATACCTGACCATTTAATGCAATTGATGGGTAAGGAGCTTGGATATTGTCGCAAGCAGCATTTGCTGTCAGAGCAGATGGTGCAAAACATGGATGAGCGCCTGAACTCTATGACAGTGGTACTGGCAGCATGTGAGCGTATTTATAATACACCGCTACCATTTGCTTATACCTTGCTTGTTCACCGTACAACTTATTTATATTGCTTTATGCTGCCGTTTAGTTTGGTATCTTCGTTGGGTTGGGTGACGCCTTTAATTTGCGGCGTGATTGCCTATACGTTTTTTGGCTTAGATGCCTTGAGTGAGGAGTTAGAGGAGCCGTTTGGTTTGGCGGCCAATCAGTTGGCATTGACTGCATTATCACGCACGATTGAAATCAACTTATTGGAAGCCTTGGGTGAAACGGATTTACCACCGGATATTGTTCCAATAAAGGGTTATTTAGAGTAAATGATAAGTCATAAAAAAGACCGCTCGATTGTAGCGGTCTTTTTTTATAGGTCTTTAAGCCCAAATGTTTTCTAATTCCAAATGTTTTCTAAGACCAAATACCCTCAAACCTAAATATTTCTTAAACTAGATACTATTTAAAAAACTCAGTAATGTCTCTTTTTGCGTACCAGGCAATTGTATAAAGCGATTTTTTGTCTTTTCTGCTTCGCCACCATGCCACATTATTGCTTCAGTCAAACTGCTGGCACGTCCATCATGCAAAAATCTGGCTTCTGGGTCACGTGCCACAATACCAATACCCCAAAGTGGTGGTGTACGCCATTCATGACTCTCTGCATTTTTTTCTTTGACGCCGTCATCAAGTGCCGCGCCCATATCATGCAGCAATAAATCCGTATAAGGATAAATGATCTGCTGTGATATTAGTGGAAAGCGAACGCTATCACCCGTTCTTTGTTTAGGCGTATGACAGCTAGCACAGCCAACTTGAGCAAACAGCTGCGCGCCTTTATTAAAGGCAGAGAAGTCATTTGCTCGGCGCTCAGGAACCGCCAGCGCTGTCATAAAATCAGTCACCGCATCCAAGCTGCTATCTGATACTTCTGGGTTACCACCATTTGGCGATGTCCAACAAATCGGCTGGCTAGAGGTACAATTGGGATCCATAAATATTGAGGTAGTTAAGCCCATATCTTGCGACATAGCATTGGCGTTTTGGGTCCGTAAACTTGAATTAATAGCTTTCCAACCAAAGCGCCCGATACGCTGCTGGATGCCATCATTGACCCAATGTACGCGGCCACTGATGCCATCTTTATTGCTATCTTCAGGGTCAGCCGCCGTAATAATATTGGCTTCAGGAATCAAATCGAGCAAACCCATACCGACCAGCTGCGGCGAGATACGTCCACTGATATGGCTATCACCTAATGGTTGATTAATATTGGTGGGGCTAAAGTTAAATTGGATGCCGGTAGGTTTATTGTCTGTGCTAGCAGTCGCAACGTAGCGCATCTTACCTTCAGTTTCAATATCAGGCGTAATGCTTTGGTGCTGCATTTGCTCGCCATAATAAGTGTGTGCCAAGCCTTGTTTATTACCCAATCTAAATAATATAGCATCGCTAAGCTCACCATTAGCAATATAAATAGGTTTGCGTCCTTCAGCGCTATGACATTGAGTGCAAGCATTGGCATTAAATAGCGGGCCAACACCATCGAATAGCACGCGACCTTGATTGGCAGGTGTCCATTCAGCGATAAATAGCTCACGCCCTGTAGAGACGCCACCTAATGCGCTGCTTGGTAGGTTTGGTATGATTTGCAAAAAGGGACGTGAGATATCAGCAGAAATGGTGGCATTGCCACCTGCTGGTAGCCACTGAGTATCAGTTTCTGGCGTCTCTGGATTTTCAGGCAAGTCGGGTTTGGTCGGTGGCGTAGGGTTGCTAGGTTGATTAGGCGTACCTGACGCATTATTATCAACGCCATCTGAGCCACCGCATGCACTTAGTATCAGAGCCATGCTGGTGTAAAGTAGAGTATTACGTATGATTGGTAATGATGGAATTTTTAAAATAGGTAATGGGGTCAAAAATTGGGGCATGGTGTTACCTGAAGAGTATAAGAGTATAAGAGTATAAGAGTATAAGGATATACGGTTAAGTGATAAATTGAAGGTCACTAAAAAACGAATGTAAGGATGAAATAAAAATGGCTACAGAATATGCAGCCATTTTTACTGTCGTCTTATTTTTATCAACATTGATTTTTTAGTGAGAGCTGCTTACGACTGACTTGGTAAAATGATAGGAATAGGGTAATTATACATCCAAGTAGGCGCAGCATTTGAATTACCTAATGAGCCTTCAAAGCTCCAACCCCACGTAAATAAATGACCGTTTTCAAAACGTCTACTATTATCTTGACTGTCTGGCTTTTCCTGAGCAATCAGATGCATGGTTCCCATTGCCATATTATCAATGTTGTTTAGGCTAGGTAGGGTATCGGTTGGCTCATTTAAATCGTTATAAACAGTCTTGCCCGCGCCGTTAGTTTCGCCAAACATGCCCCAAGGATAGACTTTGCCATTGTCTAATAATACATAGCTAGCATTACCATTTGCATAAACGCGGCGAACGTCTTTACCCGTAAACCAAGGCAGTTTGGTTGGCGTGGTTATAGTGCTTGCCCATGCATTTGCAGTATTTTTAAAGCCAATCCCGTTGTAGCCTATTTGGCTACTAGCATTTAAACCCCAACCGTAGACCGACTCTTTATTGGTTAACGCTAAGACATGATCTCTACCAGCGGCTAATTGGGTTACTTTTTCAACAACAGCTATCTCATCAGCAGTTTTTAGTGCATAGCTAGTGTTAACGTCTGCGGTAGCAGCATACTGTTTGGTAGCCAAGACATCGATAAGAATAGGTATTGGATTAATATTGATACAGTTATTGGCTTTATTACACTCTTGACCACGACCAAAGTTAGCATAAGCGTCGCTTCCCCAGCCCCACACTTGACCTTTATCATCTAAAGCATAAGAGCTATTGCTACTGGCGACAACTTGTATGATGTGACCGATACCAGTGGCTGCTGAAAAATCAACTTTAACCGGTGCACTGCTATGACTGGCAGTTATTTGTGCATTACCTAATTGACCTTGTCCGTTGGCACCAAACGCCCAAACACTATTGTCTTCCGTCAATACTAAGTTATGGCTATAACCGGCTGCTATCATCACAGCTTTCTCAATACCTGCAATAACACCCATCTCTAGACGGCAGTCATTTTTACTTTTGGTGCAGTCCACACGACCATTATCGCCGAGCCCTAATTGTCCTGTTTTATCCTCACCCCAGCTATAAACATGACCGTCTTGGGCAATCGCAAGCGAGTGATTTTGATTAAATTTAATAGAAACAAGATTTTTTGGTGCATTGTTTATCTGCATTGGCGTCTCTGGATGCCCCATGCTATCTGCTAGTGTAGAGGTATAATTTGAACCCGTTTGACCAAAATTATTGCGACCCCAACCATATAGTTGACTGCTATCTACCTTGCCATCATTTATTTTTATATCACGTATAGCCGCAGTATGTGAGCCACCGGCTGCGATAGTGTCGCCGACATAAATCGTCTTGGTTAAGCGCATGATATTGTCAGCATTATCTGTGGCTTCCAATGTCACTTTATTCTCACCTAAGCCTAATAATATACGGTCGTCAAAATAACCATCACTATCGACGCGCAGTGGTTGAGCTAAACCGTCATTACGTTTATAGGTAAGCGACTTGATGCCGCTGCTGTTATCTTGTACTTGACCTGACACAAATACTGCGGCAGTCGCGCTATAGCCACTGGTAAAATTGCTATCTGTTGTTAATAGTGGCGGTGTCCCATCAATGATCGCTGTGCTGGTCTCAGAATCATCGCCGCAAGCAGTTAGCAATAAGGTAGCGGTCATTAAAGCGACTGCTTGGGTGAGCGGAGATAAGCGCATAAATACCTCAATAATCAATTTTTTATAATA
>NZ_CBCPJH010000058.1:0-9543 GCF_965118485.1 Psychrobacter glacincola | reverse complement strand
CTAGATTTTCAATCCAAGTACTTAATTTTGCTAGTACTGACGGCTCTTCTGTACTATTTGCATTCAATGATTGAGTTTGCCTACTATTCATCATTACTGTCTGTTTCTCCAGACTCTTCACAATTAACGGTAGATTGTTACCAGCTGTCGCTAAGATAAAGCTTGGATTCTTTGTCAGCGTCGTCCACTTCTGATTCCAACCACCATTACAATTGTAAGTAATCAAACTTCCGCGGTTATTTACTAAATTACCCGTTCGTAAATCAAAGCATTTATTACCTTGTTTGATTTGGTCGCTACCGTTCATCTCCCAAACTTGCGTTGGTGAGTCCAAGCTACAAGCACCCAAACTTACCCAAGAACCTTGTTCTGTCAAGCACTGATCTAATGCCATTTTACTATGGATTTTACCCTTAACATCGTAAACCCACTGTTCAGAATCATCACCGGTACAGCCACTTGGGCCGCTGATAAAACTATTTAGCTTACCGTCTTCTAGTTTTTCAACTTTAAGACAATTCTTACCGTTAAGTATAGGTTTGACATTTTCTAAAGGTTTGTCATCTTGTAAATCTAACCATTTCACAAACTGCTGAAATTCGCTGAGTGCTTCAGGCTCTTTCTTAATTAAATCAGTACTGTACTTATTGACCCAACGGTTTAAGCGATAGATAGTTTCTTGTTGCTGCTCATAACGCTCTAATGTTTCCAGTGCTTGCGGACTGAGCTCATCACGATACTCTTTATAAGAGTCATATAGTAATTTACCCTTAGTATTCAAGACAACCGTTGGATTTTTTGCTTGGGCAATGAGTTGCTTCTCTAATTCTGGTAACTCTACCTTTCTGAGTGCCGTATAGCCCTGCTCTTTACCGAAGGTAACCGCTGGTCTGATAGGGTCACTATATTGACGGATATCAATTGTCGAGAGATTTACTTCTGCTTCATTGGTTTTCTTACAGTACAAATCCACTTTTTTCGGATCTTCAGCAATCGCTAAATTGACATGGAATTTATTGGCATTACCATTCATCCGGTTAGGGGCTAAAGCAATATTATTAACTTTGTTACTATAAGTGACGCTCAACCAGCAGCTTGCCGCTTCTAGCGAGTTATTGGGTGTCGGTAAATCAAAGACGTTACCCCAGTTACCGCGTGCCTCAGGATAAATGATGCCTTTTTGTGCAACAGGATCATAACCGCCTAAGATGGTGAAAACAGGGACACCGGATAAGCGCGCCTTTAGATAATTACCATCTGCACTGTTGTACCAAACATTTTTAGATCCCGGCACTTTAGGCTGGATGACTTCCATTTTTCTAAGTGTAGGATTCCATTTCTTATAGCCAGTCGGTGAATCAGCGTCAAATACTGCCCGATTAAATGCTGGCTGTATTTTTAAATTTGCACTATAACCAGTGTAATGAGTGTAGTCTGAATAAGCGCCACTCTGTGAGCCGCCAGACATCGCATCACGACCATAGCCATAGGTGGCTAAGAAAAGAGGTTTACCACTGAGACCATCGCCTTCAACTGCTCTCGGCCAGTCTAAGTTGCTGCGCATTTTATTTCTAATGCCATTAAAGCCCCAACCACTGTCGGCATGATGCTCGGCCCAAAAGTAATCGCCGTTCTTTTCGCCAGGATAGTGACCTAAGCCATAATGATGGCCGATTTCGTGACTAAACTCATTACCGACCGAATCGATAATAGTCAGCATACCATTACCGCCACTTAAGCCATGGTTATGTTCGCCATTGGCATATTTACCACGTGCATGGTGCGCATTGACGTTTTGGGTTAGCTGTGGCTGCTCTTGACTTTGCATAGAGGCACTGGTTACGCCCCAATTGGCCAAGTTTATGCCGACACCAAAGGTAGCTTTTGCGGTATTTTCACGCATATCACCTTCGTAAACACCACCGTTTGAATTACTTACTGAATCATAGATGGTGCCATTGCCTACCATTACTCGATCAAGCTTCATATCATCATATACAGCAACGGTCATTTGTGCTGCTGGAATGGTTTGGAAGTAATCTGAACCGGCTCTTTCTGGGTCACGTAACATGTAATGCCCCCAAGATTGAGGCGGAGCAGTCAACATACCTAAACGAATATTGGTCAGTATCAACTCGCCTGGTGCAGCAAAGTCTATTTTATCTTCTAACAATTCACCGCTACGATTCTTCTCATCCACGATGCGGATTTTAAGACCACCTTCTACCTCGTTCCATTTGAGTTTAGTCGACCATGCACGATTACTATAAGAGACGCGAGGACGTTTGTCAGTATTGGTCTGATCAGTGGCTGGGATTTGAGTCGGATCGGCTAAGTTGACAGTGCGCAATAAAACTCCATCTTTATAAATCTCTACTACTAGCTTATCAATGTCACCCATCTCAAGAGTTGGGGTAACCAATAACAGCGCTTCTTTTTCTGCGGTTAGGCGCGGCATGTTTTTTGCTTCGTTGCCCTGTGGATCAACGGTATGATTCTGGCCAAACTGAATCATGGCTTGGAAAGTGCCGACTAAGTCTGGACGGATATCTCGAATCACTCCTGCTCTGCCAGCGTAGTCAAAAAACCCTAATACATACGCATCAGCGATATCTTTCTTCGGCTCTGGGTATTTGAGTTTTGTACCTGGTCCGATTGGCGTTGAAGGAATGCTCGGTGTACTTGGTCCGATAGGTGTTGAAGGAATGCTTGTTACCGGCGGCTTAACAGCTGGTGGTATTATAGCTGATGGTGTGACAGCTGGTGGCGAAATATGATCTGTTTCTTCACCACAAGCAGCAAGTATGATCGAAAAAATACCAATACTTAATGCCTTTAGCGGAAATATTATTATAGTTTTCAAAAAAAATGCCCTCATTTTTATAATGACGGCAATATAACAGCTATATTAGTGAAATGTACGAAATTTGTTCTAGCTATAAAAATAATTATAAATATATGTTAATTTTGAAAACATTTAGTTATGTATTAATAGGGAGCTATATTATTTCCTAGTTTTTAATAATCAATTTGAGCTTGGATTATCTGCCTCTGTAATAATATCGTTTTTAGCGCTAATATGATTAGCGTCACCTTTGTTTCTAACCATAACGTTATCCTGTGGAATAAGTATTTCACGATTATTTTCATCAATTTCTATGTCACTGTCCTTGTTATAAGCGACTGGTTCAAATTTCGGTATATTGTCATTATTATTAATTGGCTCTTGAGATAAGTTACTAGAGATAGGCGCGTCAGATTTTCTAAAAAATTTATTTTTCTTATTTTGAGCGTTTTTGTCATCAGTCAATTCATTATTAGCAGTTTTTTTACGTGGCTCACTATGAGAAAAAATAGCACCGAGTGGCACATTCAATTGTTCTCGAGCATAAGCTTCGGTATTCTCGAAGCGATTGACCAATAAGCTTAGCCAAGGTTTTTGGTCTTCTAAGCTCATCTCGTCAAGCTCATCTTTGATAGGTAAAGGATAAGGCAAGGTACGATAAAAATCCCACAAAGTCATTTTGCTCAAATCTTTTTTAAGCACATAATGCTCATCTTCTGTCATGGTAATCAAATTGCTGTCTTGCAGGTAATTGATATAGGTATACCATTTTGGCAGCTCTTTACGCCCGAGCACATTGCGTAGCGCTTGCTCACTGACTGCTTCACCTTTTAAGTGATGGGTATAAATCAAATTTAGCATATCAAGCAAGCTCAAAAACGGATGGCGTGGATAAACCTCTTCTGTCTCAAAAATAGTTAAGGTATAACTAATCTCAACCCCTAATAAAATGAGATTCCACGATAAATAAATCCATAATAAGAAAATCGGTAGGGCAGCAAATGCACCATAAATAGCTTCGTAACTGGTAAAGTTTGCCATTACCGTACCAAACAAATGCTTCATGAGCTCGAAGACAACTGCTACAAAAACACCTGCAATCACTGCGTTTTTTACTGGAACTCGTGCTTTTGGGATAAACCAGTACATACTAATGAAGCCACCTATCGTGACCCCAATGGATACTATCTGTACCCAAAATGACCAGTCGATACCATAACCGGCAATTTGACGATTTAAAAAGCTCAGGCTTTGTACCGCACTTGAGGCAATAAACGCCGTACCTAGTACCAATGGTCCTAGTGTGACAATGGTCCAATAGCGCAGCATACTTCTCATACCACCAGAGCGATTTTCTACGCGCCAGATCTGATTAAAAGCGCGCTCAATGGTCGTTAAAGTCATGATGGTGGTAAAAAATAACACCATTGCCCCAATAATAGTTAAATTTGAGGATTTTTCTGCAAAACTATTAATGTACTTACTGACTTGTAAGCTCGATTGCGGCAGTAAGTTGCTATAAATAACTTCATAAATCTGTGCTCTGACCGAAGATAATGCTGGCACTGAAGACAAAATCATCAATAGCACCGTTAAGATAGGCACAATCGATAATAAAGTCGTATAGGTCAATGATGCCGCTTTTTGCTGGCAATTGTCCTCAAAGAAGTGCCGCGTTAAAAAACGCAGGAATTGAAACCAGTGTTTGTGTAAAAAAGGCAATTTCTTTAGTAAATTTTCCATAACAACCATTTAGCAGAGACAATAGAGTGTGAGTAGTGTAACAAAAACGCAAGGTCTCATTCTGCGGGTTAATTGTTTCAAAATGCATGATTGTGTTTTGAATTTAAGCAGTCGCCGTTAATAAGCAGCTGGGCTAGGAGTAATACTGCGATTAATGGTTTGTTTGCATGTCAGTGAATGAGTCGGGCATAATGGCAGTATTATATTACTACTAAAGATTTTATAAGGAAGTGTTGCCAATGAGTCAGACCACCCCTTATGTTTTGGTGCTCTATTATTCAAATTATGGTACGACTAAGACATTAGCCTATGCTATCGCTCAGGGTATTGAAGAGGCAGGTATGACAGCACGTATTCGTACAGTGCCAACCGTTGCACCTGAAACGACCTCAAGTAAGCCTGCTATTCCTAATGAAGGCGATCTGTATTGCACCATGGAAGATTTAAAAAATTGCAGTGGACTTGCGCTTGGTAGCCCAACGCACTTTGGTAATATGGCAGCACCCATGAAGTATTTTTGGGATAATACCGTCACGCTTTGGCTGGCAGGTGATCTCCAGAATAAACCCGCTGCTGTCTTTACGGCGACTGGTTCTATGCATGGTGGGCAAGAGACCACACTGCTGACGATGATGTTGCCACTGATGCATCATGGCATGATAATTGTGGGTATACCTTATGCCGAGCCTGGACTTAATCGTACCCATCGTGGCGGCTCACCCTATGGTGCCAGTCATGTCAGCGGTGCGGCGCATGATCAACCGGTATCTGCTGATGAGCGCGAGCTTGGTATTGCTCAAGGGCGTCGTTTGGCGATTGCAGCATCAGCATTAGCACAAGCAAACTGGCGTTAAGCGCTTTTATTAATAAGGAAGCACAGTCCTCTCATGCCAAACACTTCTGATGACACAATAGAATCTTCTATTAAAGCCAGTAAACCGATTACGCCCATCCGCCAGCGTCTTATTGCAACGTGGCTGGTTTGGCTAAGCTTTAGATTGATTGCTTTACCTATTTTGATCAATGTCTTTAACATCAGTCACCCAGATATTATTGGCGGTATTGCATGGCAAGCATTATGGCTGGTGCCAGCATTTATCTTGACGCCATCGATATTACGCGGGCGTTCGCCTTATGCCTTGCTAATAGACAGTATGTTTACGTTGGTCTATTTAGGTGCGAGCGGGGTCATTTTATTCACGCGTGTTTATGGTAGTAGTTGGGCAGAGATAACGGTTTATTTCATTGACTTCGCTTTATTATTTGCGATTAACGTCTGGCTATTTATTTTATTAAAGCGCCTACCATCGATGAATAATGTGGTTAAACCACCACGTTCACGTTAGCAGTTTCATTAACGACAGATAGTTAATTTTGATTAATAAAAAAGCGGCGCTCTATTTGGAGCGCCGCTTTTTTATGGTGATATTGTTTTTTAGAAGTACTTTTATTAATTAACCTTCGTTAATTCTAAGTCCATCTTTTTACCGTCGTTAATTTGGCTTACTTTTACGGGTAAGTAATCTAAGCTTGGTGCCAACCAAAAGCTAGTAGAGCGGCTATTGTCATCATGGATACGGTCGACACGCACAGTATCAAATGTTCCTGCTGGTACGGTAATTTTAGTATTGCCAGATTTTTTAAACGGCGTTTTTTCGATGCTATCGTGTTTGGCCATGTAGTAATTGCCAGAGAATTTACCGTTTAATAAGTCTTGGCGAATTTGCACCTCAAGGCTCAAATCATCAAAGGCTTGCTGCGGCATATTCATGGTGGTCGACTTGCCTCTATAATTACTCACGACTTTTTTGCTACTTGGGTTAAAGTCGAGCTTATGCGTACGACCAACGCCCAATAGTTTATAAGTGGTGCTGGCTTGTGTTGGACTAACATTGTTACCTTTAATGGTGAAAGTACTGTGCTGATTTGCGCTTGCGACGCCAGCTACTCGTGCATCGACGTTGTATTTCCAAGTATTTCCTGATTTGCTAAGGGCACGAGTGGCAGTACCTTTGTATTTGTCTTCAACCGTAAAAGTATAGTTGGCGCTTGAAGGTTGAATGTCTTTTGCGCTGGCAATTGTTGGTGCCGTCATACTTAATGCTCCGATAGCGACAATACTTGCCCCAGTGGTTAAAGCTGTTAATAGCTTAGATTTACTGTGCTTTTTATCATTATGGTCAGTCATGGATAGTCCTTAATTAATCGGTAATAAATAATAAGTGAGTTAGTTTTATACGTTTAAGCGCCTATTTTGGCGATATGGTTTACCAATTTGGTTATGTTCACAAAGACTATAATGGTCATAACTTGTTACATTTTCAAGAGCTAAGGATTGCGCTGTCGTTTGCCTCTTGTAGCAGATGTTGCTGCGATAGCTTCCTTTATCAAACTGGGTAACTTGCTGTAAAACTAGTAATAGCATCAGGATAATTTCTTTAATTGTATAGCTTATACACTGTTTAATATAGATTTATGAAAAACACTGCCTAAAAAGCAAAATTCTTGTAAATTTTTGGCCTTTACACTTGAAGCGTACTGTCCATGCCCCCACTTTTTGAAACAAGCTCAAGACTTATCTTTAATATGCTGCTTTTGAAAAATAGCTTTTGTAGATAAAGGTGTTGAGACACTCAAACCAAATAAACTCTTAGTTTAAATAACCAACTTATTGGAGACATATTGATGAATATTCGTCCTTTACATGATCGTATTGTTGTCCGCCGCATAGAAGAAGAAACAAAAACGGCTGGTGGTATCTTGCTTCCTGGTTCTGCGCAAGAAAAACCTTCACAAGGTGAAGTGCTAGCAACGGGTAACGGTCAGATTCGTGATAACGGCGAAACTCGCGCGTTAGATGTAAAAACTGGCGACAAAGTATTGTTCGGTCAATATGCTGGTCAAACCGTGAAAGTTGACGGCGAAGAACTATTGATTATGAAAGAATCTGATGTATTGGGTGTGCTAGAAGGCTAATTGCCAATAAAGCAATTTAGCTAAGTATTTTTAGCCAAGACCATTTATAAATATCATTGAAACATTTAATTGCATTCTCATACTTATAATAGTGGAGTAATTTAACATGGCAAAAGACGTAAAATTCGGCATCGATGCCCGTAAACAAATGATGGATGGCGTAAACATCCTAGCAAATGCCGTACGCGTAACTTTAGGTCCTAAAGGTCGTAACGTGGTTATCGATAAATCATTTGGCGCGCCTACCATCACTAAAGATGGTGTTTCAGTTGCTAAAGAAATCGAGCTTGAAAACAAATTTGAAAACATGGGCGCTCAATTGGTCCGTGAAGTCGCTAGCCGTACTAACGATGTTGCTGGTGATGGTACAACGACTGCGACTGTATTGGCTCAGTCAATCTTGCAAGAAGGCATGAAATCTGTTGCCGCTGGCATGAACCCAATGGATCTAAAACGCGGTATTGATAAAGCCGTTCGTGCAGCCGTTGAGCAAATTCATTTGTTATCAACCCCTGCTGACGATTCAAAAGCGATCGCTCAAGTTGGTTCTATCTCTGCTAACTCAGACACCAAAATTGGTGAATTGATTGCTGAAGCGATGGAAAAAGTCGGTAAGCAAGGCGTTATCACTGTTGAAGAAGGTTCAAGCTTTGAAGATACCTTAGAAGTTGTGGAAGGTATGCAGTTTGACCGTGGTTATATCAGCCCATATTTTGCGAATAAGCAAGACAGCTTAACGGCTGAGTTTGAAAATCCGTATATCTTGCTTGTTGATAAAAAAATCAGCAATATCCGTGAAATCGTGCCATTACTTGAGCAAGTGATGCAACAAAGCAAGCCATTGTTGATTATTGCTGAAGACGTAGAAAATGAAGCATTGGCGACATTGGTTGTAAATAACATGCGTGGCGGCTTAAAAACTTGTGCGGTAAAAGCACCAGGTTTTGGCGATCGTCGTAAAGCAATGTTAGAAGATATCGCAACGTTAACTGGCGGTACCGTTATCTCTGAAGAGATTGGTCTGAGCCTTGAGACTGCGACCCTTGAGCAATTAGGTACGGCTAAAAAAGTAACTATCGGTAAAGAAAATACCGTCATCGTTGATGGCGCTGGTAACTCTGCTGATATCGAAAATCGTGTTGAATCTATCCGTCGTCAAATTGAAGAATCAACGTCTGACTATGATAAAGAAAAGCTTCAAGAGCGTATGGCGAAACTTGCTGGCGGCGTTGCTGTTATCAAAGTTGGTGCTGCGACTGAAACTGAAATGAAAGAGAAGAAAGACCGAGTTGATGATGCGCTACATGCCACTCGTGCAGCGGTTGAAGAAGGCGTTGTTCCTGGCGGCGGTGTAGCCTTGGTTCGTGCAATGAATGCATTGTCTGAGTTACGCGGTGATAACGACGACCAAAACGCTGGTATCAATATCTTACGTCGCGCAATGGAAGCCCCATTACGTCAAATCGTGACCAACTCAGGCGAAGAAGCGTCAGTGGTAGTGAACGAAGTGAAGAGCGGCACTGGTAACTACGGTTACAACGCAGCTTCTGGCGAATACGGCGATATGCTAGAGATGGGTATTCTTGATCCGGCGAAAGTTGCTCGTTCAGCGCTAGAAAATGCGGCATCTGTTGCAGGCTTAATGCTAACTACCGAAGTCATGATTACTGATTTACCGCAAGGTGATGATGGTATGGCTGGCATGGGCGGCGGTGGAATGGGCGGTATGGGTGGAATGGGCGGCATGATGTAAGCTGCACTTACTAAGATAGTCCCATTCGCTGAAAATCATCTATGACGGCTGTAGGTGATGAAGTATAAGAAAGCCCCAACTCTCATTGAGTCGGGGCTTTTTTTATTCTCTTGTGTGAATAAGATGTTTTTTCCTAAAATTACCAGCTATTTAGATCTAGTGCTCTTAATATATTACAAACAATGTAAATCACCATTTAGCTTATTATTAAGATATAGTTAACTAA
>NZ_CBCPJH010000057.1:0-9759 GCF_965118485.1 Psychrobacter glacincola | reverse complement strand
GGCTTACCAAAATTCTCGGGTAAGTCACGCCAAGGGCAATCAACGCGCATTCAATAAAGTATACCTTCAACGGTTTGTCTTAGATTTTCTTTGTCATAAATATTCAGTTCTAGTAAGATAGGTCTTAGTCTAGTCCAGTGTTCATCTTTGAGCATGGTACGAGGCATAGCGAACGTGATCTTTTGGTGTGAGAACTTAAAGATTAGACGTTCGCTATTTTTTTTGCCAACACTTTACTGCGAATGTTCAACACGCCCTAGTATTTTTTTGATGTTTTTAGAACTTAATAACCAGCCATTAAAAAAGCAAGGCATCTGATGCCTTGCTTTTTTGTCTAGCGCACAGTTTTAAGTATCATTTGGCTTAGGCATTTAGTTAAAGTGGAAACCTGCACCTATGGCTGCACCTACGTTGCCTTGAGTATCTGCAGTACCATTTAACTTCATGACCCAACGTCCATCATCAGAAAGTTTCGAGAAGCCAATAGCGACAGCACTCTCACCGTTATACGTTGCGATACCACCACCTATCATAGACTTACCGATAATGTAGGCTTGAGGCAATGAAGACATTGCCATGGCTGCTGAGATACCCGCATTGGCGTCGTCTTCAACTTCGTCAATTCTATAACCTAGCTCATTAATACTGTTACCTAGATTCCTGCTAAGCGCATCTAACTGACTGAAGTTAACCGCATCTCTAGGTGCCATTCCATCAGCAACGTTAGTAATAACCTGACCACCAGCGTTAATACCATTATCTAAAGTCATACTTGGGCCACCTGCAATAGTGACCCCATTACTACTCATGCTCGTATTACCAGTAATCACCTTATCTAAACTAATCTCACCGTTCAAGTCGAACTCGATACTGCTACCGACTGCTGTAGTTGTGATGTTATTACCACCTTTGAAGTTAACTGCACTATCACCAAGTTTCTTATTGATAGTAGCTCCAGTATCTGCTCCAAAATTGAGGCCAGCATCCATCTGTTCAGCGAGCACACTGGTACTGTTGCCAATATCAGAAAGAAAGCTACTGAGATCATTAATTGACTGATTGGTAGCATGCAACTGACTACCATTGACAGCATCAGTACTGTCTTTATTGACTGCTCCAGCAGCAACGTGCTTGATCTGACGCTCCTTCCCTGCTGAGCCAACTGATACTTGAGCACCAGCATTTGCAGCTTGACCAGCGACTTTATAACTTTTGCCACCAACTGACATGGTAGTTTCTTTGGTTGCATTAGTGAGTGTTGTTGAACCTGCACCTAGAGCAACTGACCCGTTTTTACTTGCTGAAGATCCCATACCAAAAGCAGAAGACGCATCGCCTGTTGAGCTTGAACGGACACCGACAGCGGTAGAGAGAGCACCTTCAGACCGTGCTTTGACACCAATTGCCACAGATGCTGCACCATTTGATTGAGTATAACCATCATAGGGAGAGGCTGGATCCTCTATCAGATTTTTACCTGTATAGCCTTTAAAAATGTCATTAACACCGTTTTCTGAGGCAGCATCTAAATCATCACCACCAATGGCGATAGAAGAGTTGCCAGTTGACACAACGTTCGCACCAATGGCAATAGACTGCTCACCACTCGCTGTGGTGCTTTGTCCATTTGAACCGCCACCAATAGCTATTGCCTGACTACCCTGAGCAGTAGCATTCTTGCCAATAGCGACGCCGTATAAAAGGCTTGCTGTAGCATTAGTACCACACACTACGCTTGTAGCACCAGTACAGGGAGCAGCTATTGCCTGCATACTAAATCCAGCTGTAATTAAACCAAGCCAAATAGTCGTCGTACGAAAGATACGTGTTGAGGAAAGGTTAGATGTTGTATTAATCGTAGCATTTGAGCTCACGCTAGATTTTGATGATTTGCCACGACTCTTTGCATATTCCGCAACCGCAGTAAAGCAGCCTAATGAGCGGTTCCAAATAACTTTATAGTTGCGATTCATGACGTATACTCCCTGAAAAACTCATAAAAAAACTAAATTCCATGTTGTAGAGAGTCTGAACAATCAAATAAAATGTTTACAAATTTACATAAGTATCATTTTTATGCTGCAATGTAACTGGTGTTAGGACTTAAGGAATAGATACATATTAAATTGTATATTCGTTATCACTCTCTATATATGATTATTAATGAATATAAAGAGAGTATCAATGCCGTTGGTCGGCTATTTACTACCGTTCATCGGCTATATTCCAATAAATGAATATATTGAATGTGGACATACTGTGAATCTTGGATATATTGATAATAAATTTCGGTCTAATAATCAAGATATTGAAAAATAGTCAATTCTTATTATCAAACATTATTACTAAAACAGAGATTTTTGTTACAAATTAATAGCAATAATCTATGATATTACTGCATATCCATCTTCTAACCCTAAGCTACTCAACAGGCAGAATTATCTCCACCACTAAACCTTGAATACCATCTTGGCGGTTATAAATACTAACCTGACCTTTATGCGCCATCACCACTGCGTGGACGATTGCCAACCCCAATCCATAACCGCCCGTTTCGCGGTGGCGCGCGGTATCAAGCCTAACAAAAGGCTGAAAGATACGCTCTAGATCCTGTTCTGCTACGCCGCCGCCCTCATCAGTAATGCTTATTTGGATAGCTGACGTTTGGTTGTTCATCTTTACTGCTTGCGTATTAGCTATCACTGTCGAATCAACAGCGGTATGCATAAAAGCATTACGAATGATATTTTCTAGAGCGCTATACAACTGCTCTTGATTACCCGACACTGTACACAAATCTGCCAATAAAGAATTATTCGGCTGCCATTCCCACTGTATATTTTTATGCTGAAATTCAAAGCAGACATCTTGACCGATCTCACTGATAATTTCACAGATATCCACTACTTCATTTTCCAAATTATCGATAGTATATTGCTGCATTTGTAGCGATTGAATACGGATAATTTGCTCAATTAGTGCGTTCATCCGCGCCGACTCTTTATCAATACGATCAAGATAGCGATTGGCATTGGGCGCAAAATCGCGTGTTAGCTCAGTGGCTACATCAAGGCGAGCGAGTGGCGAGCGCAGCTCATGAGAGATATCACTTAACATCTGTTTACGTGCCAGCTCACTATCAGCGAGTCGCGTCGATAATAAAGCCACGTCTTTTGCCAGTAGCCCCAACTCATCGGAACCCAGACTTGATAGCTGCGGATTTACCTCGTAATTGCCATCGATCATCCGGTGCACCGTATCTTGCACACTTCCAATACGCCGAGTCAGCGTACGGCTGAGCCAAAAGCACACCAACACGCTAAAGAAGATAATCAACAGCAGGCGCAGCATAAAATTGCCACGCTGTAGCTCTAAGACATCTTTGAATAAAAGGTGCGGACGTAGCTGTATGATAACGCTGTCACCATTTGGCATAAGCACAGTAATCTCAGCCAGCTCAGGTCGACTATCAATGTCAGCAATGGCTTTATGAGAGGGTATCGGTTTTAATACATCATCAAGGCTAAAAGGTTTATCACTTGAGCGCTCACTATTGACACTCTCCTTATCAAAGGAATAAGCTCTATAGCGATTTTTATCGCCGCGCTCTTTATCGCTAGATTTATAATAATCAGAATATTTTTTGTCAATACTGCTACTCACTGAGCTTTGAGGGTTAGACGACACAGATGCCGGATTCTCTATTGTCTGCGTGTCCATTGCCTGTATATCCGCCATATCACGTGCTTGACGCCGCTCTCCTCGACCTTCTCGAGATCGATATCTTGGAAATATAATGGCGCCTTGCTCATCATAGATCCTGATTTGGCTCATTAGCCTTCGATCTTCGCTATAAAGCTGCTTTACAGTAGACAAGTCACCTGCTTCCAAGGATGTCACCAGCCGCTCACGCTGAATGAGCAGCTGGTCAATTTGAGAATCCATACGGGTAGCAAGCTCGCGCTCATTCAGCCAGCGCTCGACCGCAATGGATAAGACAGAGGTAATCAGAATCATCGCGAGCAAACTCAAGAACAGTCGCCAAAATATCGGCACAGGTATGCTCAGCCTTGATTTTTTTGTCGCTGTAGTATTTTTAGCTGTTTCTGTCATTAGAGTACCAACTGATAACCTTTACCACGAATCGCCTTGATTGGCTCATCATGAAAAGGTTGAAGTTTTTTACGCAGGCGTGAGACATGGACGTCAAGGCTACGGTCAAAAGGCTGTAATTCTCGCTGTAAGACATGCTGTGAGAGCCACGATTTACTGACTACTTCGCCTTTTTGTCGTAATAAAGCCAACAATAAATCAAACTCTGTACCCGTCAATTGCAGCTCAACGCCATCTATCTGACAAAGCCTTTGCTGTTGGTCAAGATATAAGCGACTGCTCGGCAATGGTAATTGCTCGGCAACACTTGCTGCAATAGTGGTGCGCTTAATCACCGCATTAATACGTGCCAACAGCTCACGTGGATTGCAAGGCTTGGTAATATAGTCATCAGCGCCAAGTTCAAGCCCGATGATACGATCTATCTCCTCCCCTTTTGCCGTAAGCATAATAACTGGAATATCACTAATAGTTGGCAGCTGACGTAATACACTGAGTCCGTCTAGTTTGGGCATCATGATATCGAGCACTAACAAATCATAAGGCAAATTATCCTGCATCGTCGTTTTTAAGCGCTCTATGACCGCCTCGCCATCATGCACGCAGTCACAACGAACCCCGTGATTATGCAGATATTCTTGCAATAATTGGGTCAGCTCTTCGTCATCGTCACCCAATAAAATATTTGACATCGTTATCACCTTATTCTTATGCCTCTCAGTCATGTTATGGCTCATATTATCAGGCAAGCCCCACTGATGCGCCATAAACGTTACCTTTCTTAATGTTTCATAAATGTTCGTAACCTCTGGCTGTCGTATGATAGTAGTTATCAAAAACAAGTTGATGCTAATTTACGATGCTAAATTTACAGTGCCAAGTAATGAATCATAGTAGTGATTAATAGTGACTATCCGGGACACTCGATTAAGACTAGGTTTATCAGGCATATCTTCACTTTCACAATAAATCAAGGTAACTCTTATGCAAACGACGCAAATGAAAAAACTATTAATGGGATCAGTATTAGCAATGTCTAGTGTATGGACCGTGACTGCCTGCAGCAGTGTCAATGCCTCTACTGAAGCTGCGCCAACAGCAACCAAAATGCAGCATAAAGGCATATATAAAGACGGTATGAAAAATCCAATGGCAAAGCTAGATTTGACTGAAGTTCAGCAAGCGCAAATCAAAGCCATCATGCAAGAAAAAAGCGGTGATCGCAAAAATGACCGTGCAAAATATCAAGCAGAACGTATGCAAATGCAGCAGCAGATGCAAGCATTGACGAATGCTAATACCTTGGATAATGCTGCTATCAATCGTCTTGCAGATCAGCAAGCAGCTAAAACTAAGCAGCGCTTTATTGAACGTGTTCAAACCCAACATGCAATCTCGCAAGTACTTACTGTTGAACAGCGTGCAAAAATGGCACTGTTAAAATCAGAAAGAAAAGCTAAAGGTTATCATGGCTCAAAACATCGTAAGATGCATAACCAAGCGCAGTAAGATAAAATATCGAGCATATAAGTAAAAAGTATAAGTTAGATAAATTACAAACAAAAAAGCGCAACGATTAATCGTTGCGCTTTTTTATTTTGTAATTTTAAAACTGCCTGTAAAAGATTTAAAGGAATAAGGACGGCAATCCTATTTCAGCAGCTTTTTTCTTAATCCATGTCTTAGCCGATGTCTTAATCAAGGCTTTAACATATACCTTAATCCATCGCACCCAAACGCTGTTTATACATCGGTAGCATATTAAATAGCATTTGACCCATTGCTGTGCCATTACCTTGCTTATAGTACTCTGCAAGCTCAGCGCTATACTCTTTTAAGTCGATACTGTTGCTAGCATTTGGTACTTGACTGTCACTGGCTAAATTGGGAAATGCTTTATCCTGCCCACGTAGAGGCATATATTGATTGAGTACATCCATTATATTGCTTGTTTCTACGCTGGCATCAGCACCTGATTTGCTTGGTAGATAATGACGACTGTGCTGCCATTGCAATTGTCCTTGCTTGTTAAAACCATATAACTCTTGTACAGGCAGGATAGAGCTTGATACAGGCAAAGTCGTTTCTTGCGTTTTTAACACTTTATCATCAGCAAAATCTTTCATTTTATCTAGCGTTTGCTGTACCAGCCATTTACTGGTCATTTTTCTGTCTTCATAATTAGAATCGGTATCAGCATCTGCCTGCGTATCTGAATCATTTTCCAAAATTAGCTCAGGATACTGCTTGGTAATAAGCTGATAAAAAACGCCCATATAATCTTGATAGTCTTGCTTATATTCAGCACTATTACGCGCACGGCGAATAATTTTTGGCGTATTCAGCATAGCTGCGAGCTGTTTTTCAGGCAATTTAGGCGAAAGCGTGGTCAATATATTTGGAGCAATAACATCAAATTGCTCTATAGCGGCTTTTGCATACACCCTATTTTCTGCTTCAATATGACTTTTTATCGCAGCGCGACCAAAACCTTTGGGCAGTGTACCGTCATCAAGGGCTATTTTTAGCCATTTATTTTGCCATTTGGTGCCTAATTTATCGTCGGCAAACTTCGATGTCAGTAAAGCAAAATTGTCCGCCCACAGATACATACTACCCGTTTTAAAATCAACATAAATAGGCTGATTGATGCTGCTATGATGATTGCGTGCCGAATACTGCACACTACCTAGCATTGTAAACTTCCCAGCTAGCGGCTGATAAACACCTTGAGCATTTATGGATAAAGGCTTTAGCAAGTAAGCATCTAACAATTGCGCCTTTTTAACATCGAGCTTGGTTTTTCTGTTGTCATATTCATCGAATATTTTTTCATAATAGGGTGAAATAGCTTTGGTATTGACCTCACTAGCAGAGTCCATATCGAAAGCTGGCATTGTAGCGTATTGCATTGTAGTAACTGACGCCGCTTCCTCTGTCGTATCAGTCGCAGTTGCACCTACCACTTCCTCAGCTGCCATCTCGACGCTATAAGCTTCACTATCATAATGGCTGTCTCTCCATGTCTGATAAGCATCTGAACAGACCAGATAAGCCTGCTTTAGTGTATTGCGCTGGGCATCATAATCTGTGGCTAAGATATCTTGGTTTTGAGCTCCAGCTTCCAATAGTAGCTCAGCATAGCCATTATCGTGGGTATCCTTGCAATAACTGTCTAAATCTCCTGACGCTAATAATTGGGTGCTATCAATATCTGCAAATTGCTGCTCATTTACAATTTCAATATTACTATGATAGGCAAATGACTGCCGACGCTGTTGCTGTAACGCTGTGGCCAATGCTGTTTTTGCGGCAGTCGGCGTGGTGTTAGCACTTACATGGTTTGCTTGAATAACACCGGTAGATTGGCAGGCGCTGATCAATAACGTACTTGCTAGCAACGCGCTAACCGTCAATATAGATTTAGAAGACACTGAGCCTCTGTGTTTTATTGTTTTGATATTAGGTAATAATACATTCAGATTTTTCATTTTTTATCCTTAAAAGGCGCTATAGCGTTATATAAGATGCAGTTAGAAACAACTTTATTTTTAGTTGTCGCCTTCGAACGATGAAGCATCAGCGTCCACGTAGTCCGAGTCGCCCATATCTAATGCTACGTCTGTCGTATCACGACTAAAACTAACCGCATCTTCTGCATAATCAACACTTGTTTCTGCTGCCTCTGCATCCTCTTCTATATAGTCATAACGCGCATAACGCGCCTTCTCTAATCTCTCTTCTTGCTGGCACTGTTTTGCCAGCCAAGCATTGCCATCTATCGCCGCCGGTGCTTTTGTACCAAAAGATTGTGCCAATAGCGGCGTTAACGGATGCTTATTAAAACTGCCACTATCATAGCGAGTTTGATTCAATATTGTATTTTGTGAGCCAAAAAAATCACTGCCAATATTAAGCCGCTGCTGCTTAGCAAGCAGGCGATCTGAGTTATCTAGGTAGTAGTAATTAACATGATTAAAGGAGATAGGACTAACCGCTTCGATGAGCTGTAGTAACGCACCAACATCCGCACTTTGATAGCCTTTGTTATAGAGCTCAAGCCTAGCAATCTCAGTTTTTAAGATACTGTCATCAGGGTAGCTATTAGGATTCTCATCGATATGCTGCTGTAGCGAGCGTGAGATATTTTTAATCATTTTGCCTAGCATCTCACCACTTTGCTTGCTACCAAAGTAAACTTTTATGGCTCTATTGGCGCCTACTTGCTTGGCAAAGGCATCATCGCGTATATCAACCGCGCTGAAATACTCTGATTCAAGCTCTGCCATGCTGTTTTGGAGAGCAGCAATGACAGCATCATAAATCACCGCCGAAGGTATCTGCGAGCTAATGGCTTCAGGCAAACCGAAATTCACGGTATGTGAGCTCATTTGCGTCGGTAGTGGTGCATGCGCAGGATTGGCCAATGCCAAAATAGGTAACAATGCCGATGGATCGACAGTGAGTGTGCTTTTGTTAAAATCAAGCGCAATGGGTATTTGAATCGATGAGCTGATCGTTGGTGCTAGATAATCATAACTATAGACACTCTGTAGCTGTTTCTCTTTGGGATTATAGTGACTGACGCTATTGACCGTCAGGTATTGATAGTGGTAAGCATTCGTTGCCTCAACTTGCTCAGGCGTACGGATAAACATATTAATAAGCTGAGTTAGCATGCCAGGATAAGTGCGCGTGATGTTGTCATCTTGAGTGCCATTCGCAGCTTTTCTCGCTTGCATGTTTTCATATTCACTTAAGAAACCACGAACATTGATACCACGGATTTTTGATGCTAAGTCACCGTTACTGTTTTCACGTTCATAATCGTCGTCATAATCCTGCACATAACCATTGTCACTCTCGTCGCGGCTATACACACTTTCATCTTGATGGTTACCATATTCATCATAACCGTCTCTATCGTAGCCATTTTCGTCATAACCATTGGCATCATAGCCAAACTCATCATATAGAATGGTTTCAGTAGCAGCACCTTCTTCTACTTCTACGCTATCAGCATCATCTATGTATAGACTTTCTTGAGAGTCGCTGTCCAGTTCATTATCTAAACCACTAACTTCTTCAGCCGCGTCAGATGCCTCTTCGTATTCACTATAATTATCTGTTTCTGTATTTTTAGAAAGATACATCTCAAGCAGCGTTCTAAAAAAACTGCTAGAGCCAGCATCAATACTTCCAGCTTTAATAAAGGGAACAGAATGATAATTGGCTTTTGAGACAGCCACATGCTCGCCAGCTAAATGCTGACGAATAGCACTAAGTAGACGGGTCTTGGCTTGCGTGTCCATATTGGGATTTTTGCTTTGATCAAATAGCTGTTGATACTGCTCGGAATTCGCATTTAATTGACTGCTAAAAGCTTGAGATTGTGCTTGATTACGACTGCTGTCTGCAACACTAAAATCTATGAGACTGGCAGGTATTTGGCTAGATTGCGACAACGCTGTATTTGTCTGGCAGCCCATCAGCATCGTCGTGGCGCTAGCGGCGGTAAGCGCATAAATAGCCAGTTTTATAGGACGATTTTTATAGGTCATCGATGAGTTTATAACTGGCGCTTGAGCGTCATGCGCTAAGGTGCGTTTTTGAGAAGTAAGTTGCCCCATAAAAATCCCTTTATTT
>NZ_CBCPJH010000056.1:0-11280 GCF_965118485.1 Psychrobacter glacincola | reverse complement strand
ATACTCACATACTCACAATAATTTTGAAAGTTTGTAATAATATTTGTCAAATGAAAGTTGTAAATCGCTACGCCTGTACCTGACTCAAGCAAATTAGCCTCCGATATAGTCGGGGCGGTTCACGTGGATAGATTAAGCAGATTATCTCAAGATGATTTTGCAATTCTAAAGCAGCGTATCAAAGATAAGGGCTTACGATTGGTAGTGGCTGACCTACCAACGACACATACGGTTAGCGAGGGTATGACAGGCGACATCCTCAGGGTAATTAACCATATGCTGATCGACTTATTAGCAACGATGGCAAAGCTTGATAATGACAAGCGTAGAGAGCGTATCAAGCAAGGATTGGCTAACAGTGGCTATAAGCCCACTGGTAAGAAGCCTAATACAACGAAACACAATCGTATTAGAGAATTAGACAGTCAAAATAATATGACAAAAGAGGAGATCGCTAAGGCGGTTGGTGTTGGGGTAGCTACCGTTTATCGTGTCTTAAAGCAGGGCTAATAGCTGGGGTATTTTAAATATTAGCGCATCATTTTTATGATCATTACTATCTTTTGGAAAATACTGCCCTTCATGACTACTCATTCTCATTCAAAATAGACCCTTAGATATTTAGGCTAGTAGCACCAATGGTTTGAGTGAATAAGGTAGTCTTAGTACACTTAACAATGTACATAAAATAGAATTTCCAATAATATCTATCCTGATATTTAATCTCTACAGTCTAAAGTTATCAAAGTCAGTATGTCACTATTACAGTTAGTACGCTATTTTCAGTATAGAAGAGACAGTTAATATACATTGCTTCGAAAAACAAGGTTTTAGAATCAACGGTCTATAACATTGAGTCCTAGTCTCATCCAGCGAATTGCTTGTTCTTGATGATCGGTTAACGCACTCCAAAGAGCGTCTTCACTAATGATGGAATACATATTGTCTGCACATTCAACCATCAAGTTGTTTTCATGATCATCTCTCCACTGCTCACTCTGATAGTAAGTTTGCAGCTCAGATAATAATGTATTGGCTTCTAGCCATTTTTCCTGAGCATCTTGCATCTGTTCATTTAGCTCGTGCCAACGCTCATACTTTTTTTGCAGCGCTTGTGCATCAAAAACATCCATTATATTACCCCAGTTTATAATTATAAAAAAACCAATAAAACCGCTCAGATATATTCATAGCAGCTTTATTGGTTATATTGTATTGAAAGTTAATATATTAGCCAAATACTTTCATACGCTTATCAACAGGCTTAAACGCTTTGTCGCCTGCTGGCTGCTCAATCGCACCAAATACCATTTGCGCATTCAATTCCCAATGCTCATCGATATTCCATTCGCTAGCCACTTTTTTATCAATGATTGGATTGTAATGCTGTAAGCTGGCACCGACATTAATGCTGGCTAATGCTGTCCAGATTGCATACTGGTGCATGGCATTGGTTTGATGCGCCCAAATTGGGAACTTGTCCGCATATAAAGGCGCAGCGGCTTGCATGTCTCTTACGACGCTATGATCTTCAAAGAACATAATAGTACCGGCGCCGGCTTTAAAGCTATCCATTTTTTGCTTGGTCGCAGCAAATTGCTCTTCATTATCAACCATATCACGTAATGTATCTTCGGTAATTTGCCACAACTTGTTGTGGTCATCACCAAATAAAACAACGATACGCGTCGATTGTGAGTTAAAAGCGGATGGCGTATGCAAGACTGCATGCTCGACCAAATTAATGATTTCGTCATTTGATACTGGTAATTGATTGCTCAATGCATAGATAGAACGGCGCTTTTCTGCCAATTGTTGTAAGTTTTTTAGGTTTGACATTGTTTTCTCCAGTGATTATTGATGAATTTAAGTAATTAAGAACTAAGTTATAAAGCTAAATGGTAATCAACCTTTAAAACCTTCAGGTAATTCAGGCGCTGGCAAACGTTTCATATCTGAATCGACATTACCAAAACGCTCATGACCATTATTCCAGTCGATAATAGATTGCTCAATCTCTTCCTTACTATCAGCAACGAAGTTCCACCATAGTAGTACTTTTTGATCTAAAGGTTCACCACCGATAAACATCACACGTGTGCCTTTTTTAGCAACCAATTTGATGCTTTCGTTATTAGCAACATCACTATCGTGGAAACGAAAGAGTTGATCCTGCTTACATACCTTTCCTTCAGATTCTATCTCACCCTCTGAGACTAAGATGCCGTATTCAAAGCCTGGTTCTAAAGTCAGTGTAGCCTCGCCATCTTGGGTAAAGTACACGTCGATACCGACCAGCTTGGAGTATTGGATAGTAGGCGCTTCAAAGTGCTGACCTGACACATTGGTATAGCTACCGGTTGTCAAAATCATCTCAACACTATCTTCCGTCCACGTTGGTAGCTCTGGATAATGATGAAAACCGCGCTCAATCTCTTGATCCGTCGGTATCGCAATCCAGAGCTGTACCATGCTGAGGGCACGCGCTGCGTCTGGTGAGCCACCAGTGTCTGGAAACACGCTTTGTTCCATATGACTGATACCTTGATTCAAACCTGTACCGGCTGTCATGACGTTGACTTGGTTCTTAGTAATGACTTGCTCGTTACCTAAGCTATCTTTATGCAGTACTTCACCATTTAACATCCAACTAAAGGTTTGCAGATTAGTATGCGGATGACGACCCACTTGCATACCTGATTCATCTGGATCAAATTCAGCGGGTCCTGCATGATCCAAAAAGCACCAAGCTCCGATAGGTTTTTTGCCAGTGTTAGGTAGCAGACGGGCAATAGGAATACCGCCAACATCGGCCATTCTTGGCTCTAGGGTTTGAATACTCATCATTCACCTCTTATTATAGATAGTTATAGATTATTGAATGCTTACTGATAAATTAGTACTACTTTTTGTATGGATTGATACTGCTGTTGACTGTATAAGTGTTTAATATAGGATTATTCAATAAATAGGTACTGAATAATTAGTTACTTAATACATAGGTACTTCCATTAGTAGTACTCTTGCGTCCTCGGTCGCATCCATCGTGAAGCTTTTGGTATCTGAGATACCAAGGCCGTCACGATTATCAAGAACATTACCGTTGATAGTCACTTTACCTTCTAGTACCAAGACATAAACACCGTTATTGGCATCTTTTAAATCATAAGTCTGAGTCACGCCTTTATCGAAATAACCCATATGAAACCAAGCGTCTTGATGAATCCAAACCCCAGCGTCGTCGGCATTTGGCGATAGCACTTGGTTGAACTCATTAGCTTTTATGTACTCATTCATACGCACTTGCTGATAACGCGGCGTCACACCCATTTTGTTGGGAATCACCCAAATTTGTAAAAACTTGACAGGCTCATTAGTATCGCCATTCATCTCGCTATGAGTAATACCTGTACCCGCTGACATGACCTGAATCTCACCCGTTTCGATGATGCCTTGGTTACCGATATTATCGCCATGAGCTAACTTCCCACTTAGAGGAATACTGATAATTTCCATGTCGCGGTGTGAGTGCTTGCCGAAACCTTGACCACCAATAACAAAGTCATCATTGATGACTCGTAGCGCGCCAAAACCCATACGCTCTGGATTATGATAATTGGCAAAGCTAAAAGTATGACGGCTTTTGAGCCAACCATGGTTAGCATCGCCACGAGAATCTGCTGCATGATAGATCGTTTTCATAAGTTATCCTTTATAATTGGTTGCTTATTTAAGCTATGGGTCTATTATAATTGTTGACCATATATAGATAAATAGTGCTTATTGCAAATGACTATTCTTATTTATAGAACAATAAGTGCTTAGCATTAACGTAATATAATAGTCACGCCATCATTCGCGTCACCCGTTATTACCAATAGACAGGTGCAAAAATATTAATTATAAAGAGAGAATAACAATGTCAAATCTGCATACAACGCATTACGATGTGATCGACAATAAAAGCCAAAATCGATTTGAGATTCATATTGATGATCAAATCGCCTTTGAAGACTATGAGTTTTTTACCACTTCACAAGGTGAGAAGGGTATTGAATATAAGCACACATTCGTGCCAGAAGCGCTTAGTGGTCGCGGTATTGCAGGCTACTTAGTTAAGGTTATCTTAGATTGTGCAGCCGCTAGAAAACTGCGCGTAAAGCCAACTTGTCCTTATGTGAAGTCTTACATTGATAAGCATCCAGAATACCAAGCCAATTCGGTGTTTCATGGTGCGAAAGCCTAAGACAATATGCATAAAAAAAGCCATGATAAATTATCATGGCTTTTTACGATTAATGGCATTACTCAATAACGGTAGAGCTTTTATTAGCTAATATGCTGTAAGAACTCTGAATTACGCGCTAGTAGTGATAAGTACAGCACAGGAATGACAAACAAACCGACTGCCCAATAACTGAGATTCACATACAGCACCGCGCCGAGTAGCGCGCCAATCACAAAGCTGATAACCAATGCCGCGCTATGCCCCAATTTTTTGGCATTATCAGCGCTACGGTTGGCAATATAATCTGACAGGCCAATACCCAGTTGGGTCGTATTACCCGTCATTAATACCGTTGGACTCATATGTTTGATGACTGTTTTACTAGCCGTATTACGAATAGCAAGTGCCGTTAAGCCCAAACCACCAGTGATGGCGACGGTTATATCGCCTGCTTCAGTGAAAGGTTGAAAGGACAATCCTGCTATCATAAATGCGCTTAAAAATAGCGCTTCTGCCAAGAACAAATGACTAAGTACTAACGCTTGCCTCCGACTTTTATCAATGTATATTTTGGTAATAACCACCGTTACTATAAAAAGTGGCACCGATGCCAGCTTGATCCACAAGCCATCTTCACCTTTAACCAAACCGCTACCAGCCAGTACTAAGTTACCCGTGACATGCGCGGTAAAAAAGCCAAACAAAGTGATGAAGCCAATGGTATCAATCGCCCCACCAACTATCGTTAATAGTATAGGCGCTTGATAGCGTTGCCAAAAGCTGGGAGTCTTACAATCTAGAGTATTGTTATCAGCGACAGCTTTAGGCACTGGTATTTCCTGCAAAATCCACAAAATCAGTCACAAAGCGCTGTAAGAATTTCTGTGTGCGCGGGCTAACACTGCCATCATCATTTAAGCTGTCAGTTGCACGACTTAAATGAATTTCAGGATCAATCATCATTTGTGCCGAGAGCATTTGCATGCTTTTTCTGACATCAAGGCCACTATTGATACCGCCAAAACTGCCTGGCGAGGCCGTCACTACCGCAACTTTTTTATGGGTCCACACGCTTTCTTTATAAGGACGTGAGGCGATATCTACGACATTTTTCAAGGCGGCAGGCATAGTGCGGTTATGCTCTGGTGTGACAATTAATACGGCATCAGCGCCTTTCAGCTGCTGACGCACACGCTCATAGCTATCGATAGTCGTATCATCATAATCCTGATTGTAAAGGGGTAAGTCTGTGATATAGACTTCTTTTATAGACACGCTTTCAGGCATCTGCGACACCATATATTCTGCAAATTTACGATTGATAGATTCTTTTCGCAAGCTGCCAATAATTAAGGCGATGTTTATGGATGCGCTCATAGCGGCTCCTTGATTATGATGATAAGACGATATTTTCTAAGCCATTTACTCTACTATATTCTGCGATGATTACTGTTATCAATTGAATAAGCACCTGCTCCATGAGCAAATATCATCAAGAAACCACCCGCCATCGCAATGTTTTTCATAAACGGGTTCATTTGTGATTCATCAATCCAAAACTGATGGAAAAGTAACGCTGAGACAATGCTAAAACCAGCCATTAAAATCGCTACTAAGCGCGCTTTAAAGCCTAATAAAATAGCGATACCACCAAGCAGCTCAACAGCAATAACCAAAGGCAATAGCATCCCAGGCACCCCCATTGCTTCCATATAACCTTGAGTAGCGGCATAACCGGTAATTTTGGTAAAGCCTGAAAAGATAAAAATCATTGATAACAATAGGCGTCCAATTGGCGCGCTTAACGCTTGCAGGTTGTCCATGGGTTTTCTCCAGTAATAGAATGTTTCTTAAGCTTTTATTTGATTATGTGACAGGACTATTGTATTCGTTGCTTATAACTAGATAAACCGTGATAATTACAAATGTAAGTTCTTATTTAAAGAACAATTAAGAGGTGGTTTACATGGGACAATTAGAAGATATGGCAATGTTTGTGCGTATTGTCGAAGCAGGCAGTATTACCAAGGCTGCCGAGCAACTGAACATCGCAAAATCTGCGGTAAGCCGGCGTTTAAAGGAGTTAGAGACGCGCTTGGGCAGTCAACTGATTAGCCGAACCACGCGTCAATCAAGCTTAACCCAAGCCGGTGAACAGTATTATCAAAAGGTGTACCATATACTTAGTGAAGTAGATGCGCTGAATGAAGAGACGAGTGGTACTCCGACGCGTATCGAAGGAACATTAAAGATGACTGCACCATTGTCCTTTGGTTTGATGCATTTAAACGATGTTATTGATGAATACGCCAATCAGCATCCTGAGTTAAAGTTTGAGCTGGATTTTTCTGATCGGCATACTGATTTGATTGAGGAAGGGTTTGAGTTAGCGATTCGTATTAGAGAGTTGCAAGATTCCAGTTATCAAGCCAAACGTCTAGCACTGATTCGTTATGCGTTATGCGCCAGTCCCGAGTATTTAGAGAGGATGGGTACGCCAAAGACTTTTGACGATCTGTCAGAACATGAGTTTTTACAATATGGTATGAGCAAATCTAGCACGATAGAACTGATAGATGAGCAAGGTAAGAAGCATCAAGTCGCCGTAATCGGTAAAATAAAAGCCAATAATGGGGACTTTTTGCGGGAGATGGCAGTCAAAGGTCATGGTATTGCTTTTCTGCCAACTTTTATTACTTATAAAGCATTAACCAGTGGTGAGCTTGTGCCTATCCTGCAGCAGTATCAATTGCCCACTTTAAATGCTTATGCGGTCTATCCTAAAAATCGATTTTTATCGCAACGTTGTCGTTATTTGATTGACTTTATTGCCGAGCGTTTTGGTGATAATCCGTACTGGGATAAGTTTTGATAAGCACTTACGGCTCAACACTTAACGGACAAGCTTAAATGAACAATATACCTGCCATTAATACAATAAGTGCCCGCGATCCCACTGAGCCATATCGGGCCTCAACAACGCTTGAGTTATTATTTGATTTAGTCTATGTCATTGCCGTTTCAGCAGCGGCAAGCGGCCTTTACCAGCGCTTGCTTGAGCATGACTTTTTAGGGTTTTTGACTTTTATCATAGCCTTCTTTATTTTATGGAATGCTTGGACGAGCTTCACATGGTTTGCTTCCGGCTACGATCCTGATGATTGGTACTATCGTCTCTCAGTATTGCTGCAAATGTTTGGCTCATTAATGATTGCAGCCAACATCAATCAGTTTTTCGAGCAAGGATTAACATGGATAGGAGTCACTGGTTACGCGATCATGCGATTGGCCAGCTGTAGCCAGTGGTGGCGTGTTTATCAGCAAGTAGAAGGTCACAAACGGGTGGCTGGTCGCAGTATTATTGGCTTACTAACGCTACAAAGTGTTTGGATACTTTGGTTGTTTCTACCTGCTTCGATACAAACGCCTGCGTTATTTTTATTTATAGCCGCTGAATTACTGATGCCAATATGGGCGCGTGCCGCACAGAACATCAATTGGCATCCTCATCACATGGCTGAACGTTATGGTCTGTTGACCATTATTGTTTTAGGCGAAGGCGTGCTAGGAGTTAGTAATAGCATTCGAACCTTTTTAGTCAACTCCGATTCTGCTGCTAGCGCTATTATGTTATTAGGTTCAAGCCTTGTGGCATTGGTTTTTGCCTTATGGTGGCTCTATTTTACTATCCCATTCGGTACTATTTTGGACAATGAGCGTCGTCGTTATGATTTATTCTTATTTGGCTATGGGCACTTTTTTGTTTTCGCTACGCTTGCAGCGTTAGGCAGCGCGCTTAATTTAGTGACCGATGCTTGGGCAGATACTCTGAATCGTACGGTCACCCAACCTTATGCTATGGGATTATTGATGATCATGCTATTTGGCTTTTTAGTGACCCTAACCTTACTTCGAGCCTTGATGTGCCGAAAATCAAGTCACAATATGACGGCTCTTATTCTTGCCACCTGTATTATTTTTCTGAGCCATACCGTAGTAGTGCAAGGGCTATCGATTACTTATGGTATTTGGTTAAGCCTGCTCGCACCTATAATAATGACGTGGTACTTTCATCAAGACAATAAGCAATGGGAAGTGATAAATGTAGCTTAAATATAACAATTTACAGCAAAATTTAACATTAACAATTTTAGTTTGCACTATCATAACTTTTTTTGATTATTTGACTTTTAACCGAATATTTATCTATAAGGATTCTTATGAAAAAACTAATGGCTGCGGCTCCTGTTGTGTTACTACTAGCGGCTTGTGCTACTAATGCTCCTGTGACTGGCAACAATCAAACCAGTACTATGATGTGTGAAGATGGTGGACAAGTACTAGCCGCATACTCAGCTAATGGTCAAGTTGCCAATCTAAATGTGACGTTGCCTAAAGTGGGTATAAATAATAAAAAACTGACCTTGAATCAAGCGGTTTCAGGTTCTGGTGCTCGTTATACTAACACTACTGACCCTAAGATGAGCTATGATTGGCACACCAAAGCAGATTACGGTGTCATGAGCGTAAGCATGGCAAACGGTCAGACATATAGTGTCAACTGTAAAATATAAGTATTGATATCAATACTATCTAATTAAAAGGTCTCGCTACTGTAAATACAGGAGCGAGACCTTTTTGATTATACAATCTTGTGGTTTAGATAATTCCTTATTTAGGAACTTCGTCTTTAGAGTGTTGGCATGCATATTTCGAGTTGTTAAGGTATGCCCTTGATGCAGTTAGTCTTTGAAGCTAGCAATCGTTTTAGATTTATTTGTCATAACGTCCGTTAAATGAACAATTAGCTGTTACACAGAATTTGTGATGTTCTCGAGTAGAGGAATGTAAAAGGTTTTTTCCTCAAGTATGGGTTAAAACCATTATGTCTGCTGATCTAAGGTAATAACCGCCTGTTTTAACCAAGTGCCTGCCTTACCTAACGGTTTTTCTTTATGCCAAATCAGCTCAACCGCAACGGGCCAACTGTGCTTATCAAAATCCAGTTTTGGCGACACCAAAGAGCCATCTTTTAGCCCATCCACAATGAAATGCTCGGGCACCAGTGCCCAGCCAAGGTTACGTTGGACGAGCTCAATAATCACCCATTGACTCTCAACCCACCACACATCAGCAGCAACCCGTAAACGTGATTTTTCTTTACTCTCGTTACGCGTCGCGACAATCAGCTGACGATATCTTTTCAAATCCTCCCAGCTCACAATTTTATTTGCCATCTCATGTTGAGGTGAACATACCATTTTAAGCGGAATCCAGCCTAACGTATGAAAGCTAATCGCTGAAGGTAAGTCCTCTTGGCTCCACATAATGCCTAGATCTGCGCGCTTTTCTAAAATTAAGCGGCTGACATCTTCCATGATGGGCAGCAATAGCTCTAACTCCACAGTTGGAAACAAGTTATCAAACTCATCGAGCAATCTTGCTAGCCACTCTGACGGATAAAGATCATCAACTGCTAGCACCAAACGGCTTTCGACACCTTCACTTAAGCTTTTGGCCACCCCAAAGAAATGCTCGCAGCGCTCCAGTATTAAATAAGCTTCAGCTAGCAGCCGTTTACCTTCCTCCGTCAATTCAGGATAGCGACTATTTCGAGTAAATAACACGTTGTCCAAGTCGATTTCTAAATTTGCCACCGCCGCACTAACCGATGATTGTGCTTTGCCAAGCCGCCGTCCTGCTGCTGAAAACGACCCAGTCTCTACCGTTGCCACAAATGCTTGCAGTTGCTCTAAAGAAAAGTTCATGTATCGGTTTTTCCTATAGATAGTAACTTTGATCTATTAGTTTAGCAGATACAATAGAGTCAACTAAGTAATATGAATGTATATTCTATAAGGATTAATCATGCGAACTCATAGAGATCGTATACGTCACGCTGTTGGATTTGAAATAATTGCATTAATACTATCCATTCCCATTATGAGCTTCTTTTTTGATTTTGATATCAAAGATATCGGTGTTATTGCCATCGTAGGCTCTATCATAGCGACTATATGGAACTACGGTTTCAATATTGTCTTTGATAAAGGGATGGTAAGGTTTAAGCGCAGCACATTTAAGACGCCAGCGATACGGGTGCTTCATGTACTGCTCTTTGAAGGTGGCTTACTGATTCTATATCTGCCGATGGTATCTTGGTATTTAGGCATTAGTTTATGGCAAGCTCTTATTATGGATGCGTCATTGGTTGGGTTCTACTTTGCTTATAGCTTCTCTTATAACTGGGCTTATGACAAGATCTTCCCGATACCTTATTTTAATTATGAAGAAAACAAACCCCTTCGTGCATAAAACGCCCTAGCTACTGACTGGGTTATACCTATGATGAACCCATTAGGTACTTTCACTGGTTCGGCACCCTAGTGAGGACTTGAATATAAGGCTGGAGGCTATTGTTATCATCAGTAGATCAGCTTACTTTTCAACATGAAACAGTCGTTTTCCGTCTTTTTAATTACCTACTAAAAACCATTAAATATACAACTGATTTTAAATCACTATGTTTACGCCAATAGCTATCAACCCTAAAACATACAAGGGAAGCCCTGACAAATATACACACAACTTTCTATAGAAAAACTTTCAATAATGCTTTATCTTTCATTAAAAATCACATAGAAAAAAGTGGCTAGCAATAGCCACTTTTTTTATGCCTTACTCTCTAGTAGGTACACTTAGCTTTACGCAACCAGACAGAATGTGTCATGAGACATTTTTATTTAGACTTCATCTTCACAGCTATCGCATTGATGATAGCTGCGTGGTGGGGATATTCACATGGCGGTATGGGCGGTTTGATAGCCACCCTATCTATTACCGCTATTTTGGCCGTCATGGAGATTTCATTATCTTTTGATAATGCGGTGGTCAACGCCTCAGTCCTAAAAGGCTGGGACGAATTTTGGAAAAAGATATTTTTAACCGTTGGTATTTTAGTTGCCGTCTTTGGTATGCGTTTGGTATTCCCTATTGTTATCGTTGCTGTGACTGCCGACCTTGGTATTATGCAAGTGGTCGACTTAGCCTTA
>NZ_CBCPJH010000055.1:0-11777 GCF_965118485.1 Psychrobacter glacincola | reverse complement strand
ATTAAGATAAAGTGAAGTTTATAAAAAAATGTATTCAGCGCAGAAAGAACTACTATTGAAATTAAAGAGGTAGAAGCGTAAAAAGTAATTCATATAGTTAATTTTTTTTAGACAATACATCGCATGAAGCTGCTTCTATGAAGATACAACAGTATTACTCGACTTTAAAAAGCCAGCCTAAGTTCACTTAGACTGGCTTTTTAGGATTAGGGGTTTCCGAAAATAAGTAGGAGGCATCTATTGTTGGTCAGCGCTATCCCGTCTAAACGTCCACGTCTTACCATTAGAAGCATCATCGACATAATAATAACCTGATAAATTAAATTTCTTTAGCTGCTCCGCATTGGTCAGTTTATTATCAGCAGCATATTTCACCATCAGGCCACGTGCTTTTTTTGCATAAAAGCTAATGACTTTATATTGACCATTCTTTTCATCTTCAAATCGTGGCGTAATAATGTCTGCGTTTAGCGCTTTTTTCTTAACAGACTTAAAGTATTCGTTAGAGGCTAAATTAATCAATACTTTCTCATTACTATCTGCCATGCGCGAATTGATAATGTTGGTCACTTCCTCGCCCCAAAACTCATACAAGTTATTACCGCGCTCATTTTTAAGCTTAGTTCCCATCTCAAGTCGATACGGCTGAATAAAATCCAGTGGCTTTAGCACGCCATAAAGACCGGACAAGATACCTAGACGTTCATTGATATAAATAGCGGTATCTTTATCCATAGCATACATATCAAGACCAGTATAAACATCACCATCGAACAAATAACCAGCAGGCTTGGCATTATCATCCGTAAAATGGTCATTAGCATTCCAAGCCCAGTCTTGATTACGTTTAGCATTTAACTGCGCCAAATCATCAGAGATACTCATCATCTCCTGTAAATCAATTGGCTCTTTCGATTTCAGTATTTCCATTAATACTTGTGAATGTTCGATTAGCTCAGGTTGGCTATAGTAATTGCCAAGATTCACAGGGATAGCGTCTGTCTCATTTAGAGATTTGGCGGGAGAGAGTAAAAAATACATGATTATTCCTTATTATAATGAATCAATAACTATCACGATATAGTGTCCAGTTTGCTTATTATACGTCATCCATAAGTTTAACTTGACTTGATGACAATGGTTTTGTATTTTTAAGCATTATGATAAAAATATTTTATGATTGAAGACCCAATACATTCCTTTAATTATGGCTATATATTCTAATATCTTATATATTTTAAGCGATCCCTAAAAAGTAAAAGCTTTTAATATAACAATAAAAGTTATGACGATGGTATAAAAGCCAAACTTTTTATTTACTTGTGGGTCATCATTAGACGATGAAAGTTAGCATACGATATATCTATAATAAAACGGCATGATGGTAAAGCAACTATCATTTATTAAATTGATAATCTTTGGTCTTAATTGTTAAATCAAGGCTGACTAAAGGTTATTTTGTCCCCTGTGCTTTTTAAATGTGCGTTAAGGGTATTAAAAGTAGTCATTAGAGGTAAGGAGACGGTATGAAAATCGGTGTGATTAGTGCAGATAGCGCAAGCGAGAGTCGGGTCGCATTAACCCCAGACGCAGTAAAAAAGTTACGCAAACTTGGGTTTGAAGTTGTCATTCAGTCAGGTGCGGGTCAAGCCGCGTATTATGCTGATGAATTGTATCAAGCGGCTGGAGCTGACATTGCCAACAGTAGCATTGACGTCGTCAGCCAGTCTCAAATCATTACCACCGTCAACGACTTGCCGACGTCAACGACTGCTAGTTTAACGTCTAGTCAAATCGTCATCGGCATGCTTGATCCCTATCGCAATACTCAACTAGATACTTATGCCGCAAAAGGTGCTACCGCCTTTGCCATGGAGCTTTTGCCACGTACCTTGTCACGTGCGCAGAATATGGACGTCTTGTCATCGCAAGCCAACCTTGCTGGTTACAAAGCCGTATTGCTCGCGGCCAATGAATACTCGCGTCCGTTTCCGATGTTTATGACCTCAGCCGGTACGGTTAAGCCTGCCAAAGTCGTTATCTTAGGCGTTGGTGTTGCGGGCTTGCAAGCGATTGCGACGGCTAAGCGTTTAGGCGCCGTCGTTGAAGCCAGTGACTTACGTCCGACCGCTCGTGAGCAAGTAGAGTCATTAGGTGGTAAGTGGCTTGATGTACCGATGAGCGCAGAAGAAGCTGAAACAGCTAAATCCACAGGCGGCTATGCGTGGACACCCTCTGAGCAATATGTCAAAGATCAAGCCGCGGTAGTGGATAAAGCTGTAAGCGCAGCTGACATTGTCATCACCACCGCGCAAATCCCTGGTCGTAACGCCCCGCGTCTGATACATCAAGCGACTATTGCTAAAATGAAGGCAGGTTCAGTTCTGATTGACATGGCTGCTGGTACCGGCGGTAACGTTGAAGGCAGTGTGCCTGATGAAACCATCACCACCGCCAACGGCGTACGTATCGTTGGCGCGGCAAATATTCCATCGCAGTTGGCGGCGCAGTCTTCAGATTTGTATGCTAATAACCTCGTTAATTTTATCACCACCTTAATTACTCCTACCACTACAGATGACGCTGCCGTAAAAACACTGGCACTCAGTTTAGACATGAATGATGAGATTCAAGGCGCACTAGCAGTGACACATGACCACCAAGTACGTCTTGCTAAACGCTAAGTTTTAAACATCAGATCTCAATGATTTCATTATCGTACATTCGCCAGACACGAAACAATTTTTAGGAGGATTAGATGATTGCCACTATTTTAGCGGCGGCACCAGCGGGAGCGGCCATGAGTAGCACCCCATTTGTAGCGATTTTTACTGTATTCGTACTCGCTATTTTTGTCGGATATTACGTCGTTTGGGGCGTGACCCCAGCATTACATACGCCACTAATGGCAGTAACCAATGCCTTATCCAGTATTGTCATCGTCGGTGCGATGCTACAGACCGTTACCATTGACGGTTCGGTATTTACGCCGACTAGTTTGCTTGGGGCTTTTGCGGTGTTTTTAGCCAGTATTAATATCTTTGGTGGTTTTGCAGTGACTGAGCGTATGCTGTCGATGTTTAAGCCAAAAGCGAAAAAAGCAGTCGTAGCACCCACTATTGGAGGTGACGCATGAATGAGTTTGCCAATATGATTGCTGTTAATGCTGACTGGTTTTATCTCGTCGGTGCTATTCTCTTTGTTTTGACCTTACGTGGTTTATCGAGTCCAAAAACGGCCATTCGTGGTAATCGCTTGGGTATGGTGGCGATGGCGATTGCTGTGGTCACGACATTTTTCTTAGCCGAAGGTCCTGTGCTGTGGTTGATTATCGGTGCGATGGTGTTGGGTGCTATCGTCGGGATGTGGAAGGCAAAAACGGTCGCCATGACTCAAATGCCAGAAACAGTCGCTTTAATGCATTCATTTGTTGGTTTGGCAGCAGTCGCCATTGCATTGGCAACAGTGCTACATACTGAACAACAGCATGGCACGGTTGCCCGTGTTGAATTGTTTATCGGTTGTTTTATCGGTGCGATTACTTTCTCAGCGTCTGTCTTTGCCTTTGGTAAGTTGGCAGCGAAAAGCTGGGCGAAAACCTTGGTTGGTAGGTGGGTCAAACCGGTACAAGCACTATTATTTATTGCAATGATTGCTTTTGGTGGCGTGTATTTCGTCACCGACTCATTACCAGCCTTTTATGCCATGGCAGTGATTGCGGTGATATTTGGTTGGATGTGGATTGCCCCAATCGGTGGCGGTGATATGCCAGTGGTTGTGTCTCTACTGAACTCATTCTCAGGTTGGGCGGCAGCAGGTATTGGTTTTACCCTTGGCAACTCGATGCTCATTATCGCAGGGTCGCTCGTCGGTTCATCAGGTGCCATTTTATCTTACATCATGTGTAAAGCCATGAACCGCTCATTACTTAATGTGCTATTTGGTGGTATGGGTACGTCAGCAGTCGCAGCAGGATCAGATGATGGCGCGCCGAAAAATTACAAAGCGGGTTCTGCAGAAGATGCAGGTTTCTTAATGGCAAATGCCAGCAGTGTGGTGATTGTCCCAGGCTACGGAATGGCGCAAGGTCGTGCACAAAACGCGGTCAAAGAGTTGTATGAGTTGTTAAAAGAAGAAGGTGTCAATGTGCGCTTTGCCATTCATCCCGTTGCTGGTCGTATGCCAGGGCACATGAACGTGCTATTGGCGGAAGCGGATGTGCCTTACGATGATATTTTAGAGATGGATGAGATTAACTCCGACTTTGCTAGTACCGACGTGGTGTTGGTAATCGGTGCTAATGACGTGGTAAATCCTTCTGCGAAAGATGATCCATCGTCGCCAATCTTTGGGATGCCGATTCTAGAGGTTACCAAAGCCCAAACGGTGATGGTTATCAAACGCTCAATGAGTACCGGTTATGCAGGTCTTGATAATAGCTTGTTCTATATGGATAAAACTATGATGATCTTTGGTGATGCCAAGAAGATGGTTGAAGAGATGGTTCGTAGTATTAATGGCGCTCATTAATCTTTAAAATTGGTTTTCAACATAATTTTTAAATAGAAGCGTTCAAATAAAAAAGTCACTGCGGTGGCTTTTTTGCGTTAAGGTGTGCCGCTTTTATATTCAGTTATTATTTATATCCAATCTTTATATCCCATAAATTTAGAACAAATAATAAGTAAGAGAGTCAGCTATGAACATGTTGATACGTTTTTTTATTATGGTCAGCTTATTAAAACAGCAACTTAAGCAGCAATCGATTAGTAAACACTTGAGTGTCGAGACATTGACAGTACCAGTTGTGCGTCATTATCGAGTATTACCGCCCGACATGGGGTTTCGTGACCACTTGCCCAATTACCGCTACTTATCCTTTATAGAGTTAAACATTACCAACTGGTTGATGGCATGCTGTCATCAAAAAGGCATCAAAAATCTCGGCTGGATTATCGCTATGCAGGAGATGGTCTACCTTAAGCAAATTAAGTTTCTAGATAAAATGACGGTCAGTAGTAGGGTAGTCGGTTGGGATAAAAAATACGTCTACTTTGACCATCAATTTTTTGTCAAAAATCAGCTGATGGCAGTAGGTATGACCAAGTTTGTCTTAACCAATAAACAAGGTAAGTGTGCAACTGAGGTACTGGATATGATTGGTGAGCAGCTAACAGATGTGATTGATTCATGGAATCAGCATCAAGTAGCGATTAAATCTACTGAGTCGATTAAGTCAACAAAGGCTGCGTAACCAACTTGCCTATGATCCTATAATGAATTTTGCTAGGATAGCGCTTATATATTCTATAATGCTATTTTATCAAAATAATTGAAAAATAAGGCGCTACTATGACCCCGCAGAAGTTAAAATGGACAGACAGTTTAGATATTGCCATCGAGCTTTATGAAAAATTTCCAGAGACTGATCCGCAGTACATCCGCTTTACAGATTTACATCGCTGGGTAACTGAGCTTGAAGGCTTTGATGATGATCCACAGCGCTCCAATGAAGGTATTTTAGAAGCGATTCAGATGAACTGGATTGATGAAGCTGACTAGATTGACCTTCTTACTATTTGTTAGTAACAAGCATAGCCTCAATAATAAACATAGATTGAATCATAAACATAACTTCAAATGAAAACAGGACAAACCGCCTCATGACTGCACCAATCCAAGAGCTAACCGACGTACAAACTTGCACAGGCATCAGTGTACGCACTACCAACACTGCTGAAATCAGCCATGAAACGGCAAAGTTAGGCAAGTTATGGCAAAGTTTTTACAAGAATCACGTGAGCCAACTTGAAAAGGGTCAGGATATCTATGGTATCTATCATAACTATGAGAGTGATGATGTAGGCGCTTTTGATGTGGTTGCTAGTTGGAAGGTAGCAAGTCAGCAAGAACAGTCAGAAAATGACGATACGCCTAATACTATCAAAGCTACTAAGAGTAAAAATGCCAGCAACCTAGTGACGGTTAGCATCCCTGCAGGAAAATACATGGTATTTTCTGAATACGGTAATATGCCGAATACTGTTATGAATGCGTGGGAAAAAGCTTGGGAGTATTTCAACGATCCAAGCTGTGAGCATACTCGAACGTATAATGTCGACTTTGAGCGTTATGTCGAGGGTAAATTAGAATATGGTCAACTCGAACTGTATATTGGTATTGAGTAAAAGAGCGAATGTTATAAAAGCTGAACTCATAAAATATAGTTTGTATTAAGTCATTCAGTGTATACACTAAAAAAGCGCCAAATCTGAATCAGATGGCGCTTTTTTTGCTTTTACTGGCGATTAATCCAATAATAAATTTTCTAAAATGCTTTCATAAATCTGTGCCAAACGTCCTAAATCATCTATTTCTACTTTTTCATCAACCTGATGTATCGTTGCGTTACGCACACCAAGCTCAACCACTTGTGCGCCGGTTGGCGCAATAAAGCGCCCATCTGATGTGCCGCCAGAAGTTGATAATGTCGTTTCCGTACCTGTTATTGATTTAATTGCGCGTTGGCAAGCAGATACCAGTTTCCCTTCTGGGGTCAGAAACGGCTGACCAGATAATTTCCAATGAATATCATAACTGACTTTGCCATCTTTGACTTGGCTGTCTTTGAAGTGCTTGTCAAATATCGCATGAGTTTGAGTTTTTAGCTCATTTTCAGTGGTTTCCGTTGAAAAGCGGAAATTAAATACAGCCTCTAAGGTTTCAGGAATGACGTTCGTCGCGCCCGTGCCACTATTGATATTAGATATTTGCAATGAAGTTGCAGGGAAGTAGTCATTGCCATTGTCCCATGTAGCAGCCGTTAATTCCGCTAGCGCTGACATAGCCGCATGAATAGGGTTTGCGGCAAGGTGCGGGTAGGCGACGTGACCTTGTTTACCAGTGACAGTAAGTACTGCGCCGAGCGAGCCCCGACGACCATTCTTAATAATATCGCCTAGGGTATCGGTACTAGATGGTTCACCCACTAAGCAATACGTAATTTTTTCTTGTCGTGCTTCCAAGGTTTCTATGACTTTGATCGTACCATTGATAGAAGGGCCTTCTTCATCTGAGGTAATCAAAAATGCTATTGAGCCATTATGTTCAGGATAATTAGCGACAAATCGTTCCGCTGCCACCGTAAAAGCGGCAATTCCCGTTTTCATATCAGCGGCACCGCGCGCCCAGAGATAACCGTCTGCAATGGTTGGGGTAAATGGCGGATAGGTCCAATTATTTTCATCACCGGTTGGTACGACATCGGTATGACCTGCAAAGCAAATAACGGGATCTTCCGTACCACGGCGCGCCCATAAGTTTTTAACCTCAGCGTGTTCGCCTTTTGCCTGTCTATCACCGTAATACATAAACTCGCAGTCAAAGCCTGATCGTGTCAGCCGCTCTGACAAGATATCTTGACAGCCATCATCATCCGGGGTGAGTGAAGGACGTTCAAGTAGGGCGATACTTAAGTCCAAGGTTTGTTGTTGATGGCTTTCACTATTATTTGCTGAACACATAACTGTCCTAGGTAAGTTAATTGATATTTTTTGCTATGAAAACAGGCTTATTTAATTCTAATTGCTAAAAGAATACTGCTTTCTATCCAAATAGATCTTTTCATAATCCCCATAAAATTTTGCTAAATATTCTGTAATACACTTTTGGTCTGGGATATTACTATAAGTTTTAGTTTTTTCACTGACATAGGTACCAATATAGCCACTAGCGAAAATGACATCACCCATTTTATAATTTGTCCCCAACACCTTTAAAGTTTTATTATTAGGATCAAAGCTTACATGCCCTTCCGGAAATACAGGCGTCATCCATCTGTTTCCATCAAATGCAAGCAAACACTCATTCTCATACTTAAACTCAGTAGTAATAGCAGTTGGATTAATCATCATAGGTTTTTCAGGAGTGGACGTTGGCAAATAATAGGTAAAAAAAGGCTTATTGTATTGTTCGGTGAGGGTTTGATGATTGAGTGTCTCGCAGCCTACAAGTATAGGAAATAAACCAAGTAGGACAAATTTTTTAACTGAAATGTTATACATTGTCATTGTCCTTAATTAACAAAGTTTAAGTAATAGCGGATAGTAAATTTATATTTATAGTAGAGCCACTAATACCATAGCGTCATCTCGTCTTAACCATGTAGCGATAGAGTAGCGCTGACGATGGGCGATTTGCACTTGATGTTGTAAGTCACTATCAAATATCACCAATCTATTGGCAACAGGCATCACATTATGATGGACGCCATGTTTCTCAACGATTTCTAAGGCGCCTCCGTCATTCGCTGTCCAATCATCATTAAGATAAAACACCGCTGAGATGACGCGTTCATCACGACCAACTGGATTGTCACTATGCCACTGATAACCGAAACCAACGGGATAACAGGCGTAATGCGCCTCGCTATGACGAATACCAACGAACAGACTTTGATTGAATAAAGCAGCAAGCGCATTGATACTTTGCAGATAGTAAAACCCTGCAAAAAAATCCTTGGTAATCCAGCGTATTTTATCACCGCGAATATCACTGATACGAATACCCGCCGTAAGCTGGGCATCACGATAGTCAATAAAGCCACTCTCCGCTTGTAGGGCTAATAAGGCTTTTTGCTCAAAAACATTATCAATAATCAGCCAACCATCATTGACGAGCTTATCAAGTTGCTTGTCAGTTAGCTTGTTTCGCCAATTGACCTCAAAATCAGAGAATTGTAATAGATGTTGGGTCAGCAGCGGCTGATTGCTGTCAAGGATATGGTTAGGTGGAAACAATGAAGGCGGATTGTCCTTGCCTATTGGATTGTCAATTGCCAACTGAGTCACATCAAGATTGCTAATAATCTTCGTCATTTTGTCTCGCTATTGTCCATCATTTGTCAATACACTACCAATCTATAGCTTTACACTGCCAATCTACGCCTTTTTACCAAAACCATCGTTATCTTTTAGCCATCCTATGCTACCATAGATGCAATTTTTCTTATTTAAACTTTTGAACTTATGAATTATAAACACGCCTATCATGCTGGTAACTTTGCCGATGTTGTTAAACACATTCTATTGGTACAACTGCTGAACCAAATGGGGCAAAAAAACAAACCTTTTTATGTGCTTGACGCTTATGGCGGTCGTGGACTGTATTCGCTCGGTAGTGAAGAGGCGCGCAAGACCGGTGAAGCCAAAGGTGGTATTCAAGCTTTGGTAAAAGCCGATGTCGAAAAAGCACCGACTGCTATCAAAGATTATATGGAAGGCATTAAGCAAGCCCGTTTTACCTATGACAAAAAAGTCTATCCGGGTTCGCCTTGGTGGATTGCCCATCATATTGAAAAAAATCCAGAGGCTGGCGTGCGCGGCGAAGCGTTTGAAGCCAAAGCTAGCGAATATGATGCTTTAAATTATCAGCTGCATAAATTGCCTATAGGTATTCATCATCGCAATGCTTTTGAAGGCATCGCTGCCGTCATTCCGCCAAAAGAAAAGCGTGGCTTGATATTTTTAGATCCTCCTTACGAGCAAGAGCATAAAGACTTTACGCGTCTAATTGATTTGTTGGTGCACTCTTACAACAAGTGGCCACAAGGTACTTATGCGTTATGGTTCCCGATCAAAAACATCGAAGCAGTTGAGCTATTTTATAAAAAACTCAAGCGTACTGAGATGAGACGTCAATTGGTCTGTGAGCTAAATATCTATCCTAAAGATATTCCTGTCGGTCTAAATGGCACAGGGTTACTTGTCATCAATCCGCCATGGCAGTTTGATAACCATGCGCGTGAGATACTGCGTTTCTTACAGCCAATACTAAAAGTTGAAGATGCACCAGATTTAACGCCTGATAGTGCAACCACTGTCCGCTGGTTGGTTGGCGAATAAGGATATTGTTATGACGACTGAGCAATCATCAAGTAGCCTTGAAAAAAACAGTCTTGCAAAGGGCAGTCTGGTCACTGACAAAGTGATGAATGACAGTTTGGTCAAAGAGCCTTTATTACAAGATAGTGCCGCCACTCAACCGCCTTTTGTTGATGAGCATGATTTCGATATTCGCTTGGCGGATAATGAAAACTATGATGGGCTGACGTTTGAGGTGATTGAAGCAGAAGTCGCTGAAGGTAAACGGGTAGTCAGTCGCGGTGTTTATTTAGCTCCTAATCTGATTACTACTTTATCGCTGCTATCTGGTTTTTATTCAGTTTTAGCCAGTACTGATGGTAAGTTTTATCAAGCATCGCTAGCGATTTTCTTATCAGCCATTTTAGATGGTGCTGATGGCAGGGTAGCGCGTATGTTAAATGCGCAAAGTCCATTTGGCGAACAGTATGATTCGCTTGCTGATATGCTAGCCTTTGGTGTTGCGCCTGCCATTCTCATTTACAGTTTTGCTCTAGAGCCATTAGGTCGCATTGGACTTGGTTGTGCGTTTGTCTTTACCGCTTGCGGGGCATTTCGTTTGGCACGCTTTAACGTTCAGGTTGGTACAGTCGATAAGAAGTACTTTGTCGGTTTAGCCAGTCCGCTTGCTGCAATCTTAGTAACGGCAGCAGTGATGGTCGCTATCGATCATAATCAGTGGATAGGGCAATATGACTCATTAGTGATGACTTTATTTGCCGCTTGGGTCGTTATTTGCGGTCTGCTAATGGTTAGTAACGTCAAATACTATAGCTTTAAAGAGTTTGATAAGAAAAAAGTCCCTTTTGTGGTGCTTATCGTTGGTGTGCTGATCATGAGTATCGTGTTATACGATATCCCTGTTGGCATCTTAGCGATTGGTATTATTTATGCTTTGTCAGGTATTGTCACAACCTTAAAAGCAAAAGCCAGTAGCTAACACTATAGCTGTTTGGTAGTAAATGTTAGCTTAAAACCTGCAAATAAAAACCGCTTATTTATAATAGGCGGTTTTTTTATGTATCAGAATGGGTATATTGGAGAATGAAATATGGTTCTAATATACGTTATATTAATAATCAAAAAGATAATGGCAAAACAGCATAAATAACCGTTGATTGGATGCAATATTAAAGACTCATAATATGTTATTGTATAGAATCTATATAAAGATCATGAGATTAGCCTTTCTACAATACCATTTAATAATAAAGTCGAGGTTATTATGCTGAACTTACCTAGTTTTAATCGTCTATTACTTGTCACAAATACCTCACCTCATCTGCTAAAAGGGTTAATGGCAAGTGCTTTACTTTCGTTGTCATTCGTTTCACTATCTTCACATGCCGCTACTAGCAACTCAGTCAGTCCCATATCTCGCACTGAAGCTGCTAATCCTGCTAATTTTTATCATTTAAATATGAACGGCGCTGCTGTTACTTCTGCATCAGCGCCGTGTTCTATTAAAAAAGGACTGATTGCTTGTGGACTTGAAAAGCTCAAAATCATCAATAGTAGTATTAATGAAGTAGATGCTGACTATGATTTGGCACAAGCTTTTTACTATCCATCAAAATCACAGCCTAAGACAGCGGTTGTTGTTATTACCCGCTCTGGTCTAATGGATGATAGTGTTAGCGCAGAACGTTATCGTATTAGCTTTGTCTTAAAAGGTAAGCCATCTGATTTAAATTGGCAGTGGGTGCAGTACGGGGTACAATATCAATGTGTTCGCGGTAATAAAGCAGGGAAATGGAGTAAGAATCTTTGCCCTTAAAGAAGTCATATATTTATAGGCAGATTAAAGGCTATTAAAGAATTATAGATTTATTCTCTAAACCCCCTTGACCCCCTCTT
>NZ_CBCPJH010000054.1:0-11908 GCF_965118485.1 Psychrobacter glacincola | reverse complement strand
AATCCTTAAAAAAACGATTACTGAGGGATAAATTGCTTAGGCAAGCTACGTGGTTTAAATGATGATTTTTCACTTATCCACAAAAAATTTTATCACCCGTTTCTTTAAGGGTTTTTATTTGATCCTGTTTGATCCTGTTTACTCCTGTTTAAGAGCGTTTTTTCTTCTTTATAATCAATAGTTTACAAATAGAAAAAAGAGTAAATGAGCCAAAAAAAGAGTAAATGAGCCAAAAAAAGAGTAAATGAGCCAAAAAAAGAGTAAATGAGCCAAAAAAAGAGTTATTTAAAGATAGCTATTTATTTTACTATTTTTATGATAGTTTATCTCATATGGAATTACAATAAACGTAGAAATAGTGAAATATAAAATGGAAAATAATTTAGTCGTACAGTCAAATGATTTAGTTCTTGCTACTTATACGATGACAACAAAAGAAAAAGAGCTTTTATTAACTTGTATTAGTCAAATTGATAGCCGACCTGATGCGCCAAATATCAGTAAACAAACCAAATTTACTATTACTACTGATGAGATAAAAAGGCTTTTTTATCGTGATAGCAACGCAAAAAATATCTATCGTGATATTGAGCAAGCTAGTAACCGCTTGTTTGAAAGGGAAGTGATCATCGCACTGCCAGACAATGAAGTACTGCGTACACGCTTTGTTAGTAGTCTTTTATTTAGCCCAAATACAGGGAAAATTACGCTAACTTTTGCAGAAGATATATTGCCGTATTTGACACAATTGAAAGCAAATTTTACTAAATATAAGTTGTTAGAGATCAGTGAGCTATCAAGCATACACTCAATACGCTTATATGAATTAATAGTGTGTTGGATTGGACAGTATCAATACAGTAAGGCATATGAGCTTGAAGATTTTAAATATGTCATGGGTATACAAGGTAAATACAAGCAATTTAGTGAACTTCGGAAATATGTGATTGATAAAGCATTAGAAGAGATTAGCGAAAGTACAAATTATAAAGTTAGTGTGGAATATAAAAAAAAGAGTAGAGGCAAAGGTTACGAGGGGTTAACGCTCAAATTCCATCGGAAAACACTAGATAAACTAACCAGTGAAGATGGCACCCTGTCACAAGCTACCATACAGTCGATTGTTGATAACGTGCAGTTTATGAATGACTATAACAACCATCCAAGCCTAAGTTATGACGGCAAAATGCAGACTGACGCATTTAAGCGCGAAATGATTAATATCATACAGCGAGAGCCTGAAAGCTTTAACAAGCCCAATAAGGCTTTAGAGAGCTATCTACCAAAGATTAAACACTAATTTTTTTCTAACACCCGTTATAGTCAAAAGAACCACCGTTTTTTCTTCTTAGCCGTCACGACGATCGAATCGTCTCTTTTTTCTTGCTCTTGTTCAAGTGGCGGCTCATCGCTCATTTCAGCTTGCTTAAACTCTAGCAGTCTTACTTGTGCGAAATCCTGGATACTGGCGTTGGCTTTATCCAGCGTTTTGTTCAGCTGTGCTATCTGCTGCTGATAATTTTCAATTAACTTCTTTTGATCATTTACCTGTTGGCTGAGGTGTTCATTCTTGAGCTTTTCAAGCGCTAATAGGTGTTCAATGTCTGTATTGTACTGAACACTTTGACTGTTCAGGGGCGTACTTTGAACAGTGTTCACTGAACGTTCAGTACGTTTTTTAGAAATTGGCTCACCAAACACCCGCAACATTTCTGAAACGTCTATTTTTTTATCTGCTGTTCTGGAAAGCTCACCATCATTGACTTTCTGATAGATCGTCGTTCTTGATACACCCCATTCTTTTGCGGCTTTTGTCACGGATATGTTCATTGTTCACCTAGTGTTCAAGTACGTTTTTAGAGACTGTACAGTACAACTGTACAGAACGTTCAGTGAACAACTATGGCACTAACCCGTCTATCAGGCAAATTATAAATAAACTGCTGTGTAAATCAGACGGTTAGTTATATAGCACTCACTTTATTGAACAAATATAGGGTATTATTAATGCTTGAAAACAGTGTTTTGGGTATCAAAAAAAGTAGGTTTTATTAAAAAAGTTATTCTAAGTATGGCGTTATCTCTCTTTGCTTTATCTTCTCAGGCAGCAGTTACAGTCACTGATAATCCATTTTATAGTGATGTTGAGGTAGAGCATCCGTTGTTTGCTAAAGGTGCTGGCGACTCTCAATGCAAAGGCTTACCACGCACTTGTGGGCAGATGGTTAGCTGTGAACAAGCCAAACAAGCACTCAAATGTGGAAATACCAAGCTAGACCGTGATAAGGACGGCGTACCATGCGAATCAATATGTCCAGGTGGTTAATTGCAGTAGCGTCTATCGTTATGATTGGGTGCAGCTCAGGCAATACAGAGGATGATCTGTATGGTTCAGGCTATATCATAGTGGGTGAGCAGACATGGAGTAAAGATTACGCAACACCTTATCCGTTTACGGTGCCTGAGGGTGAGATTGCGTGTGCCTCAAATCTTTCCTTTGGTCGTGAGGTGTTTTTTCATCCTAAGGGTTACACCGATGAATCTTACGTTGGTATACCGCTCAATAAAGCAGCGGTAGATGGCTTAAAGCTAAGTCGTTTAACGCCAAATGTGCCTTATAGTGTCAAGGAAGGTGCTGATCTTAATGAGGCCGTACAAATTGGGTTGAGAGTGTGTGATGAGCAAGAGAATGAGCTTGCGAATTATTAAGTTCGGTACCCTAGTGAGGACTTAAATTTTCAGTTGTAGCTCATCTTTTTTTAGCCTCGCTATCAAGCCCCTTACTTTATATATAGAGATTGGTGGCTTTTATTTTATGCAGGATTAACGAGAGCAATCGACGATAGGGCTCATTACTGTAATCATCGAGATTATAATCAAAGACTCGCTGATCAAGATCGTCATAACTTTTAATTTTTTGATCTATATTTATTTACTAGTATAATTTGTCCACTTTTGCTATTTTGGCTGTCCAAGCAATTTACCATATTAAATACAGAAGAACTATCGAATCTCGATAACTTAAAGATATTCTTATGTTCGTAAAAATATAAAAACAGAGGACTGTTGAAGTCAAATAATAATATGTTATTTAAAAGCTAAAAAGACTTTGGCATAACTTCAGGTTTAGTGATTCCAGCTTAATAAAATAATTGGCTGGTACACTTATCAACAAGGATTGTTATAATGTATACCTTTTTGGCTTTAGCGCCTATTCTCGTCGTTTTCTTGTTACTTGTAGTCCTGCGGCTACCGGCAAAAATATCTATGAGCGCAGCTTATCTTGCAACGGCATTGCTAGCTTTTTTCGTTTGGCATGCTAGTGGCGCTCAAGTCGCTGCTGCCACTGTTAACGGTATTATTGTAGCGCTCACGATTTTATTCATCGTATTTGCGGCTATCTTGTTACTCAATACCTTAAAAGAAAGTGGTGCCATCATCGCCATTCGTAAAGGTTTTATGGATATCTCGCCTGACAGACGCGTTCAAGCAATCATTGTGGCGTGGTTATTCTGCTCATTGGTGGAGGGCTCATCAGGATTTGGTACGCCATCTGCTATCGGTACTCCACTATTATTGGCGCTAGGTTTCCCAGCAATGGCTTCTGTTATGGTCATGTTGATTATCCAGTCTACGCCGGTGTCATTTGGTGCCGTTGGCACACCGATATTACTTGGCGTTTGGTCTGGTATCAGTGATAAACAAGATCTAGCTCAGTCTATTGCGCCGACCTCTGCTGAAAATTATCTCTTACAAATTACCGCTAATATCGGGCTGTTACATGCATTAGTAGGCTTTTTAATTCCGCTAATTTTAAGTGCATTTTTGACGCGATTTTTTGGCGAAAAACGCTCTTTTATCGAAGGGCTCAAAGTGTGGCCTTTTGCACTCTTTGCCGGTCTCAGCTTTACCATTCCCTACTTTTTGGTGGCTAAATACCTAGGTCCTGAGTTTCCATCATTAGTAGGCGGTTTTATCGGTTTACTGATTGTACTTCCTGCGGCAAAGCGCGGATTTTTAATGCCGAAAGATATCTTCGATTTTGCACCCCGAGACGACTGGGACAAAGATTGGCTAGGTACTTTGGACGAAGAACAATATGATGATTCAATAGCACCAAAGTTTACTTTAATAAGGGCATTTTCTCCTTATATTATTGTTATTGGGCTATTAATTGTATCTCGGGTTGTGACACCGCTGAAAAACTTTTTGGTAGGGGACTTCACAACGATTAACCTTGCCAATCTTTTTGGTACGACTATTTCTAGTAAAATACAACTCGCTTATTCTCCGGGTACTATTTTAATTATTACTTCATTACTGTGTATATTGCTGTTTAAAATGAACAGACAAGCGGTAAAACGTAGTTGGATTAATTCAGCAAAAACTATGATTGCGGCAGCGCCAGCTTTATTGTTTTCGGTGCCGATGGTACAAGTATTTATTAATTCAGGTTCAGCCGCCGATGTCGCCACTTCGCTACCAGCCATGCCGATATTATTGGCTGAAAGTGCGGCTGGGGCGTTTCAAAATGCATGGCCGCTAGTCTCGCCATGGATTGGCGCAATGGGTGCGTTCATTGCAGGTTCCAATACCATCAGTAATATGATGTTTTCTTATTTTCAGTGGTCAACTGCGAGCCAAATTGGCCTTGATAGCAGCCATGCTGCACAAGTAGTAGCACTTCAAGCAGTGGGCGGTGCAGCGGGTAATATGATTTCAGTACATAACGTGGTTGCCGCGTGTGCAGTGGTCGGGTTAATAGATAAAGAAGGCTACGTCATTCGAAAAACCTTGCTCGCCATGATTTACTACGTCATTCAAGCTGGATTGATTGGTATGGGTATCATTTTTGGTGATTTTTGGTGGTGGATTTTGGCTATCATTTGGCCAGTAGTATTTTTTGTACTAATGTCGCTGACCAGTAGAAAAAAGGCGATTAATTAATATTTAATAGCTACACTAAAAAATCCTATGAACTCATCATTCTGACGCCATTATATTATCTATATTAGATTCAGAATGGTTAGTTACAGTGACTACATTATAATTACTAAATAGTTACCAAGGAAAACCCCATGAAAGATTTAAGCAAAATTACAAATATTGAAGACTTGCGCCAAGTCGCTGAACGTAAAGTACCTCGTATGTTTTATGATTATGTCGACTCCGGTTCATGGACTGAGACTACATATCATAATAATGAGACTGACTTTGACCGTATAAAGCTGCGCCAGCGTGTGATGGTCAATATGGAAGGACGCTCGCTTGCTACTAAAATGCTGGGTATGCCCGTCAATATGCCCGTAGCGATCGCGCCAACGGGCTTCACTGGTATGATGTGGGCAGATGGTGAGATTCACGCGGCGCGTGCTGCTGAAAAATTTGGTGTACCGTTTTCGCTATCGACTATGAGTATTTGTTCTATTGAAGATGTGGCGACGCATACTAATGCACCGTTTTGGTTTCAGCTGTATATGATGCGCGATCAGGAATTTATAGCTAACCTAATTCGCCGTGCCAAAGAAGCCAATTGTTCAGCGCTTATCTTGACCGCCGATTTACAAGTATTAGGGCAACGTCATAAAGACATTAAAAATGGTCTTTCTGCACCCCCCAAACCAACGCTTGCCAATATTTTAAACTTAATGACCAAACCGCAATGGTGCATGAATATGCTGGGTACTAAACGGCGTACTTTTGGTAATATTGTCGGTCATGCTAAAAATGTCGAAGACATCTCCTCTTTATCAGCGTGGACGGCAGAGCAATTTGATCCTGCACTTAGCTGGGATGATGTCGCGCGCATCAAAGATATGTGGGGCGGTAAGCTCATTATAAAAGGCATTATGGAGCCTGAAGATGCGATCATGGCCGCGCGTAGTGGGGCTGATGCACTGGTGGTTTCGAATCATGGTGGGCGTCAATTAGATGGTGCACCATCTTCTATTGCTGCACTAAGTGATATTATACAAGCGGTCCATGCTGAGAATAGTGATATCGAAGTATGGTTAGACAGCGGTATCCGCTCTGGTCAAGATGTCTTAAAAGCAATCTCATTGGGTGCCAAAGGCACACTTATTGGCCGCGCGTTTCTTTACGGACTTGGTGCTTATGGCGGAGATGGTGTACGTCGTGCGCTTGAGATCATTTATAAAGAATGTGATATCAGTATGGCATTCTGTGGTCATACTAATATTCAGGAAGTAACAGATGATATTCTGGTAAATGGTACTTATGAGCAACTCAAATCTGCTCTGCCCTATATAGCACCTATGCGCTGGTGACTCTCGAATCATTGTTCTCTTAAGAAATGTTATGAGAAATGACTTTGGATAGAAGAAGTCAGTTTGCACGGGTTCTATTAAGGTATATCCCAGCGGAACCATCTAAAAAGGCTCATTAATCCATTAATAGACTACTCATAGTAGACTGCCGTAGTGGAACCACTTAATGAGCAATGATAAGTTCCGGTCTTTCCTTGGCCACATCAGCAATCAGATGCCGTGAGCACTTGGTCATACCTTGTATCTCAGAATAGCTATGACCTGATTTGAGCAGACTAGCGATGATCTTACGCTTTTCCGTATCCTTTCTACGACCGGCATACTTACCTTCTGCTTTAGCACGAGCTATACCTTGCATCTGACGGTTACGGCGATCCTCATAATCTTTTCGAGCAATGGCTGCGAGCATATCCAGCATCATTGAATTAATGGCCTGCAATACACTGCTCATAAATTCAGTGCTGCTTTCAGGTTGAAGCGCCATATATGAGGTCGGAAGCTCTTTTGATACGATAGAGAGCTTTTTTTCTGATAGCATTCTTTTGAGCGTATCCCAATCAGCTTGGTTCAAACGTGCCAAGCGATCAATCTGCTCAACTAAGATTACATCCCCCTTATGAGCATCTTCAATCAGCTGCATAAGCTTTGGTCGCACCAAGATAGCTCCTGATTCGTTTTCGACATAGAAGGCAGCAATCTTGTGGCCATGATCGTTGGCAAATGCTATGAGTTCGCTTTTGGCACGTTTAGCGTCCTGTTCTTTGGTAGACGCTCGTAGATACGCTCTGATAAACATAAACACCTAAAATAGTCTGTTATAAGTGGTTCCATTATAGCAGTCTGTTTTAAGTGGTCTGTTAATACGTTTGAGTGGTGAAATAGCTGGTTCCCTTGGGGTATACCCATATCACCAAATAGGCGTTGTTATGCCACAAACGTAAATCAACTTGAGACGATACACTAAACCTAAAGACAGTGGTACAGATGTCGAATGATAGTAGAAACTTTGATGGCGAAAGGAAGGTAGCCACCTTCCTTATCCGACCTTAAACCGCTTATACTACCCTGATCTTTATTAATTTACAGGCAATAATAAATGACTACTATTTGCACTTTGGAAACAGCCCACGAAACCGTTAAACAGTTAATCAAAGATTTTGAATCCAATGAGCATCATTATAAATTGCCTAGCTATTCAGAAGCCGAAGTACGCCAAGATTTTATTGATAAATTCTTTACGGCTTTAGGTTGGGATGTTACGCATCAACACCAAAGAAATCCACAACAGCAGGAAGTGAAGGTCGAAAAATCGCAAAAACAAAAGGATTCAGCCAATAAAAAGCGAGCCGACTATGCGTTTTACCTCGCTCCTGATTTTCGTACTGTAAAATTTTTTGTTGAAGCAAAAAAACCAAGTCGCCTATTACGTCAAAACCAAGCCGATTATTTCCAAACTGCTAAATATGGTTGGAACGCCAATACAGGTATTTCTGTTTTGACCGACTTTCAAGAATTAGTCATTATTGATTGTCGATTTACACCCGATATAGACACGATTTTAAGTTGTGAATGTCAATATTACAGCTATCAGCAACTTGCAGACATAGAAGTCTTTGAAAATGTTTATTGGTTGCTATCAAGAGAAGCGGTAGAAGCAGGTAATATCGCTACTTATGTAGAAAATTTGCCTTTACCAAAAGGAAAATCACGGCAGTTATCTTTGTTGGGTGGTGGGTATCAAGAAATTGACGACAGCTTCTTAAACTATATTGATAATATCCGTTTACAAATGGCTCAAGCCTTTTATATAAACAATCCAACACTAACAAGTTATGAACTCACCGAAGCGACCCAACGCACCATTGACCGCCTTGTATTCATGCGGTTTTTGGAAGATAAGGTCATTGAACCCGAAAATATGCTCAATGCCATTGCCAATGCTTCAAACTCATGGGCTAAATTCATTGCTGAAAGTAAACGCCTTGATGTTAAGTATAACGGTGTGGTATTCAAACCCCACTTTATTGATAAGCCAGAATTTCTAGGGGCGAGTGAATCCCAATTCAAAGAGATTACCACTGATTTTGACCACACCAATTCACCCTATGACTTTAACTACATACCTATTCACATTTTGGGTAATATCTATGAGCGGTTCTTAGGTAAAGTCATTGAAATTCAAAATAACCAAGCCGTCATTGAAACCAAGCCCGAAGTGCGTAAGGCGGGTGGTGTGTACTATACGCCCAAGTACATTGTTGACTACATTGTCAAAAATACCGTTGGGGCAAAGATTGACGGCAAAGCATTATCCGCCATTGCCGATATCAAAATTGCCGATATATCATGCGGTAGCGGTAGCTTTTTGATTGGTGCGTATGATTATTTATTGAAGTATTATCAAAACTATTACAATGAATACCCTAGTGTTCGTGAAAAAAGCGACTGTATTTATGACAGTGAAAATGGCGTTTGGGTGCTATCAATCGCCCAGAAACAACAGATTTTGCTCAATCACATTTATGGGGTGGATATTGACCCCCAAGCGATTGAAGTAACCCAATTATCGCTATTTTTGAAGCTACTGGAAGATGAGACATTGGTCACAGCCAATCAGATGCAAGTGCTATTCCACGAAAAGATTTTACCCGACTTAACACACAATATCCGTTGTGGTAACGCTTTGATTGATTATTCAATTACCGAAAACATTGAACTAAGTACGGATGAATACCGCAAAATCAAACCCTTTGACTATGCAGTCAACTTTCCTAAAGTCTTTGACCGTGAGAAAAGCGGTTTTGATGTTTTGATAGGCAACCCACCGTATGTTAAGGAATACACTAACAGAGAAGTCTTTGAGAAGGTCAAGCAGGGTAATTTGGCAAAATATTATCAAGGCAAAATGGATTTGTGGTATTTCTTTGTTGCCTATGGCTTAGACTTGTTAAACAACAAAGGCAAGCTAGGCTACATTGTGCCTAATAATTGGGTGAGTAATGCAGGGGCTAGTATCTTGCGTAATAAGGTGCTTGAAGATGGTAAGATTAAGCAGTTAATCGACTTTACAGGCTTTATGGTATTTGAAGATGCTAGTATTCAAACCATGATTATGATTTTGGAAAAGGAAACCAAGCCAAAGTCTTATGAATTTCACCACCAGTCATTTAAGCAGGGCAAATTATCGCATACCATAGTACAAGCCGACTTGGGCGAAGATAAGCGAGTAAGTACGGTATTGAATCCCCGTGTTAATCGCATTGACATGAAAGACCAGTTTTTAAAATTTAATTCGTCAGACTTTAATGATGTTCTGGATAAGATTTTACAGGCTAAGAATTTTGATTTAACGGCAAAAGAAGTCGCTCAAGGTATTGTCATGCCACAAGACTTTTTAAATAAGAAGAATCAGCAGATTCTTCAATGGGGTTTAGTTGGGATGGGGGTTTTTGTTCTTTCTAATGATGAAAAGGAAAACCTAAAATTAAGTGATAACGAGTTAAATCTTATCAAGCCCTATTTCACTAGTGAACAAATACATCGTTATGAAACTCAACCTTTAAACTCGCATTGGGTGATTTACACCAATTCAGACTTTAAAAAAACTGATAGCATGGATAAATACCCAAGATTAAAGGCACATTTAGATAGTTTTGAAAAAATTATTACTTCTAGTAACCATCCTTACGGCTTGCATAGGTCAAGGGTAGAAAGTTTTTTCAAAGGTGAAAAAATCATTGCTCAACGTAAATGCGTTGGTAAACCCGTTTTTTCTTACACGAACTTTGATACCTATGTTTCAGCGACTTACTATGTCATCAAAACCGATAGAATGAATCTAAAATATTTGACAGGCATTTTAAACTCGAAACTGATTGAATTTTGGTTACGTCATAAAGGTAAGATGCAGGGCGAGAATTTCCAAGTCGATAAAGAGCCATTGCTTCAAATTCCTATCGTCAAAACCGATAATAAGCAATTGGAAGCCGATCTAATCAAAAATGTTGAGCAGCTTATCGGTGTTTACCCACAGCTAAGACAAGCCAAAACCGACCTTGATAAAGAATTGCATCAAAATCGTATTAACGTAATTGAACGAAATATCAGTAATACTGTATATCAAATTTATGGTTTGACTAAGTCAGAGATTAGTGTAATTAAGAGTTAAGGCCACCTCAGCACTCCTACCCAACCAGTAGCACTATCAGCACGATAGGCAATGCTAGCAGTAGCGGATCTTCCACTACTGGAGAGCATCCTATATTCTGTGTAACAGCTATGTGGCTTTCATCAATAATTACACAAAATGTAGGATGCTCTCAGCTTTTCATGCTACCAGCCATCTGCTGGGCCAGTTTTTTAATGTCGTTTTGGTTAGTCATTGCTTATTCTCCTGTTAATGGATTATAAGCAGTTACACAGTTTTTAGGAAACTCCCCTAGGTTTTTTTAGTATGGTGACTGAATATTTAGTTTACTTCCTATACTAGAACCAAACTGTAGGCTGTACGTCCAGTGTTTATGGTCTTTCTTGTTTGCTAGATGATTCCTTTAACAGCACTTCTAACATCATTACCTATTGCCCACGCAAATCTGGATTATTTACACCAGTAGCATAACTACTATCATCTAGCAGCGAATCCTGTTCCCCATAATTAGCCATAGAATCAGATTGCGTTTGGTGACTACTGCTAGGCTGATTGCTTTCAAGACCTGTATTTTGATCAATAGCCTCTTGATTATTTTCTTTTGCGTTGGCTACAAATGGACCCTCTTCCTCACCCAAGCCCACATCGCCACCCAAACTTTCAATCATACTTTTAAACAATTCTTTATCCGATTTTCTCGTTAAAAAATCTGGAAAATGAATCGCAAAATACTCTCGAATCATCTGCTCACTCTCACCATCAGTTGCCAATACCTGACCCAAAAATGCCCCCATCAAAATCTTCTGCTTGTTTAATCGTTTATCCAGCTTCACCTGCTGAACCTTAGCTTGGCGTTTTAACTCTTCTAACCGTTGACGCTCTTTTAGCTCATTAGAATCTTGACTATCAAAAATAGACATGGGCGCTTTATTATTAGATACTGACATCAGATTTATCCTTATTGGTTAAATTTTACTCAGCATAGCAAGCACCCCACTATCATTCAATCACTTGTGATATCCTTTAACATAAAACGATCTAAACGCTAAGTTATTCTATTTTATTATGTGATGGTTGCGTCCCCCTGACTAAGGGCGAAGTAACGACTCAAAATTTAATCTATCCACTTCGTTACTATCTTAATTTTGAATCCTTCTTCGTTGGGGAAACCCCAAACCCCGCACACCACGAAAAGCAGTGGTGTGCAAAAAGCAAAAATAGCAGGTGGCTCTTTATGACGATGGTACACATTGCAACAAAGGCGATTTCTCGAAAAGCAGGACAGTCGGCTGTGGCGTCGGCGGCCTATCGTGCTGGCGATGTGCTTGATGATGCCAAATATGGCAAGACCCATGACTATAGTAAAAAGTCTGGGGTGATGAGTAGCGATATCGTTTTACCATTTTCATTAAAGGCGCTGGGTGTGAGTGTGGATCGGGAGACGCTTTGGAATACCGCTGAAGCGGCAGAGACA
>NZ_CBCPJH010000053.1:0-12339 GCF_965118485.1 Psychrobacter glacincola | reverse complement strand
ATATACATATTTGGCTAGTGCCCTTTTTATTGTTTAAAAAACATATACTTAATTGATTACTTCAATCGCTCAAAAACTAAAAATTCTACTAAAACTAATAATAGCATCTTCATAACGCTACTCAAAAAGCTGCGAACAGACACGGCTGACTTAAAATTCAGGTTATAACAATTAAAAATGCTGCTACCAAACTACATTTAAAATAATAAGGAAAATCCTATGACAAACACAAAATATATTTTTGAACAAAAACGTATAAACAATATTGAGTGGTTGGACGGCGTAAACCTAGCGGGTATAACAGCACTCGCAAATGATGAAAAGGGGCGCGTACGAAAATCCCCGTTGTTTTATCTTAAAAGCTTGTCTATTAATAATTATGAAGATGATATTTATTTTGTGAATAACACGGAGCAGACGCTACATTTTGTAGCACCGTTTAGGCTGTATCGAAACATAGATGAAGCAAGGGCTAAGCTTGGTGATGTCAGTGCTGAAAACTTGGATAAAATAAAACTTTATAGTGACGATATGGATCGCTTATATACCGATGTATTGCCCAATCAAGGGGTGCGTATCGGGAGCTATCATATGATGTATGACAGTGATGAGCTGATGCAGTGGTTTATTGATGTGCCTTATAAAGGTGTTGAGTCACACTCTGGCATTTGGCACTTTAATGTGGTCGAAAAAGGCGGAATTGGACAGGCGTATCCACTGCTGTGGGATGACTTTAGCAAACCCTCACATATGGTCAGTTGTAATTTTCTAACTGAACGTACTGATATGCCGATTGAACCTTCAGTTTATGAAGAGCGCTGTTGGGTATTCGATAGATTAATCGAATCGCTGGGTATAGCGGGTGCGTTATTTGTACTGGCGATTAATGACGTTCTTTATCGTTATTGTATAGGCTGGAGTGCGCCTTACAATGAATCGGATATCCAAGCAAAGGATATCGCGCATAAACTCCAAGAATCAAACCCTGAAGATGTACAAGCAGTGAAAGCCATTGTCCAAGCCGTTTATGATTTTTGGTTTGATAAAGATTTTACGAAAAATGTATCAGTAGAAGCTGGTACTGAGATTTTTGCTTTGTACCAAGAATGGCTGGCTAACAATAAAAAATAACCATTAAAAAATGAGTAAAAAACAATAAAAAAAGGAGAGTGTAATGATGTTTCCTATTGAAAATAACGACACGTTTTTACTGTTTTTTCATGGTCTTGATTCAAGTTGTGAGACCAGTAAATATACCTGTATCACACGCGAGCCTAAATACTGCCAAACGGTTAATTATCGAGATAATTTTGAAGCAGTTTTCGAGATTTACGATGCGTTGATTAAAGAGAAAATAAAAGAGTATCCTAGAGTGGTATTGGCAGGGCATTCACTCGGCGGTTGGTTTGCCAATCACTTTGCCCATAAATATAACTTACGGGCGCTATTAATTGCCCCCTGCATTTACCCCAGTGAAGTTTTAGCGGATCGTATTCCACAAGTAGCTGATATGAAAACGTCTTTCCCAACATCAAACCCTGAGATGACACGAGTGATGGTCGAAGTGGATGATGAATGTTTGGATGTGGCAGTTGCCAGACGTACGTTAGTGAATTTACCGGCAAATTGGTAAGTGGAATACTTTGAGCGTGGTCATCACCGTATCGCTCGCAGTAGTGAGATTTGGAGTCATCTATTGAATTTGTGCGAAGATCCTCTGGTCTGGATAGATACTGCTATGTTTTATGGCGAAGATTAACAGTCATAGCATAATCTGATGTGCTATCATTATTAAAGGTTTTTATTAAGAATCTGTATTAGAGATCGTTATTAGCAACGATTGTTAAGAGCTATCGTGGGTTTAATGGTTGGTTGTGCTGTCATTCTGAATTAGTCATCAATGACAGCACAACCAATCTTGCAACTTCCAGCACGATATAAAACAACCCTGGTAAAGCGCATGAGCCTTTTCTCCGACAAAGTCATCCATGCCTTATTTGATTTGCCGAATTTGGCTTATTCTCATACTTTTATTGTCGGAGTTATAGGAGTCTCACTTGTTTACTCTCCCTGCTGCTCATTCAAAATATACTCGTTGTTATAGACCGCGGCACTCGCTTGCGCAATCTATTATTACTCAAATCGATAAGCGTGAGCAGCGTCCGCAAGATATCATCAAAGCGATGGGTTACCCATTAAAACACACCATTCCTGCCTGTGATCGTCTGCGTCATGTATTGTCTAGCGCAACATTGGGTCTTGATAGCAGTTATATTGATGCGTACTTTACGCCTGATAGCTTCTTAGAAAAATTGTTTGTAGTACTCGAGATGAATGCTGAGGCGTTTGAAGAAAATATCGCTCAAATCAAATACGGTTTGGCGCGTGTTTCTCAACCGCTGCCTAGCTATAGCCTGCAAGCCGATGTGGATTTTACCTTTAATGGCAGCTCAAATTGGCTGTCTCGTTGGGGTGCTTCACTGTCTACTCGTGTACATTTACCAAGTGGATTCGCCAAACTGAGTGAAGCAGAGCGTGAAGCACTGATTAAGAAGAGTATCCGTGAGCATTATCGGAAGTATGAGGGCAATGTACCTTATGATGGCATTTTAAAAGGCTATCAATTAACTATCATGCAAAATGACGAGATGGTGGATAGAGTGATGTATAAATTACCAAGTACTACTAAAGCTTGATACAAGCTTTATAAAATAAGTAAGCTAAGATGAAAGTGTCATGTGGGTATTATAAATAAGATGATAGTTCAATTGAATGAAAAGTCATTAAAACATCGTTTAAAAAAAACCGCCAAATGCTATTGAGTATTTGGCGGTTTTTTGCGTTATTAATACTGGTTAAAATGCGCCGCTAAGCCCGACAAATATACTGGTTGATTTGTCATCATCGCCTTGTGAATGGGTGACGCCAGCATTGGCATTGAGCAGACCAAAGCTTTTAGATACACCTAGTGTCATACCAAAATTATCATCATCAGTTTCTACCATCGGCGTATCAAAACTGATATTTGATATGGTATTGAGGCGAGCAGAAGCGGTTTCACGGTTGTCGCTTAACTGTTTTTGATAATGAATATCGCCGAATACATTAAGCGTGTCGACTAGATTATGATTGGCTTTGACGCCAAGCTTACCATAAGTGGTGGTATATTTCTGCTCGTCGAACTGCATGGCGATGCCAGACATTTCTTGCTCTTTTAGCGCATCCAATCTCACACGGCTAGCCGTTGCACCGATATATGGCGTGATAGCAAGGCTGCTGAGCTGTATCGGATATCCTGCCTGTATATTGGCATAATAACGCTTACCATCGGCATTTGATTTAAATTCCTGTCTATTGCCGCCAAGCGTGACTGCGCGTGTGACATCGACATCCATATTACCAAAGCCAACAGAGCCATTAAGTTGTATACCGCCAAGATTGTCTAGCGTATTGCTATGATAAATACCGAAGCCAACTTCTTCTAGTTCAATATTACTTAAGCCGGTACGCACCCCTGAGTTCTCAAACTCCTTTTGGGTGATGTTGCCATATAAGCCTGTGACGGCGTTTGCCGAATTCGGATGAGCAAAATCTACGCCCAATAATACTTGCGTATTGCTATCACCTTCAAACCCGGCAATATCTTGATTTTCAAATTCACCGGTTGCCCACAAGTTACGGGCAAGTTTCTGCTCACTACTTTGGATTTGATTGATATGAGATTGTAAGCGCTCGTTGGTGGCTAGTCCTGCTGTCGTCGCGATATGCGGTAACACGCCAATTAAGCTAGGTGCGGTTACAACGGCATTGGCATAATCTGCAATCATTTGGTGCGCGCGACCTGAGGGATGGATACCATCAGCAAAAAAGTAGTTCTCATTAGCGCCTGGCGTGACTAAGTTGTTCGATCCACATAGCAGTGAGCTTGCTGTCGTACAAGCTGCTTGAGTAACATTCGTAAAACCATAAGCATTTGGATTAGCAGCGACTTGTTGTAATAAGCTAAAAGTATCAAGCGGTATGATATTTGCGCCGGTAGCGACAGCACCACTATACATAGATTGGTTATATAGATTTGCTAACATCGTACCAGACGATTGAAATCCTGCTCCTGCAGCGATAGCAGTAGGTGTCAGCCCGATATCAGGAATATTTGGTACTAAAATATAATTTGCGCCATTATCTTTTAGCGCTTTAATAGCAGCAATTTGGCTGCCAGCTGCTGATGAAACCGTACTAATAGCAGTAGCAGGGTTGGTAGCTGCTGCAAGTAAGTCATTTGCGCCTCCCCACACTACGTACATGCCGTTTGGATCAACTTTTTTATTAGTAAGATAACCATTAACTTGAGTATTGACAGAAGCAACAGGAATATTGGTTCCAAAGTCAGTATTAACGATATCTACGCCAGCTCTAGCACCACCAATAGCATAGTTATTGCCGATTTGCGCCCCACCAACAGTATTGGCAACAGAACTAGTACCTAGCTGCTCAGCAAATGAGGTCGCCCAAGTATTATCAGGATTGGTGGTAAATTGACCTGATTCGTTGAGACCCAGCCCTAAAGGAGGTGTGCCTTGGGTAATAGGGCTAAAGTAGCCGCCATCGGTCAAGCTGTCACCAAAAAATGTCACGCTACTATAAAGCTCAGCATGCGCTATACCTGCTATAGAAAGTGAAATAGCAAGCATACTTTTAGTTAATGTTTTAAGGGCAGTAGGGTTAACCATAGCGCGAGAGGTATTACGAGGCATATCGACTTCCTTGTCGTGAATGTAGCGGTTTATTAAGGAAGTGTAACTGCTTTTGAAAAAGCTGGCAATCTAATTCAGTGCAATCCTCAATATAAGTTGAATAAGCTGAGAGATAACAAACGCTGAAGTAAATTGCTGTAAGTGAGTATTTATACATAAGAAAATAAAATATTTAGCGAAATTGTTTGTATTTTTTGAGGTTAGATATTGAGTTAAAAAAGACGTATCTGGATAATTAGCTGTTTGGAGATAAAATAATAGAGGTATTTTTGCTAAATGAACAAGAACAAAAAAGGAGAATGAGGTAGCATTAGGCAGGTCATGCAGACTTAAATTCAAATAAAAAAAGGACTTATAATATGAAAGGGATTACGCGTTTTTCGAATAGTTTGATGGAGAAATATCTACCAGATCCATTTTTATTCGTGATTATCCTAACTGTAGTGATTTTTGCACTCGGCTTAGGGTTAACTGACTCGTCACCGGTACAGATGGTGGCGTTTTGGGGAGAAGGATTTTGGGCATTACTTGCATTCTCTATGCAAATGGTGTTGGTGTTGGTCACAGGTTTTGTACTAGCAAGTAGTCCAATATTTAAAAAAGGACTGGGTAAGCTGGCAAGTTTGGCAAAATCACCAGGCAGTGCGATTATTTTGGTCACCTTGGTATCACTTGCAGCAAGCTGGATAAACTGGGGATTTGGCTTGGTGATTGGGGCACTATTCGCTAAAGAGCTGGCAAAGCGTGTTGAACATGTCGATTACCGTTTGCTGATTGCCAGTGCTTATTCTGGCTTTATCATTTGGCATGCTGGATTTTCAGGCTCTATTCCACTATCCATTGCCACAGAAGGACATCCATTCGCCGATAAAATTGGCATTATTCCAACCAGTGAGACGATTTTTGCCAGTTATAACTTAATTATTGTTGTAGCCTTAATTATCATCGTGCCTCTATTAAACCGTTTGATGATGCCAAAAAAAGAAGATACGGTTACCGTCGATCCAAAGCTTCTAATTGATCCAGTTATTGAGCCGCTACGAGCAAAATCGGAGATGACACCAGCAGAGCGCTTGGAAAATAGCTGGATGATATCTATGCTTATTGGCGCATTAGGTATTGCCTTTATCTTTTATTATTTTGTCCAAAATGGCTTTGCCTTGACCCTGGATTTGGTCAACTTTATGTTTTTGTTCCTTGGAATTATCTTTCATGGCACGCCTCGCAAGTATTTGATTGCTGTTCAAGAAGCGGTTAAAGGCGCCGGTGCTATTATTGTCCAGTTTCCTTTTTATGCAGGAATTATGGGCATGATGACTGCGTCCGGTTTGGCAGGCGTGATGTCAGATGCATTCGTCAATATATCGTCAGCTGAAACATTACCGCTTTTTGCTTTTTTAAGTGCAGGACTCGTCAATTTCTTTGTTCCTTCAGGTGGTGGACAATGGGCAGTTCAAGCGCCAATTATGTTAGAAGCCGCGGAGATGCTGGGCAGTGATCCAGCGAAAGTTGCTATGGCAGTTGCATGGGGTGATGCGTGGACAAATATGATCCAGCCGTTTTGGGCATTACCAGCCTTGGCAATCGCTGGGCTAAAAGCCAAAGATATCATGGGTTTTTGTGTGATTGTATTGGTGGTTAGTGGCGTTGTAATTGGTTTAGGCTTACTGTTTTTGTAATTAAAATCTAGCCTTAGCGGTATAACCTAGCGTTTAGACCTTGCCTGTTTAATGGGTAAGGTCTTTTTTTTATGCAAATAATTCAAGTGCTATATCTATCGCTGTCTATCTAAAATTGTCCAGATAAGCGACAATAGCCGCATAAATTCTAAGCACCCCTTAAAAGGTCTGTTTGCGCTCAGAAAACACTTATTATTTTTAATAGCAGATAGTTATTAAAGCTAACACATATAAAAGGCCGTCCCGAATGACCAATGATAACCCGTATAATTTTTTGCCGTTGCAGCCTACTGGTAGGAACGAGACTGATACTGCCAATACTTATGCGCCTGAAGATATGATTAAAATATATGAGCAGCAGTTTTTAATCCCAGTGCCAGAAAAGCAGCTGACCGAATTTTTACCTGCGCTAAAAAGCTTCTATGATATTGATAATCATACGCTAGATGTCAGTGCCATTATCTTTGAAGCAATTGCAGACGCCAGTATTATTTATAATCACAAAATTAAAGTAGGGCGCTACCAACTACTACAGGGCTTGGTAAAAGAAGAGCTTGAACCAGAAGAAAGTGATAAAAATGATGAAAGTACTGATGGTATTGATGCCGAAGCAGCAAACGCCTATACCATCGATTGTAAGCGTACCTTTTTTATCAATGAGGTTGAGATACCTTATTATTTTAATTTATTTATTCATGGCGATAGCTATTCAACATTAACCAAACAAGATACCTTGCTAGAACAGATGTATTGGTTTGCGAGTGATGGCGCCGAAGATGAGCAGGGTTTAAAGGCGATTAATACGCAGTTAGCCAGCTTAGGGATTCGTGCAATGGATCTACCGACTGTTTATCAGATGGTAGATTATGTAGAAGAAAACATCATAGATGACGCTATGATAGAGACGCTTAATAAATTACTAGATGATGCTGAGTAATAAGCAAGAGGCGAGATTAGGGAACATCCTACATCCAATCACAGCCAAAAGATAATCATCTTTAACAGCTGTTGATACTACAGCCGGTTATGAAAGAAGGCTTGTACAAGCTCAGTTGTAAAAGATCAGTTATAAAAAAACATTGATATAAGGCATATTACTATGCAAGAAAGACACAACCCTATGGAACCAACCCAAAACGCTGTAGAACAAAAACCTGTATTCATGCCGAGAGTCAACAGTGACAATCTGGTAAAAACAGATATGGTTAGGTTTGAGCGCCATGTGGGATTTGCGAGTCGACAAAAGAAAAAATCTATCCATGATATGCATCAAGTCATTCGCAAAAAATATGGTTTTAGTCACGTCTTAGAGCTATCAAGTAAATCTGGTAATAAGTTAAGTTTTCCGCTCAGTCCATTAAGCTTGCAGCTTACTAATGAACAAGATGGGCAGCATTATAGTGTCGAAAATGCTTTCCAAAGCAGTATGGTTTTTGAGGATGGAGGCCCCTATACCGACTTGCTAACAGCGCCGCCAAGACAGGCTAAAAAGGATGAGCGCTTAATAACCTCGGGTGAACTTATTGGCTATGATTATTTTGGTATGGAGTGGAGCGTCGAGCCTTTAACGACGTTTTATGATTGGCTGTATGTCAACGCGCTAAAGCAAAACTCTCAGCTGCATGAAGAGGTGATGCAATATCAAGCTTTTACTGATATGGAGTTTAATCCTAAAAAGTCTATCCACTCTGCAGCTTATGCGCTTGCGATGTTTGTGGCGCTTAATAAACGAGATCTGCTCGATAATGTTGAAGACCCAGCGGTATTTTTTGACTTATATCATGAATTTAAAGTGAGCAACACTGAGCATCTTTTGGAGCCGGGTTGGATCTAGTCGCTCAACTCATATTATTCTCTTAATAAAAAAGCCAGCTACATAAGGTATCTGGCTTATCAGAATATAAGCTAAGACGAGGATAAGTGATATAACTAAATATAGCACTCACCTAGTAAGCTTATAGTTTAAGCCTTATGTTTTTTCTCGTAGGCTTTAAACGCATCTTTGCTTTTAGGATCAGGGCAGTTTATAACCTCAATACCTTGCTGACCAAAGTCTTTTTTCAAGCTTTCATACAGCGGCGCTGTACCCCATCCGTAGGCATTACCCAGTTCGTCGTCTGCTGCAAACACCACACGTGATATTTTAACTTGTAGCATGGCTGCCATGCACATGCCACAAGGCTTGCCACTTGCATACATGGTAATATCAGCATCACGTGGAAGATTTAGGGTTTCGCCAGACTGACGAATGGCTTGCATTTCTGCATGGGCGGTAGGATCTTGATGTATATAAGCCTCATTGACGGCTTCGGTAATCACTTCTTGACCTTTTGTTAAAACTGCGCCAAAAGGTTCACCACCTTTTTCTACGTTTGCAATCGCAAGCTCAATAGATCTTTTTATCATTTTTTTATCAAAATCGGTTAACTGGTTGTCCATTATTTATTCCTTTATTAATCAGTATTATTTTTATCTCAAACTTTAACTAAAGCAATCAATAAAGTCGCTACGATATAAGCGTACTAAATACGCTGCAGACAGCGCTTTTTTAGGGTGATTGAGATTCATGGCTTATATTGCCGCAACAGAGTATCGCCATCTCTATGAGGGTTGTCAAGGCAACTGAGCAATGCTTTTAAATTCGTAGGCATCAAGACTTGAGATGTTTTAATCCGGCAGCCTGAAGGTAAAAATAAGATCGGTATTGGCGTCTTAGCTAGAAGCTTGTCTTAAGCCAAAGTTAATAACATCATAAAAGGTTATATAATTGTCTTAGCGTATGTCATCAATTAACATCACTGCTTTAGTAAGAAATATGCTTAATCTGTAGTTAGGCGGCTGAATGCAAATATCAAAAAATTATATAGCCTGAGCAAAGCAGCATAAAAAGTAATAAACAGGAGTAGGTATGAAAAGCGTAATCTTCATAGGCTATGGATCTATGGCGAGAAAAGTACATGAGATGCTACCTAAAAATATTGTACTCTCGGCAGTATTGGTAAGCCACAGAAGCGCAGAGCGTATAAAAGCTGAAATAGGCGAGTCGATAAAGGTGATTACTTCGGTAGACGACTTGGTAAAAATCCCTGATTTAGCAATTGAGATGTCGGGCCAGAATGGGCTAAAAGAACATGCTATTAAAATAGTGCAAAAGAACATCCCACTTGGCATTATCTCTGTCGGTGCCTTCACTGATGAGAGGTTTGCTGTATTGCTCGCTGATACGGCAGAAGCACATGGTGTAAAAATCCATATTTTAGCAGGGGCAATTGCTGGGATTGATGGTATCAACGCTGCGAGTTTAGCAGGACTCAGTGAGGTGATTTATCAAGGTCGAAAGCATCCATCGAGCTGGCAAGGCAGTCATGCTGACCAGCTTATTGACTACGATAATTTAATAGAGCCTACTGTATTTTTTACCGGAACCGCTAGAGAAGCTGCGGCTTTATTCCCTGATAATTCAAACGTTGCCGCTACTATTGCGCTGGCAGGCGTTGGTCTTGATAATACGACCGTAGAGTTAATCGCTGACCCAACGCTTGAGCACAACATTCATCATATAATAGCTGCAGGAGTATTCGGTAAGCTTGAGATTAGTATGACGGGATTACCATTGGCCGAAAACCCTAAAACTTCGAGCTTAGCGGCCTTTAGTGCTTTACGTTTATGCTGTCAGATTGATGAGGTTATACAAATATAAGGCATAATTAAAATTACTATAGAAAAAGCCACGCTTGTATAATAACCTTTTATACGATTGTAGGTATATTTCTAGGTTTTTGCCTATCGCCTTAAATAGGTACTGAACTTCCTATATAATGTCAGTCATCTCGTTGTTGATGATTCATTCAATTTAGGCTTTTTTCTTAGTAAGAAAGGCTTTTTATTAGGTAAAAAGGGTGCTTTATGTTTAACACTTCCTCGACTCGTTTAAATAAATACATCAGTGAAAGTGGTATTTGCTCTCGACGCGACGCTGACCGCTTTATTGAACAAGGCAATGTGTACCTCAATGGCAAGCGTGCTGCGGTGGGTGCACAAGTGGTTGCCGGAGATACGGTGAAAGTTAACGGTCAGCTTATTGAGCCGAGAGAAGCCGACGATTTTGTTTTTATTGTGTTGAATAAGCCAGTCGGTATTGTTAGTACCACGGAAAGCTCCGAGAAAGATAATATTGTTGATTTTGTTAGACATAGTGTACGTATTTTCCCGATTGGGCGTTTGGATAAAGATTCCCAAGGTTTAATCTTTTTGACCAGTAACGGTGATCTGGTTAATAAGGTATTACGCGCTGGTAATAACCATGAGAAAGATTATGTGGTGACAGTGAATAAGCCGATAACGGACAGTTTTATTGAGGGTTTAGCCGGTGGCGTGCCTATGTTAGGGAAGATGACGAAGAAATGTCCTGTTACTAAGGTGTCGCCTAACGTCTTTAACATCACGCTAGTACAGGGTTTAAACCGTCAAATTCGCCGTATGTGTGAGCACTTTGGCTATGAAGTTGTAAAGCTTGAGCGTACGCGGATTATGAATGTGAACCTTAAGGGTATACCTGTTGGAGATTGGCGAGATCTAACGGAAAAAGAGTTGTCTGTTTTACTTAAATCGATAGAAGATTCTTCTTCGGAAGACAAGGCTCCAGCTAAAAAATCTCGTCATACGCCTCGAAAAAAATCTCATACTGATGATTCTTCAAAAGCAAAAGCGTCTTCAAAATCAGCGGGCGCAGTAAAGGGCAATGCTAAACACTCCAAAGATGGCGCTAAAAAACCAGCAGGTTCTAAAGTTAAGGATTGGCGTCCTTTTAGTGATGGCAAGAAATCCGGCGGCAAGGGCAAACCTGCTACCAATGGCAAGCGCCCTGCAAAAGGTCGCGGTTCTTCGCGGTAATCAAAACCATAGATTGATTGGTAGTGGTTAACTAATTAGGACACCTGATAAGTGAACCACCCCGACTTTATCGGAAGTGGATTTAGTGGAGTCAGGCAGCAATGCCTGACAGGATTAAACTATCATAATACCGTTTTTTAAACTCTAAAGGTGACACATAACCAATCGTGCTATGTAGTCGTTTTTTGTTAAACCAGTCTACCCATTCAAGGGTTGCCAGTTCAACATCGTTAACGCCAGTCCAGCTCTCTTTCAAATAATAAATCACCTCAGACTTGTAAAGCCCATTGACCGTTTCAGCCAGTGCATTGTCATAAGAATTACCCATAGTGCCAACAGACGCAATCACACCGCAGTCAGCCATCTTATCTGTGTAGCGAATGGATAAATACTGAACCTCTCGATCACTGCGATGAATGACATCTTTGGGGTTGTCGCTTAAATCTTTAGCGCGATAGTAAGTTGATGGGGCAATCGGTAGTACTCGACAGATGGCTAGGGTCCCATAACTATCTCTATGGTCATCAATAAAATCGACTATGGCCCGTCTCCGCCTGGGCGAAAAAAGCAGCAGCCTTGCGTATGATTTCGTTGGCTTGCTTGAGCTCTTTATTCTCACGTTCAAGCTCTTTGATACGTTGCTCTTGACTTTGAGCTTGAACATTTGCAGGAATGGTTTGATCGATGTGCTTTTTATGCCACGAGCGTAGAGTTTCAGGTATGCAACCAATCTTAGGGGCAATGGCTTGAATCGCTGACCAGGTGGAAGGATAGTCGCCTGCCGCTTCAATCAGCATGCGAACGGCGCGTTCTTTAATTTTGGGAGTGTAGTTTCGTGTTTTCATTGTCGCATTCTCTCAGAATGTTGAGTCTCCGACAATCTCGGGGCGGTTCACCTTTATATTACTTCAAAATTAAAGTAGTTGATATTTGCTACAGTTAATTCTGATGAAACACATTAGAAGTAACAATGCCTGATAGACCCATTAAATGAAGCGTGCATAATAAAAAGC
>NZ_CBCPJH010000052.1:0-12419 GCF_965118485.1 Psychrobacter glacincola | reverse complement strand
CTACTACTAAGTTGTCGCCATCTTATGCTAAATCGCTGTATGATAATATCAGTATTTAGGTAGTTTTATCGGTCAGTCAAGGACGTCATAAACCAATATACCAACATACAAAGGATTGATTATGATTAAGCGATATATGTCTGCAATGGGCGTAGAAGAAACACGCTATCAAAATGGCGACTTTAACGTCACCACCCCAATAGATGGCTCGGTCATCGGTAAAGTCACGTTAGATAAAGTCTCAGACGTCAATACTAAAATCCAAAATGCCAAACAGGCTTTTCAACAATGGCGTGTCGTTCCTGCCCCTAAACGTGGCGAGTTGATTCGTCTGTTAGGTGAAGTGCTGCGTGAACACAAAGAAAACTTGGGTATTTTAGTATCAATTGAAGCGGGCAAAATCAAAGAAGAAGGCCTTGGTGAAGTGCAAGAGATGATTGATATCTGCGACTTTGCAGTAGGCGTATCGCGCCAGCTATACGGTCTAACTATCGCTTCAGAACGTCCGGGTCACCATATGCGTGAGACATGGCATCCGCTTGGCGTAATCGGCGTGATTTCTGCCTTTAATTTTCCCGTTGCTGTTTGGTGCTGGAATACCGCTTTAGCCATTGCTTGTGGGAATCCCATTATTTGGAAGCCCTCAGAAAAAACCCCACTGGTTGCATTAGCCTGCCAAGCTTTATTTGACAAAGCTTTAGCAAAATTTGGTGAGGCACCTGCTAATCTATCTCAAATCCTATTAGGCGAAACAGATATTGGTAACGCTTTGGTCGAAAACAAAGATGTCGCCTTGGTCAGTGCCACAGGCAGTACGCGCATGGGCCGAGAAGTAGGACCTAAAGTTGCCGCTCGCTTTGGTAAGTGTTTACTTGAGCTTGGTGGTAATAACGCCATGATTTTGGCACCAACGGCAGATTTGGATTTAGCGCTACGTGGCATTCTATTCTCCGCAGTGGGTACAGCAGGTCAGCGCTGTACCACTTTACGTCGTCTGTTCGTTCATGAGTCGGTGAAAGAAGATATCTTACCACGCATCAAATCTGCTTATAAGACCGTTAGTATCGGGCATCCACTCGAGGGTAATTTAGTTGGTCCCTTAATTGATAAAGATAGCTTTGATAACATGCAAGTAGCGTTAGAGAACGCCCGTAATGCTGGCGGTAAAGTCATAGGCGGCGAGCGTGTACTGATAGATAAATATCCAGATGCCTATTATGTAAGACCTGCCATCGTTGAGTTTGATGAGCAGAATGACGTGGTACGCCGCGAAACCTTTGCACCAATTTTATATGTTATGCCTTATCAAGAGTTTGATGATGCGCTAGTGATGCAAAACGATGTCCCACAAGGACTGTCTTCTTGTGTTTTCACCAATGACTTACGTGAAGCTGAGTTATTTTTGAGTAATCGAGGCAGTGACTGCGGTATTGCCAACGTTAATATTGGCACTAGTGGCGCTGAGATTGGCGGTGCATTTGGAGGTGAAAAAGAAACGGGCGGCGGTCGTGAATCAGGCTCGGATGCTTGGAAAAACTATATGCGTCGTCAGACCAATACCGTCAATTATTCGACAGAATTGCCATTAGCGCAGGGTATCAATTTTGGCTAATACCTTGCCAGTTCGCATTTTAGCTTAGCCAATCGTTTTGCTACTTCCTAAATGTACTTAGTGCAAGGAGGATGATATGTTGCAACAACAATGCTTATGGCGGGTGACAGCGCCCGAAATCCATTTTTATGAATCTCTTAAAAGCGATGCCCAAACCACCGTCTGTATTATCGGCGGTGGTTTCACTGGTCTGTCTGCTGCTATCCATTTAGCTGAAAAAGGTATCAAAGTAATACTGTTAGAGAGCCATAGTATCGGCAGCGGCGGCTCAGGGAAAAGTGTGGGACTGGTCAATGCAGGTACGTGGGCGCGCCCTGATGATTTGAACATTAGCCTAGGCGAGGAAGCAGGCGAGCGTTTGACAGAGGCGCTTGGAGCAGCGCCAAGCTTAGTCTTTGACTTGATTCATCGCTATGGTATCGATGCGCAAGCGACGCAGGCAGGTAACATTCATATGGGACATAATGCGAAAGGTGAGGCAGATGTGGAGGTGAGATACGAGCAGCTGCGTCGGCGCGGTGCCAATGTCGAGATACTCACTGGCAGCAAATGCCATGAATACTGCGGCACCACCAGTATCAATAAAGCGCTACTTGATCACCGTGCTGGCACTATTAATCCGCTCGCTTACGTCAGAGGCTTAGCAAAAGTAGCGACGCAATTGGGCGTGATTATTTATGCGCAGTCTCCAGTCAACGCGCTAGAAAAGTCTGGTCAGCATTGGTATGTCAGAACAGCTCAAGTACATATCAAGGCAGAGCGGGTGATTATCGCGACCAATGCCTACACCGAAGGCGAATGGACGCAAATCCGCAAGACGTTTTATAAGGTTGCTTATTATCAAATTGCCTCTGAGCCCTTGCTAGGGGATATGGCAAATCGTGTGTTGCCCTATAAAACGGGCGCTTGGGATACGCGCTTGGCGTTATCGAACTTTCGACGTGACCATGAAGGTCGCTTATTACTGGGTACGGTCGGTGGTAGCGCTGGTAAACCTAAGCAGTTTTACCAGTCATGGGCAAGGTATGTACAAAAGAGCTACTATCCTTATCTGCCAAAATTCAGCTGGCAGTACGAATGGTATGGCAATTTTGGCTTTACCCAAGATCATATCTTTCGCGTCTTAGAGCCTGACAAAGGTATCGTGACCGCCACCGCTTATAATGGTCGCGGTATTACCACTGGTACGATGATGGGTAAATGTTTTGCCGATTATATCGCCACAGGCGATCGAGCAAGTATTCCATTGCCGTTTAAAACAATAGAGGATTCTAAAATCCGTTTCACCACTTTAAAATCAGGTATCACTGAGCTGGGGCTCACTTTATACCATGCCGGTCAGTGTCTAAGAATTATTAGCTAATCCAATAGCTAATTAAAATACAGTATTTTAGCGAATGACTACTTTTTAATGATAAATACTTACTTTGATAATAGGTTTATCTGGTTTGTCAAAACCTAACCATCAGAGGATAATTTCAAACAATATTACACTTAATTAGAAGTCATATCATGCTTATCAATGCAGATTTTTTATGCCGCGCTGAACTAGCGACTGAACACTATCAGTGGGTTCCGTCACCACAAAGCGGCGTCGAGCGCGTCATGCTTGACCGTGTTGGCGCTGAAAAAGCGCGTGCTACTAGCATCGTGCGTTATGCCCTTGAATCGAATTTCCCTCACCATCTTCACCCAGGTGGCGAGGAGATTTTGGTGTTATCAGGTACTTTTTCGGCGGATAGTAGCGATTATCCTGCTGGCTGGTATCTACGTAATCCACCGACATCAGGGCATCAGCCTTATAGTCATGAGGGTGCTGTGATTTTTGTCAAACTTTGGCAAATGACAGCTGATGAGATCCATCATGTCGCTATCGATACCAATGATGCAGTCAACTGGCAAGTACAAGGTGGTCGTGACATTTGCCATTTATACTCAGATGCAAGGGAGCAGGTGAGCTTGCAACGTATAAATGCAGGTGAGGTGTTATTTGCGGATAAAATTACAGGCGGCGCTGAGCTCTTGGTGATAGAAGGCGCCTTAATCGAAGCTGAACGAAATTATCAACGTGGTGGCTGGATACGTTTGCCTGTTGATGCGGCGTCAGAAATAGTAGCAGGCGTCAATGGCGCTACGGTTTATCTAAAAACGGGGCATTTATCATAAATCATCGGTATCGATGCCCACTGATTTTATAAGTACTGTTGAGACAATGAATATGAAAAAAGTATCGGTAGCGATTGTTGGTGGTGGTCTAAGCGGCTTGTACGCGGCTTATTTATTAGAGAAAAAAAGTATCGATTATGTGTTGTTAGAAGCGCGGTCGACATTAGGTGGTCGTATCGTGACGGCTAAATTACCAAAAGATAATGAAAATATCGACAGTTTTGATTTGGGACCTTCTTGGTTTTGGCCAGCTTATCAGCAGCAGTTGGCGCAACTTATCGATGAATTACGATTAGAGACGGTTGCCCAGTTTGAAGACGGTGAAATGATGGTTGAGCGCTCGCCTGATGAGGCAGCAGTTCGTACACATGGCTATAAAAGCTCACCACCATCTATGCGACTTAAAGGCGGTATGGCAGCATTGATAGAGGCTTTGCATCTTCATCTTGATGCCTCACGCATTTTGACCGGTCAAATCGTAAGCCAGTTAAATAATACCGGTCAAGGTATTGAAATTGAAGTTATTAATGAAATTATCAGCGAAGATGCGTCTGGGCAAATAATGACGTTGCAAGCGCAACATGTTTTATTAGCGTTACCACCACGTTTGGCTGCGGAGAGCATTGAATTTCAGCCTAATTTGCCCACTAATTTATCAGCACAATGGCAGCAGACAGCAACGTGGATGGCACCACATGCCAAATATGTGGCGGTTTATGATACGCCTTTTTGGCAAAAGCAAGGTCTTTCTGGCGCGGCTAGAAGCTCACAAGGTCCTATGGTTGAGATTCATGATGCTTCAGTGCGAGGTGGCAGTGGTGCGCTATTTGGTTTTATAGGAATACCTGCACCAGTACGTCAAAGTATTTCTGAAGAGATACTAAAGGCTTATTGCCGTACACAATTAGTGCGACTATTTGGCGCAGAAGCAAAAAATCCTAAGAAAGAATATCTTAAAGACTGGGCACAAGAGCCATTTACATCTACTGCTGCTGATATAAGTAGTGACGGTCAGCATGCGTCAGCGCCTGCATCTAAAACAACATCTGGTGTATGGGAAAGTTGTTTAACAGGTATTAGCAGTGAATGGTCGACGCAGTTCCCAGGTTATCTTGCTGGTGCTCTTGATGCGGCTCATAAAGGAGTGCAAAATCTGCCAGATTCATTATTTTCTTAATTAGTTAAGCTGACTTCAATATAAAAATATCTTCTAAAAAAGATAACTATAAACAGTTATTTTGAGATTAAATCTTCCTTGCTGCAATGGCGCTTTGCTTTTATAGCAAGAAAATAATCCAATTCAATACAAGTGTAGATCGCTAAGTAAACCTACGTCATCATCTGCCTTTTCCTAATAATCCTATCTAGTTCCAATTCATCTGAAATACACAAAATACATATTAACCCTTCACATTGCCAGATTATTTCTATAAAATACCGACCATACGGTTTCTTTAATATATATATGACTAATAAGCGCTCGATTTGAGACAGGTATCCTAAATATGAGTCCTACCACTGTTGCTTACGGTTACCTTGCGATTGCTATTATTTGCGAAGTGATTGGTACTACCTTTTTAGTAAAGTCGGAGCAGTTTACGCGTTTGGTGCCGACTCTAATTATGGGTGTGCTGTATGCCATCTCATTTTACTTATTAACACAGACTATTAAGACCATACCGATTGGTATCGCTTATGCATTATGGGGTGGGCTTGGGATTGTGCTGACATCATTAATCGGTTTGGTATTCTTTAAGCAAACGCTTGATACGGCAGCAGTGGTTGGTATCGCTATGATTGTAGGCGGTGTCGTGGTGATGAACTTATTGTCTAATTCTGTGGTGCATTGACCGTTAGCATAGAGATGAAAATGGAAACAGAAAACGCTTATAAACGTAAAAAACAGCCAGAACTGGTCCGTCGTGCGCTGCTTGATCAAGCAGCACGAATAACTTTAGAGCAAGGACTGTCTAAAGTCACTTTTCAAGCGGTTGCGGACGCGGTTGGGGTAACCAAAGGTGGCGTGATGCATCATTTCACCACCAAAAATGCCTTAGTCATGGAGGTGTTTCATGACGCTATGAAAAAGTTTGAAAGCGAAGTTGACGCCGCTATGGCGAAAGATGTTGTCAGTTATGGCGCTTTTACTCGTGCTTATATCAATGCCACGATTAGCTTAGGTGAAAAGGGGCAGCAAGAGTTCAATAGCCAAGCCACGCTATATGTACTCATGTTAGGTGATCGCGAGTTACGTAAATTATGGGCTGAGTGGTCAAATGCGCAATTAAAAAAACACGCAGCAACTGATAATACTGAGACTTTGTGTATGGTGCGGCTGGTGGCTGATGGTATTTGGCTTTCGGACTTTTCAGGAATAAATATTTCAGATAAAAAATCCATACGTGAGCGTTTAATAAAAACGACCTACCCTGAGAATGATTAACAAGTAGCTTTGCTTTAAACACAGCGCTTTGAGCATTTATAAAAGAAGTATGTCAACTTAAAAACCACATATTAGAAACCTCGTAATTTTATTTTAAAAACTTAACTCATAACGAAATTATTTAGCTCTTATTTTATAGAGTTAGCAAGTAATCGTAAGGAATAATCATGATAAATACAAATTCAAAAACTAATCTAAACAACTTAGCAGATATTATTAATTTAGACCAAGTACAAACTGCTTATATTAATGGTCGTTATTTAGCTATCGACGAATCATTAGCTACTTTTGAAGATATTAATCCAGCGACGGGTGAAGTGCTTGCTACTATTCAGCAAACGAGTGATGAACAGATTAATGAGGCAGTAAAAGCAGCACAGCAAGGTCAAAAGATTTGGGGAGCAATGACGGCGGTTGAACGTAGCCGTATTTTATTAAAAGCGGTTGAGATATTACGCGAACGTAATGATGGGCTGGCATTACTTGAAACTAAAGACACTGGTAAAGCGCTCTCTGAAACCAAATATGTCGATATCGTCACCGGTGCTGATGTCATTGAGTATTATGCAGGTCTGGCACCGATGCTTGAAGGTCGTCAGATTCCACTACGTGATACGAGCTTTGTTTATACCCGCCGCGAGCCGTTAGGCGTGGTCGCAGGTATCGGCGCGTGGAACTATCCGATTCAAATTGCGATGTGGAAAGCAGCACCAGCGTTAGCCGCTGGTAATGCCATGATTTTTAAACCATCAGAAGTCACGCCATTAACGGTATTAAAACTGGCAGAAATCTTCACTGAAGCAGGTTTACCAGATGGCGTTTTTAACGTCGTGCAAGGCGACTATAAAGTGGGCGAAGCATTAACCCAGCATCCTGATATCGCCAAAGTTTCATTTACTGGCGGTGTACCGACTGGCAAAAAAGTGATGGCAAGCGCGGCAGTATCGTCGCTTAAAGACGTAACCTTAGAGCTTGGTGGTAAGTCGCCATTGATTATATTTGATGATGCTGATATTGATACCGCTGCTGATATCGCCATGATGGCGAACTTTTATAGCACCGGTCAGGTCTGTACCAATGGCACGCGTGTCTTTATACCAAAAGCTTTACAGGTCAAGTTTGAAGAAGCCATCTTAACGCGCGTTGAGCGTATCAAGCTAGGCGATCCGATGGATGAGAATGTCAATATGGGCCCATTGGTCAGCTTCCCGCATATGGAGCGAGTGCTTAGCTATATCGAACAAGGTAAAGAGGGCAGCGCACGTTTATTAACTGGTGGCGAACGTATTATGTCAGGCAAGCTTTCTAATGGTGCATTTGTTGCCCCGACTGTATTTACTGATTGTAGCGATGAGATGACTATTGTACGCGAGGAAATCTTTGGTCCAGTGATGTCAATACTGACTTATGAGAGCGAAGAAGAAGTGATTCGCCGTGCCAATGATACCGAATATGGCTTGGCAGCAGGGGTTGTGACCGCTGATTTAACCCGCGCGCATCGCGTGATTGCGCAGATTGAAGCCGGTATTTGCTGGTTAAATACGTGGGGCGAGTCAGCCGCACAAATGCCAGTGGGCGGCTATAAGCATTCAGGTATTGGTCGCGAAAACGGTATTGAGGCCCTTGAGTACTATACTCAGACCAAGTCTATCCAAGTAGAGCTGGGCGCGTTTGAATCGGTATTTTAATCATTTGAACTTATGAAAATTTTAATCAGTAAGCATGTGCTCTGAAGGCTAATTTGTCCTTTGATTCAACCTTACTGATATCAAGTTATATATTTTGCAAGATTATGGAGCGTTTTATGACATCCCTCACACCTGAGTATGACTACATCATTGTTGGTGCCGGTTCAGCAGGTAACGTGCTGGCCACGCGCTTGACTGAAGATGCCAACATTAAGGTATTGCTGTTAGAAGCCGGTCGACCAGATCATCGTCTAGACTTTCGTACTCAGATGCCAGCGGCGCTTGCTATACCATTGCAAGGCACGACGTATAACTGGGGCTATAAAACCGATCCTGAGCCATATATGAATAATCGCGTCATGGACTGTGGTCGCGGCAAAGGGCTCGGTGGCTCATCGCTGATTAACGGTATGTGCTATATCCGTGGTAATGCCTTAGATTTCGATGATTGGGCAAAAATCAAAGGTTTGGCAGATTGGACCTATTCTGATTGTTTACCTTATTTTAAAAAGTTAGAGAACAGAGATGCCGGTGCCAATGATTATCATGGCGTCGGCGGTCCGGTTGAGATGACTACCTCAAAACTAGGCGTCAATCCGCTGTTTCAAGCGATGATTGAAGCGGGCGTGCAAGCAGGTTATCCAAGCACAGATGATTTAAATGGCTATCAGCAAGAAGGCTTTGGGCCGATGGATCGTTTTGTGACGCCTAATGGTCGCCGCGCTTCAACCGCTCGCGGTTATCTTGACCAAGCTAAACCGCGTAGCAACATTACCATTTTGACGGGTGCACTCACTGATGTCATCTTGTTTGATGGTAAGCGAGCTGTCGGCGTTAAAGTAGAGCACCAAGGTCAGACCAAGAATTTCTACGCGTCTCGTGAAGTCGTCGTTTCGTCAGGGGCGATTGCCTCACCGCAACTGTTGCAGCGTTCAGGTATTGGTCCTGGTCAGTGGCTCAAAGAGTTGGGCGTTAATGAGATTCTTGATTTGCCAGGTGTTGGTAATAACCTGCAAGACCATCTAGAGCTGTATATGCAGTACGAATGTAAGCTGCCAGTGTCGATTGCCTCCGCCAATAAATGGTGGAATAAGCCTGCAATTGGCGCTGAATGGTTATTTAATGGTACAGGATTGGGCGCGTCTAATCAGTTTGAAGGTGGTGGCTTTATCCGTACCGATGAGAAGTTCACCCATCCCAATATCCAGTACCATTTCTTGCCATTAGCCGTACGTTACGATGGTCGTAGCGCAGTAACGTCTCATAGCTTCCAAGCGCATGTGGGCTCATTGCGCTCGCCAAGTCGTGGTCGCGTCAAGCTGATCTCTAAAGACCCAAGTGCGCATCCGAGTATCTTATTTAACTATATGTCGCATGATCAAGACTGGCAAGAGTTCCGCGCTGCCATGCGCATCACCCGTGAGATTATGCATCAGCCCGCGCTTGATCCTTACCGTGGTCGCGCGATTGCGCCAACCGATGATTTGGTGACCGATGCACAATTAGACGAATACGTTCGTAACCATAGCGAGACCGCCTACCATCCCTCTTGTACTTGCCCGATGGGCGAAGGCAATGATTCGGTGGTTAATGGTGAAGGGCTGGTACATGGCATCGATGGTCTGCGTGTCGTCGATGCGTCAATTATGCCAAATATCATCAGCGGTAATCTCAATGCGACCACCATTATGCTCGCAGAGAAAATCGTCGATAAGATGCGCGGCAAGCAGTTGCCACGTTCGACAGTAGATTATTATGTTGCCAATGGCGCACCGCTTAGAGCTGAGCCAATGCGGAGTTATAGTTCACCCGTATAAGCGCTTGAATAATCAATGATATAACACAGTTTCAATAAGAAGGCCTTTCTAGATAAAGGCCTTTTTTATCAGCGTTAACTTATGAAGAAAATGAATACAGTTATAGTTGTATCTATTTTTATTAAACTTGCCATTCATTTATGCAGCAAGTTTTACACAGTAAATTTTTATTTATTAGTACTGCTTTGTGCGTCATGCGGTTATCATCTCATAACGGACAAAGCAATACCACACACTGGTTAATCTATTTATTGAGGTCTTTTATGTACAGCTCGCCATCAGAAGATGCGACGAAACCCCTGACTCTAAATAAGACAGTTTTTTTAGGCTCAGCTATTATTTCTATTTTATTGATTATCTGGACCATTTCTTTTCCAGATTATAGTCAGAACTTGCTTAGTGCTGGTATGGCTTGGGTATCAGAAAGTTTTGGCTGGTATTATATGCTGGTCGTTGCCGCTTATAGTATTTTTGCATTATTTGTTGGTCTGTCTAAATATGGTGATATCAAACTTGGTCAAGACCACGAAAAAGCCCAGTTTCCTTTTTTAACGTGGGCAGCCATGCTGTTTTCAGCTGGTATCGGTATTGATTTATTATTTTTTGGTGCGTCTGAACCTTTGATGCATTATTTAACGCCGCATACAGGGCTAGAGCCTGCCAGTGCAGAGGCTATGCGCGAAGCACTCTCGCAGACGTTTTTGCATTGGGGTCTGCATGGTTGGGGTATTTACGCGCTCATCGGTATGGCATTGGCTTACTTTGCTTATCGTAAAAATATGCCGCTGGCGCTACGTTCGCCGTTGACACCAATATTTGGCGAGCGCTTAATTAAGGGCTGGCTTGGCGATAGTATTGATACCTTTGGTGTGGTCTGTACCTTGATGGGTATCGCCACCAGTTTAGGTATTGGTGTATTACAGGCAAATGCGGGCTTAACTCATGTTTTCGGCATTGAATCTAGCTAGATGGTTCAAACGCTAATCATCGTAGGTGTTGTCGCGGCCGCCGCTATTTCTGCGATGACTGGTGTTGAAAAAGGCGTCCGTCGTCTGTCTGAATTCAATATGTTGTCTTCGATATTATTATTGCTAGTGATATTAGTTCTTGGTAATACGGTTTATTTGCTCAATACCTTTACTCAAAATATTGGTCAATATTTCCAAACCATTATTTATAAAACCTTTGATGTTTATGCTTATGATGGTACTGCTGGTGCCGAATGGAAGTCAGGTTGGACGATATTTTTCTGGGCATGGTGGGTCGCTTGGGCACCGTTTGTGGGTTTATTTATTGCCCGTATTAGCCGTGGGCGTACGCTGCGTGAGTTTGTCTTTGGGGTGATGTTTATCCCACTTGGTTTTATCTTTGCCTGGTTCTCTATCTTTGGTAATTCAGCGATAGATTTGGTTGCCAACGGTGCAACCGAACTTGGTGAGATTGCGGTCAATGATGCTGCGGTGGGTATGTTTGCCTTGTTTGAGTACTTCCCTTACAGCAACGTATTATCATTTGCTGGTGTGGTTATTGGTTTGGTATTCTTTGTGACTTCAGCCGATTCAGGCGCTTTAGTACTCGCCAACCTAAGCTCAAGAGGTATGACCAATGATACCGATGCGCCTGTTTGGTTGCGTTTATTTTGGGCTGCGGCAACTGGTCTTATTACCCTAGGGTTATTGTTTGCTGGTGGTTTTGAATCATTGCAATCCGTATCCGTGATTGCAGGCTTGCCGTTCTCACTTATCCTTGTGCTTTATATGATGTCAATGTGGAAGTCATTAAAAGAAGAGGGTAATAAGCGTAAGGCTAGCACGATTGGTATGGCAAACGTACTTGATAGTGGCAAGGGCTGGAAAGCACGCTTGCAACGTATTGTCAGCTTCCCAAGTCATACGCAAGTTGAACGATTTTTGCAGCATATCGTAAGACCGGCAATGATTGACGTTGAAAATGAGCTGAAAGCCGGTGGTCTAAAAACGTCTTTAGATATTCGTAATCCTGCCCATATCGGGCAAGATATCGATGAAGGTCTAGATGAAAGCAGTGGTCAAATAGATGGGCTAAGTTTGCGAGTTGGACATGGTGATGAAGATGACTTTATTTATGAAGTCAATTTAATCAAGGCTGAGCGACCTAACTTTACGATGAAAACTTCAAGCAAGCATACAGAGTATTATTATCGTGCGGAGGTGTTCTTAAGCGATGGCTCACAAGAGTATGATTTGGTTGGCTATACCAAAGAGCAAGTGCTGGTTGATATTTTGCACCAGTACGAGCGCCATATGCAGTATCTACATTTAGAGCGTTAATAACTTTATCAGACGCTATATGTCACTTATTAAGTGTTAGCATTTGAGCAAAAATAGCATATGAGAAAAACCCATAAGTTGGATACAGCTTATGGGTTTTTTATATTGCTCTAGTGCAATGAATTTTGAATGAGTGATTAAATTTACTAGGTACAAAGTAAGCGACAACAGTTGTCGTGTTTGCTTTTATGTACTTTCTTTTTATGAGCTTTTGTATTATAGTTATTGAGTCAGGAAAAATTAATAATATATCGCAATATAGAGTTTACCCTCGAAGCGCAATGCTTCATATCTAGCTCTACTGTTTATTAAATCCAATTTTCTTGAGCGGTATCAATTTTTATTACTCTTATCTAAAAAACAAAAAATATTAAACATAGTCAA
>NZ_CBCPJH010000051.1:0-13586 GCF_965118485.1 Psychrobacter glacincola | reverse complement strand
GACCACAATCATTGATCTGTTGCATATTTTTCCAACGTGAAATACCTAATGAACTGCTGATAAGGCTAAAGCCATTTTCCTTTGCATATAAAGCAGTACGTTCAAAACGCATATCAAAACACATGGTACAACGAATGCCTTTTTCAGGTTCATTTTCCATACCTTTGGCTCGTTCAAACCAATTATCTATATCATAATCACAGTCAATAAAAGGTATATTGTGTTTCTTTGCAAAACGAATGTTTTCTTCTTTACGAATCTCATATTCTTTGATTGGGTGAATATTAGGGTTATAAAAAAATATAGAAAAATCTATTCCAGATTGAATTAGCGTTTCCATGGTAATCCCCCCAATAAATAAGAACACCTAGAAATAGAGATTAGCTGCTAAAATACATCAGCAGGAGAATCCTATGAAAAAGACACGCTTTAGCGACAACCAAATCGTCAACATCCTCAAACAAGCAGAACAAGGCGTTCCTATCACCGAGCTATGCCGTGAGCATAACATCAGCCAAAGTACCTTTTATAACTGGCGCTCAAAGTATGGCGGCATGGATGCCTCTTTGATTGCGCGCTTAAAAGAACTTGAAGTTGAAAATGCTCGGCTAAAGAAGATGTATGCTGACGAATGTCTTAAGTCCGATATTCTACAGGATGCCATGACAAAAAAGTGGTAGCGCCCCAAAGGCGCCGTCAGATGGCTTGTCACTATATTAAAGATCGTAGTATTAGCATACGCCGTGCTTGCCGTATCTTTAACATCAGCGTCACCTGCTACTACCACAAGTCAGTAGCAACGGATGAGAATAAGCAGATAGCCGACTTACTTATCAAACTGACCGATGAGAACAAGAACTGGGGCTTTGGCTTATGTTTCTTAACCCTGCGTAACGTCATGGGACTTCCTTACAACCATAAGCGGGTATATCGCATCTACTGCGAGCTTGAACTCAACCTTAGAATCAAGCCCAAGCGTCGAATTAAACGCGCTAAACCAATACCATTAGCAGTACCTGATAAGCTCAACCAAAGCTGGAGCATGGACTTTATGCACGACAGCTTAACAGATGGCCGCGGCTTTAGACTGTTCAATGTGATTGATGATTACAACCGTGAAGCGCTCACCGTTGAGATTGACTTCTCACTACCGGCGCAAAGGGTCATACGCAGTCTTAATCAGCTTATTGAGTATCGAGGCAAACCTGTGCAGATAAGATGCGATAACGGCCCTGAATACATCAGCAATGCGATCAAAGACTGGGCTGAGCAGCAAGGCATCATCTTAAGTTATATTGAACCTGGCAATCCACAGCAAAATGCTTATGTGGAGCGTTTTAACAGAACGATGCGCTATGATTGGTTAAATCAGGAGCTGTTTGATAATCTAGAGCAGGTACGCGCACAAGCAGAAAACTGGTTATACCATTATAATCATGAGCGCCCAAATATGGGCAATGGCGGTTTTACGCCTATACAGAAGCTAAATCAGGCAGCTTAATTCTATTTGATAAGTGTCTTAAGTTTGGGAGGGTTACCCCATCACTTCTCCTGAACACGGGGCGCAGCAAGAATGTAATAAAAGTTTTTTATGATCATTGGGAAGAGTTAGTTTTTGACGTTGTAATTTGTTAGACATAGTCTTTTGATGTGAGAGTTAAACTTTATATTCTACTTAAACTAAATACTATCGGCAAGCTTGATTACTGGTCTTATGAGGATTATGGCGCTCTAGTTTTTGATAACGATAAACTGGTTAAAATACATGCAAATACTATTACTAGTCGTCAATAGTAGGTTAAACCCCACTGGAGTCACCCTTTAGGGTCTCCAAACATATTTATAGACCATCTAAAACAGCCTAGTATTAACGAACTGCTTTTTTCAACACTCGATAAACGGTAGCTACCCCAACACCAACCGCCTTAGCGATTTCCTCTTTTGTCATATTGTTTTGACTGGCCAATTCTCTAATACGATTGTGTTTAGTTGTATTAGGCTTCTTACCGGCGGGCTTATAGCCACTGTTAGCCAATCCCTGCTTGATACGCTCTCTACGCTTGTCATTATCAAGCTTTGCCATCGTTGCTAACAAGTCGATCAGCATATGGTTAATCACTGTTAGGATCTCACCTGTCATGCCCTTACTTACCGTATGTGTCGTTGGTAGGTCAGCCACTACCAATCGTAAGCCCTTATCTTTGATACGCTGCTTTAGAATTGCAAAATCATCTTGAGATAATCTGCTTAATCTATCCACGCTTTCAACCAGCAAAATATCGCCTTGCTCAGCGTCCTTTAGCAGCTTGGCTAATGCGGGTCTATCGAGCTTTGTGCCACTAAAATGCTCAACGTAATCAACGAAGTTATCATCATAGCTTTTGCTGAACATAATCAAATCAGCCAATGCTCGGGTCGCGTCTTGATCCTTAGTGCTGGCTCTCACATAAATACGAACGGTCATAATGCCTCTCTATCACTTAAACTTAATTATTAATGTTCATTGATAATAGCAAGATATTACTATCATTTAATATCAAAGACAAGTCAAATGATAGATAAATTATCGTTTAGAGGTTTTATGTTTTGGGTATAGTGTAATAGTAGATTGTTTTAAGCGGCCTATTTGAGATCATCCCGCATTTTGCAAAGCTAAATCAACTTTTAACACTTTTCAGATTCAGTAAAATCTGACTGCATAGCACAATAGGGTATGTCTCACCTTTTGAGTTTAAAAAACGGTATTACGATAACCTTAGCCAGTTAGACCAAGTGGCCTAACTGAAATAAATAGCCTCCGATAAAGTTGGGGTGGTTCAATATTTGCCTATCGTTTGCAACTCTATATGAACCGTGCTAGCTTTGATGATTATCAATCATATATATCAGGAGCACATAATGAGTCAGCGTCAGAACTTCGTAAACAACAGATACGTTAAGTCACACAGCTCAGTGAACTTCGATTTAATTGACCCAACGACCGGAGAGAGCATTGGTAAGTCTCCGATTTCCAATAAACAAGACGTCGAGGAAGCATACGCGGCAGCCGCAGCTGCTACAGCCACATGGGGACGTACTACTCCTTCGGAACGGCAAGCAGCAATGCTAAAGATCGCTGATGCTCTAGAGGCACGTCGTGACGATCTAGTAGAGGCTCAAGTACGCAATACTGGTCAGCCAAAGTATTTGGTTGCTTCAGAGGAAGTAGATACTGGTATTGATCAATTAAGATTCTTTGCGGGTGCAGCACGTATGCTCAACGGTGCTCCATCAGGTGAGTACTTGGAAGGCTTTAACTCAGCACTTCGTCGCGAACCAATCGGCGTTGTTGGGCAGATTACTCCATGGAACTATCCAATAATGATGGCAATATGGAAGATAGGGCCTGCGCTTGCGGCTGGAAACACGATTGTTCTAAAGCCGTCAGATACTACGCCTGATTCCACGCTATTGATGGCGGAGATTGCAGCAGAATTCTTACCTGAAGGTACATTTAACGTAGTACTAGGTGATGGCGAAACCGGTGCTTTAATATCAAGCTCGAAGGTGCCTGGGCTGGTGGCAATCACTGGCTCCGTACAAGCAGGTATGGCAGTCGCTGCAGCTGCAGCGAAGAATCTAACTAGAGTGCATTTGGAGTTAGGTGGTAAGGCCCCGTGTGTAGTTTTTGAAGACGCAGACCTTGAAGCAGCCGCTACAAACCTCGCTGAAACTGGTTTTTTCAACGCCGGTCAGGACTGCACGGCATCCACCCGAATCCTCGTTCAGGAGTCAGTCCATGATGACTTCCTTGCTAAGCTAGTCGAGGCTGCTAAAGCCACGACTTACGGAACGCCTGAGAAAGAAGATATTCTGTACGGGCCTCTTAATAATGCAAACCAACTTGAGCGGATTGAGGGTTTACTAGGGCGTCTGCCTGACCATGCTAAGGTAGTAACTGGAGGTAAGCGAGCCAAAGATATGTCAGGCTTCTTCTTTGAGCCTACTGTAGTCGATGGTTTACGTCAGGAAGATGAGGTCATTCAGGACGAAATTTTTGGACCCGTTATAACGGTGCAGACGTTCTCGACGGAAGAAGAGGCGGTACGCATGTCCAACGACGTAGAGTACGGTCTAGCATCTTCAGTATGGACGAAGGATCATGCTAGAGCGTTGCGAGTATCGAGAGACTTAGATTTTGGATGTGTCTGGATCAACTGCCATATCCCCCTTGTTGCAGAGATGCCCCATGGTGGCTTTAAAAACTCTGGCTACGGCAAGGATTTGTCTAGGTATGGTGTAGAGGAGTATACCCGACTCAAGCACGTTATGAGCTCGTTGGAATGACTACAAATGTAGCATAAGAATATTATATAGAAGGGGAAAATCGACATGACGGATATTCGTGAACTCGTGGTTACGGCCGACCGAGAACTATTTACCGAACACGATGTAACTACTCTAGATCGCAACTTCTCGCCTGATTACGTCGAGCATTCACCGCTCGTTGCTAATGGATTACAAGGTTTGAGAGATCTTGTTGCTGGCGCTCCAAATATGCGCCATGACGTGGCGCGTGTATTAGTGGATGAGGCAAATGGGTTGGTCGCCTTCCATGGCTCTTACCCAGGGCTAGATCCAGATGAGTTGTACGTCGGCTTCGATATTTACCGCGTTGCTGATGGCAAAATCATTGAACATTGGGATGGACTGGTCACTGAGACACCTCCAAATGAGTCTGGACACACACAATTGGACGGACCGACTGAGGTCGATAGATCGGTAGACACTGAGACTAATCGTGCACTTGTGAAGGAAGTATGGGACACTTTTCTGCACTCTCAGGATTACCAATCCATGACCAATTTCGCTCGTCCGGATGGGACATTCACGCAGCACTCCGGTGATATCGCTGATGGTGTTACGAATATGATTGAATTTTTAGAGAAGCTGAAACAAGATGACGGTGCACTGACCTATGACACGCTACATCGTACTGTCGCTGACGGCAACTTTGTATTGACACACTCTGAAGGATCGATTGGCGGTGAGCGTCATTCATTCTGCGAGCTGTGGCGTATTGAGGAGGGCCATGTGGTTGAGTTATGGGATGCGATTGCGCCTATTCTACCTGACGATGAACTTGCGCATCGCCACGGCGCGTTTACCTCGACGGAGTTGTGAGATCGATTATTTGTTTGAAATAAGTAGAACAAAAGAGGTGATTACTCTTGTGTAATCACCTCTTTTGTTGTGCCGCTTTTTCCCGTCTGATCAGGTCTGAACTTGCCTGATTGTGGGCTGAAAAAGAACAATAAATTATTAAGCCTCTAACAAAATTTTGAAATAGTCTTGTATCAGCAGATACAAGACTGAGATTAGCTTGAGGCTTAGACTGATCTGAAACCCTAATTACTGACCAACAATCAATGAACGATAATACGAAAATGCCCCATTTTCGACGGCGGTAGCCTATCCTGCAATCAAGTCTTTTACTCCTCTACACCCTATAAATCCATCTTCCGACTCTAATACTGTCAACTTGCTAGGAATTTTATTGTTAAAAATAGAATTAGGTGTCATTAGGTAGTATTAAGGGTTATTAGGTAGCATTAGGTAGTAAAAAAGCATCAATATATTTGAAAATCCTTTATTATAGGTGTCATTAGGTAGCATTAAGGAGTATTAGGTAGCAAAGACTATGTATAAGGCAAATAAGGAGCAAATATGAAAAAAGAAAATAGAAGAAAGCTAAGTGATGCTGCTATAGCTTTTATTATCGAAGAACGTGATAACCCACATACAGTACATACTTTTGAAGAAATCTCTAAGTTAGTAGAAAAGAAATTTGAAATATCTATAGGTCGTGGCGCTGTCAGCAAAAGCTATCATAAACATAAGAACAATGAGAAATTTAAAAATTTTTCAAAAGAGGATAGCAATCAACGTAAGGTTGAGCCTCAGATAAAAGACCAACTTAAAACTGAACCCTACGTAGCTAAAAAGCGAATACGTGACTTTGATGAAGATGCAGGTAAAAATTATAATATTGACGATTTTTTTAAAAAGTGATAAATAGAAAGGCTTTAGTCCAGCAGATCAAGATATGAATATATAGGAATTGGATATGGCAAAGCATCTTTTTTAATAAGATTTACCATATCCAATTCCTACGCTTTAAGGGCCTGGCCAGCTGGGACTAACCAAGTCATTGCAGACCAATACGAAACATTCATTTTGAAAAAATCTTAATTTTTTATCGCTTGACCCTTCAACGTTGAAAATCCCCCCCCCCCATTCTCAGACTATCTTCATCTACCGCTCAATCACTTTTTCATCGATCATTTCAGTAAGTAGCTGCGTCACTGTCTTGCGACTATCAAGAGCATGTTTTTTCAGCTTAATATACATTTCTTCATCGAGATTAAAGTTTACGCGAACTGTTTTTTTTGGACTATCGGAGACATCTGATAAATCGAGCTCATCTTTTGCTTTTTTACTTGGTCTACCTGCTGCCAGACTCATATCCTACCCCTCATCAAAAAACACTTTTATTTCATTCACTAAAGCTGTCATTTCTTGTACAGCATTACTATTAGATGCTTCTGTATCAAACACCGTTTTACCTAATGATGCGCTGTTCGGGTAACTCACACGCTGCATAATTCTAGTATCCAAAACCGGTAATCCATAGTCCAAAAGTACAGTAGCAACTTCTTTACCGATATTAGTATTTTGGATTGCTCTAGACACCACAAAGGCTGCCTTCAACTTCCCTTCCGTCATTTCTATCCGCTGTTTCACGAGATCTACTAAATCACTGGTAGCCCAAATATCGTACGGGCTCGGTTGTACAGGAATCAGTATAAAGTCAGCAGCTTTAATAGCAGATACTGCTAAACTCGTTGCTTGGGGAGAGCCATCGATGACCACATAATCCTTGTCAGATACACTTTTTAGATCTTTATCTAAAGTTGGGCGATCAAGTCCGATTACTGGAACTGGGTTATCTTCGTCAACTGCTCTCCAGTCTCTAGCACTACCCTGTTTATCACTATCAACCAATAGAATACTATGCCCTTGTAGCTGTAGTCCCCTGGCTATTTGCGTGGCGATCGTCGTTTTGCCACTACCACCTTTCTGATTTAATACCGCTATTACTTTCATAGAGCAACTTCCATATTTTGAGTATTTGAGTATTTGAGTATTTGAGTATTTGAGTATTTGAGTATTTGAGTATTTGAGTATTTGAGTATTTGAGTATTTGAGTATTTGAGTATTTGAGTATTTGAGTATTTGAGTATACTATAGAAAAACTAACGTTTATCAGGCAATATATCAAGCTATTAAATAAGACTTTGTTCATCTTAACGATATCGCCTGCCTGTTCCGCTAATCTGCTTTTATTTTTAGATAATCATCAAATGGTCGCTTAGAGAACTCTTTTGGGCTCTCTGCTATTAACTGTTCTGCTTTAGCCCAAAACGCTTCATTGCTATCTCTAGCCTCAACCGACAGCAATTGATGATCGTTATAGTCTGCCGTAAATTGCGCTGAACGAACAATACGTCTAATTTTATCTAGCGATAATGCGCCTTTATCATCTGTTAATGAGATAGCACCTTTTTTATAAAAACTGAAAGTTACGCTTTTATATGTGTGTTTTATCTTGCGATATTTAACACTGACGTTATAAGCAGTATTTTCATTTATTTGCTCGACTGCTTTTTCAATAACTGACTGGCGCAACTGTCCAAACTGTTTGTACTTATCAACACATCCCATCATATATCTAAATTCACCTAAATCTACAGTTTCACTCCATCTATTTTGCCCTTGCCAACAGACGACCATTTCATAGAGTCGAATAGCATAAATACTCGTTAACTCAACAGTATCAGCAAGTCTATATCGTGTGAAATTCTTCTTCAGCTGGGTTAGGTAAGGAAGTATCTTTTGGGCAAATGTGACAGTTATTTGCGATTTTTCAGGTTGGAATAAGACGCTTGATACAAAACGTGTCCGTAGCATTTCATTATCAGGTAGTGCTATCTTAACTTCTCTTTCGAAAAGGTTATTTGCAACAACATTCAAATCCCTGTAAACATTATCTTTACTAGAGTCCTTGTATAGCTGTTTCATCTGCTCAGTAGTTACCACAAATTCATCTTGCATTGTGATTTCAGACGCATTGGGTTGGCTATTTATTTGACTAATACACGCTAATAATAGGCGTTGTTCATTTCTCGTCAATTCATAACTAGCAACAATTAAATCATTAGATTTTGCTACAAGATTATTTTTCATTTCATATGCACCCGTTCACTCAGTGTTAATGAGTATAACCTAATAACACTACGCATAACAATAATTAAATTAATATTGTTATGCGTAGTGTTATCCCACATCATTTAGTGTTATCCCACATCATTTAGTGTTATCCCACATCATTTAGTGTTATCCCACATCATTTAGTGTTATCCCACATCATTTAGTGTTATACGGCGTTGCAAGCTGTTGATTATAAAAGGGAAAAACTGCTCTAAACAAGAGTAAACAGGGTTAAACAAGATTAAACAAGATTAAATAAAAACCTTTAAAGAGATTTTTAAATTTTTCTGTGGATAAGTTAATAAAATTGAGTGAATTTTAACGATTAAACTCCATTAACCGATATAGAAAAATAAGGCTTAAGTTCCAATACTAAAGACTAATTAAATACAATTAGAACGAGTGTGTTGGTCGATAGACTTTAAACAGTCTTAGACGATGCTCTAGTACTCATTAGGCAACTTATAGCCACAGCTCATCATGAAAATTAATAATCCTTGTATCGTGCTCTGAGAGCGTTCTAGATCTTAATCATTAAGTCATGATTTAAATCAGAAGCTTTATATCAATTTGCAGTGCATCACATATTTCATAGATCTTTTTGAGTGTGATGTTTTTTTCACCACGCTCTATGTTACCCATATAGCTTCGATCAATCCCAGCCATTTCGGCTAATTTTTCTTGAGATATCCCCTTTGATTTTCTCACTTCACGCACCCGTTTCCCAAAAGCTACCATACGTTTATCTGTCGTCATAACATTAACCACTGTTAAAAATAGCAATACTCACAGTGGTTCGCTATAATATCCACGGGATATAGTCGGTATTAAGAGGATGACCATGAAAACTAAAGTAGCGTATAAATTAGATATCACAGAAGATGCCAAGACTATCTGTGATAAGTATTGGTTGAGAATCAAAAATAATACTAAGAATCCCTTTATTTACAGCTGTAAAGAAATAGGTGATGAATTTGGTCTGACATATAGGGAAATTACGAGGATTGCTGAGGATAATGCTTATCTCACAATACTCGACTGCCGATGTGTAAATTGTAGTACTGCAAAAATTTGCTGTAACCGTGCAGAATTTATAAGCCCATATTTGGATAGTTGGGAGTGTGAAAATTGCTACTTAAAGGCTTTTTATCGTAGGCAACAAGATAGTCGCCGTGATGGCAACGAAAGCGCTCTGCAGCAACAGTTGATAAAAGAAAACTCCTTTATAAATCAGCTTATGCAGTTCCGTCAGACTCAGCTATATTCAGTTCCTAGTTTGGGTGATATCGACATTATTGATCATTACTTATTAGTCGCTGTTCTAACATGCTTGGGAACAGATAATCTCCGTTCAACTATCTCACTATCTGATAATCTAAACATTCCATTATCACCCTCATATAGTCTAGACGCTAAAATATTAGACCGTTTAATGAGAAAAAATTTACTGCTAGTTAACATTGAAAATTCATATGATTATGTTCATGCTAATGAAGATTGTTTGCTTCAATTTGACCTATTTAAAATGACATTTGATTTTGCCTATAGTCCGGACCAACTGCAAAAATTGATAATCGATAGTAAGGATGATCTCTCAAAAAAGAAACTCATACATAATCCTGAGTACAAAGAGTGGTGTCAAGATATTCAATTAGAGGAATGTGTTAGTTATAGTTAAGTCTTTATAAAATCGATATAGCCCATATCATGAAACAGTTTAGGTAGATTATTCTCCATCCACCCTTGGCGCAGAAACTTAGCCTGTGCCCATTTTTTCTCGATAGGATTTAGATCAGGACTGTATGGTGGCAGCCATAGAATGCGATGACCATGTCTGTTGAGCAGTTTTTGGATACGTCTGCTTTTATGAAACCTAGCGTTATCCATAACGATCACGCATTTAGTCTTGAGACTTGGAATAAGTGTGAACTTACACCAGTCATAAAATATATTGCTATTGATATTCTGTTCAAAGTAATCAAGCGCAAACAGCATCTTGTTATAAAGAGCACCGATGACGTTAGTTCTCTTTTTTGCTTGCCAGTTGTAGCGATCAGTACAAGGTTTGCCTATCGGTGCATAGCCATGAGAACGAATGGTTTCAGCCTCAAAGCCGCTTTCATCCATATAGACAATGGGATAGCCTTGCTGCGTAAAACTATTGAGCTTACTCTGATACGCCGCTCTTTTTATCGGGCAGGCTTTTGGATGTTCTAAGGTCTTTTTTTTGACTGATACCAAGACGCTTTAGAGCATTGAAGATGCCCGTTTTACTACAGTTCAAGCGACGAGCTCTTTCATAGTTATAATCATCTGGGTATTTTTTTACGTCTTCAATCAAGGCGTCATCAGGTATTTTAGTCGGTGCTTTATTTCTGGTGGTTTTAGGAGCTAAATTCTGCTGCCAACTATGAATGGTGCTGGTACTAAGTCCATAAAAAAGCGCAGCTTCTCGAATGGTCATGCGGTAATCCCCCCAATAAATAAGAACACCTAGAAATAGAGATTAGCTGCTAAAATACATCAGCAGGAGAATCCTATGAAAAAGACACGCTTTAGCGACAACCAAATCGTCAACATCCTCAAACAAGCAGAACAAGGCGTCCCTATTGCTGACTTGTGCCGTGAGCACAATGTCGGCCAAAGCACCTTTTACAACTGGCGTTCTAAATATGGTGGCATGGATGCTGCGCTTATCACTCGTCTCAAAGAGCTTGAAGTTGAGAATGCTCGATTAAAAAAGATGTACGCTGATGAATGTCTTAAATCCGACATATTGCAGGACGCCATGTCAAAAAAGTGGTAGCGCCCATCAGGCGCAAAGCTTTGGCTTGTCACTATATTAAAGCGCATGGCATCAGTATCCGCAGAGCTTGCCTAATCTTTAATATCAGCGTGACCTGCTACTATCATAAGTCTGTCGCCTCTGATGAGAATAATCAGATAGCGGACCTTCTGATAGAACTGACCCAACAGAACAAAAACTGGGGCTTTGGTTTATGCTTTTTAAGCCTGCGTAATGTACTGGGGCTACCATACAACCATAAGCGCGTGTATCGCATTTACCGTGAGCTTGAACTGAACCTTAGAATTAAACCTAAGCGTCGCATTAAGCGCGCCAAACCAGTACCACTCGCTGTACCTGTAAAACCCAATCAAAGGTGGAGTATGGACTTTATGCACGATGCGCTAACTGATGGCAGAGGCTTTAGACTATTTAATGTCATTGATGATTACAACCGTCAAGCTCTAACCGTTGAGATTGACTTCTCACTGCCCGCTCAAAGAGTCATACGCAGTTTAAACCAGCTGATTGAATGTCGAGGTAAGCCTGTTCAAGTAAGATGTAATAATGGACCTGAGTAAATCAGTAACGCCCTAAAAGAATGGGCGATAGAACAAGGCATCATGATCAGTTATATTGAGCCTGGAAATCCACAGCAGAATGCTTATGTTGAACGCTATAATAGAACGATGCGCTATGATTGGTTGAATCAAGAGCTGTTTACGGATTTAGATCAAGTTCGTCAGCAAGCTGAAGATTGGTTATATCACTACAATCACGAGCGCCCGAATATGGGCAATGGCGGTTTTACGCCAATGCAGAAACTAAACCACGCGCTTAATTCTATTTGATAAGTGTCTTATGATTGGGATGATTACCTACCATATCACGTAAAAATAGGCAACATTGTTTTATTAATCACTTTTCTCACTGATAAGTGGGTATGTATGCCTTTAACGCTAGTAAGCTTATGCAATTTACGAGTAAACTCTTCATAATCATTGAGGTCTGCGCTGACTACTTCCAATAAGTAATCATAAGGGCCCGAAACAACATGTCCATTGATTACCTCATCCATCTCGGATAACGCTTGTTCGAAGGCTGTAATCGATCCTTCTTGATGGTTGCTCAGACTGACTTCCACAAAAAAGCTCATCGTAATGCCAGCTTTAGCTCTATTTATGTTCGCTTGGTAACCCTCTATATAAAATTCATCTTCTAAACGTTTCAGGCGCCTAGCACAAGGTGAGGGTGACAGACCAATGCGCTCGGCTAATTCAGCTGTTGATAAACGTCCTTCTTTCTGAAGCACTTCCAAAATATGACGGTCGATTCTGTCCATATATTGCCTTTCTGGTGTTTTCAGCCAATAATTCTATATTATTTGGCATTATCCGCTAAATAACTATAGATTTGCAATAAATGAATAGAGATAAAAGCGCGATTTTTGATTGATAATTAGGCTTTATATACAAGCATAAGCCATCCATATGAATACCATTTCTCAGCCCTCCTCACGTAAAAACCCCTTGTTTACACTATCTCCGCTGATGAAAGGCTATGCGGCGATGATTGTTGTGATATTGATTTGGTCAGGCTTTGCATTAACGGTAAGGGCGGTCGGGGCATCGTCGTTAAGCATTGCTGATGTCATGGTCATTCGATTTAGCGTGCCATTACTTTTATTGACGCCTTGGGTATTCTCTAGTTTGAAGGAAATCAGAAACATTAGAGGGGCTGATGCCATTTTTATTTTATTTGGCGGTGCTCCTTTTCTGTTGCTTGCCACTTTTGGCGCGAGCACTGCTCCTGCAGCTTACGTTGGTACTATTTTGACAGGGACGCCAGTATTCTTTGCCGCACTCTTATCCTTTGTTTTTTATCGCCAACGTATATCGCTAAAGAAATTTTTGGCATTCATGATTATTTTCTTTGGCGTAGCCACGATGATGGTGGGAAATGCAGGGCCAACACCTAATAGTCTGCTACAGGGTATGACCTTTCTAGTGATTGCGAGTTTGGTTTGGGCAGGTTACACATTAGGTTTAAAAAGTACGAGTTTGAGTCCAGTAGCGGTTGCTATCGTCCTTTCTTATACCGCATTTTTGGTGACATTAGTGATGATTCTATCTGGACTTTTAGAGACCAACCTCGGGGCTGTTTCGTTTGACGATGCCCTACCTTTTATCTTAATACAGGGCGTTGGTGTTGGTATTGTCTCAACCATTGGGTTTTCTTATGCGGTCAACAAGCTCGGTTCCATTCGCACCTTATTGCTTGGCTCCTTGTCTCCTGGATTAACCGCTTTACTCGCAGCATTAATACTCAATGAGTCTTTATCAATCGCAATGATGTGCGGCATCGTGTTAAGCACAGTTGGCGTCATTTTATCTAATCGAGCGAAGTAAGAGCTGTCCTCATTTTAAAAATGAGCGTCAAAAATAAAAGCTTAATCTTTCATCGAGTAGTGTTCTTGAGCCCTTTTATCTAT
>NZ_CBCPJH010000050.1:0-14187 GCF_965118485.1 Psychrobacter glacincola | reverse complement strand
TTTAGTCCTTTTTTCACCGCTGATTTGTGGCATTAGACTGACTCCTGTTCCGGGGTTTGGGGGTCAAGGGGGCTATCGCCCCTTTGTCAGCACCTAAGAGAGGATATTGTAGCGAAGCGGAAATAGCCCCCTCTTAGGACTGCTGGCTTAAAATAATATCATAAATGTCTGTACCTAGCATAGTCGACACTGTGTATACCTATTTATACATGACTGTGTATACCTATATAACAACAATGTCTATACCTATGATATTATGACTGTCTGTACCCATACAAAGAAGGTCGCTAGTATGAATAAAAGATCTGAAAACATGAAAAAAGTGAACACCCTTCGCTCAGAGGTAACCACTGCTATGATCTATCTATTAGATGAATTAGAGGATGGTACAGGGGGTGATTATGATGGCTTTAATAGCTGGGGTATCAAAGAAGCCTATAAGCTAAAAGGACAACTAAATTCATATCGAGCACAGAAAATAGCTCAGTTTCTAGGCAAAACTATTAGCAAGCAAAAGCTGTTGAAGTATGCCAAACCCAAAGGATATGTTTATTCTCTCTCTAATCAAGACATTGCCCAATGGTTAGAAGACAATCAACAGGCTCTACTAAAATACTCTAAATTCAACATAGGAGTCATTACAGGTGGCCAAAAATTTAACTAACGTCTTTACTCACTGGCCACTCTTATCAATCATTAACCTCAACTCACGAAACTTTCATTTTTCAAAATTTCAAATTTTTTTTTGAACCTTTCCTCTCTCTCCCTCTTAATCAGTGTGCCCACTAGAGTATGCCCACAGCGTATGTCCACATAAGCAGCAAGGGCAACAGCGCCTGAGCTACTCCTAAAGGGCTCCGCGCTGTTGCCCTTGCTATGTGGACAACCCTGATGGACAACTCTGTGGACAACTGCTTGGAGGGAGAGAGGTTGAAGTTTTGGGCAACACTCACCCTAAAGCGCCCACAAGTAAAAACCTGCGAACCCTTTAGAGTATTGCCCTGACAACTGCCTGTCGGTCGGTCGGCATCGTCTCGGGAAGTCATCACTGTATCAAGCTGACTCTGTCATGATTACGGCTGATAGCACCGCCTAGACACGCTCATAACCGTTATACGCTTTCTCATGCTAGCAAGGGCATACACCCAATGTACCGCTTCAAAAGACAATATAACCTCTCATTGCGTTGCTCAATATGTCTAGTAACCCCTGTCGAGAGCTTTCGTCTCACCCGCACAATGCAGTCGTCACTGAGGCCTGCCACCCATTGCTAGGGAACAGTTAAAGAGCGTTGATAGGGCGAAGGTAGCGAGCAAATAGGCGGTTTTACTGAGTAAAATTGGTAACTTACAGTAGTAATATGAGTAATTTGATTGCAAAGTAGCCTAGATTTGGCTTAAAATAGACCCTAATGGGCTTAATTGCTGGTCAAATAACGCAGTGTGAATGCTTATTTGGTCGTTACAGGCGTCGCCAAACGTCTGTAACCGTTAATGAACATTAAACGATAAACCCCCCTATTACGTCAAGTAGTAGGGGGGTTTATTTTTTTGTTTATTAATTATCATTTTCATATTTTAAGACAAGATGCAGCTTTTATCTTACACAAAGTGAATAACCTATGTTAAAATCCGGGAATAAAACAGGATATTTTAAAGTAGGTTATTATGAAAGATACTCAGCAATATGTTATTGAGAAACGTAAGTCATTAGGCGTGTCTCAAAAAGAACTAGCATTGTTATTAGGGATGAAAGAAGCAGGTGAAAGGACGGTTCGTGGCTGGGAGAACGGTGAGCATAAACCTTCTGCTACAAGGTTAGCTAAGCTAGAAGCACTTAATAACAACCACCCTTTTGAGCATAGTAACAATGCTAGTGATTTCACTTTTATTGACTTGTTTGCAGGTATTGGCGGTATACGTCTGCCGTTTCAAAAACAGGGCGGTGAGTGTGTTTTCACCAGTGAGATTGATAAACATGCTCAAAAGACCTACTTTGCTAATTATGGAGAGTACCCAAGTGGAGATATTACCCAAATTCAAGCCAAAGACATTCCAGATCATGATTTACTTTTAGCTGGTTTTCCTTGCCAAGCGTTCTCACAAGCAGGTCTAAAACAAGGCTTTAAAGACACACGCGGCACTATGTTTTTTGAGATTCAGCGAATTTTGGCTGAAAAACGTCCAAAAATGTTTTTATTAGAAAACGTGAAACGACTCAGAACTGATAAGAAAGGGGAAACCTTTCAAACCATCTACGATATTTTGACTGGGCAGCATAAGGACAGCATACCTGATGATGTTCCTATGAGTGAAGAAGCGCGAGAGGCTCTATCTCATAAGCTAAATTACTGGGTAGGATATGCTGTGTTAAAGGCTGCGGACTTTGGTGCGCCACAAAATAGAGAGCGTATTTTCATCGTAGGTTTTAATAAAGATTATTTCGATAAAATCGAAAATTTTGACGAGCTATTTAGTTTCCCTGAGCCTACTCATAGCAAGACCCGTGTTGGGGATATATTAGAGGATGTGCCAGCTGATGATACGGTCTATACCATATCCGATAACCTATGGGCTGGTCATCAAAAAAGAAAAGACCAACACATAAACAAAGGTAACGGCTTTGGTTACAGCTTATTTAACCATGATAGTGCGTACACCAATACCATTAGCGCACGCTACTATAAAGATGGTTCTGAGGCGTTGATAGACCAATCACAATATGGGAAGAACCCAAGAATGCTAACTCCCCGAGAATGCGCTAGATTACAAGGCTTCCCCGAGGAGTTTTTGACTGACGCAGTATCTAAGACTCAAGCATATAAACAGTTCGGTAACTCTGTATGCGTTAAGGTCGTTGAAGCAGTAGCGGAGCAGATGATCTCAACATTTCACAAAGCTGAGGCCATTCAAAAGCAGGCCAATTTATTGGCTGTTGTCTAAAGACCCTGGAAATGGTGGATAGGTGCGGGTAATTAACGAGTCCCAATGGTTGTTATTAGCACGCCATTGGGAATAGTTACGAGCATTCCCTACATACATGCCACTATCAAAAAATACTACGCCCTGCTCAACAAGCTTAATCCAATTATCGAAGATCATTGGCTCACCAAAAGCGATTTGGTTGTAACAGCCGTTTTTGTCTTTATTACACTTAAACCAACCATGATGGCCGAACTTCTTTGTGAGCTTATCGTTTAAGTTATCTCTATCCCAACGGACTAAGATGACTCCCTCTTGCTGTAGGTTTGGTGGGACTATACTTGCTTTATCAGGGCGAGGGTCTTTTGAATAGTTATAAACGATGATTATGTTCTTTTCATCATCAAAAACCATTTCTGAGCCATTATAGGTTGATGGAGAGTTAAAGTTAGGAATCGGGCTACCTGACCATGAGTAACGTCCACCCTTTTCTACATTAGGTTTGCCATACACTTCCATAAACTGCGTGCGATTCAGATCGACTTCTTTATCTTTGAATATATAGTAGTTAGCACTCCAATCTCCAAAAGTGGTTTTACTACCAGTAGAATTTTTCATCTCATAGCCATGTAAATCAGGCTCGTTATTAGCGTTTGCTGCTATACCCATCTGTCTTTCAAGCCAGTGCCCAGCTTTACCATCGTGACGCTGATTAAATTCAGTGGTATCAGGCGATTTCCCATAAACATTCTGTTGAAAAAGCTCAATTATTTTCATTTCTTCATCTGAAATAGTGGTTTGCATTGCAATAGCTCCTTAGTTAAGTCGGCTATTGTCGCAAATTATTAAGTCAGATACCTGTGAGAATTAATGGGTTGATAGACGTAGCTGAAAGGGCGCTATAGCCTAATAAGGATTCGAATAGCAGATTTAGTAAGGTTGAGTGAAAGTAGGCGTCAAAAATCAATAAGCGCCTAAAATAAGATACTTACCGTTATCAAGTTTTGTGAAATCGTTTTCACGAGCTAGAATGGCCGCAACCTCATTAAAATAATCGGGTGACTTCATCAACTCAGATCGAAAAAACTGTAGCAATTCCTCATCGCTTAGGTCATATTCCAAGCTGTCAAACTTTTCTTTTGTATCGGCACTGATGCCAATATCTGCATTGCGGATCATGTTGATGATTTCGCTGGCATATTCTTTTACTTCATTACTAAGCTCATAAACAACACCCGAAGCATCCCACTCTAGAGCGTCATTAAAGAGCGGCTCCCAAGCAATAGACGCTGGGTCATTACTTTCGCTTTGCACACGCTTATATTGGCTTAAAATAGCGTTAATCGCTTCTTCGCTAAAATCGCTTACAAGCTCATGCTGCCCAAATTCTGCAATAAAATCCTGCGTATTTAGCTCTGCTTTAGTGGTAGTCATGTCTATAGTCCTTGATTTCGTCTTGATTTACTGATTATAACCCCAATTCGGGGTAAGCTATACTATAGGTCATGACTCTTGCACATAAACTTGGGAGATTTTAATCAGGTAGCTAATGAAGAAATTTTGGGAATTCCTAGGGCAACCTACCATATATGTTCTATTCTTTCTAGGTGTCTGTTCATCTACGTAAATCAAAAACTACTACTAACTATAGGAAATTATATGAGTCATTCTCCATCTACTTCTGAAATCTTACTCCACTCTACTGTAAAGATAACATCTATATCAAATGGGCAAAAAACAGGAACAGGTACTGCGTTCTATACTCTTTTCAACAAAACTCATGAATCTGTACAACCTGTAATTATAACAAACAAGCATGTTGTTGATGGAGCAGATCAGATATCTATTAGGTGCCATGCAGCGGATCCAGAAACTTATAAACCAACAGGGGACTTAATTGATGTCACGGTAGCTCTTCATGACACGCTTATTAATCATCCTGACAGTAATGTAGACTTATGTTCTATATCTATTGGTTCAATAATTCAACAGGCTATGGATCGCAAGACACCTATCTATTATTCTCCTGTCACGATGGAATGGATACCTACTGAGGAAGAATGGCAATATCTTGATGCTATAGAAGATATAACGATGGTAGGTTGCCCTAGAGGACTTATAGATGAAATAAATAACTTACCTATAGTTAGAAAGGGGATTACGGCAACTAGCCCAAGCAGAGATTACAATGGTAAGAAAGAGTTTATGATAGATATGGCTTGTTTCCCAGGATCATCTGGTTCACCAATATTCTTGTATAATGAAAACGGTTATCTAGATCGGAAAACTCAAGCTTACAGAATGGGACAAACGAGATTAAAATTACTGGGTATCTTATATGGAGGGCCTACACTCACAAATTCAGGTCAGATTATCTTAAATAAGGGGTTTGAGTTTGAAGTCAGCTCAATGATGCATTTAGGTTTTGCAATCAAATCCACCGAGCTAAAAGTTTTAGAAACTCTCACTTTAGGGCTTTAAAGAGTTTTTTAGAAGCTTTAAAATCCAATTCTTTGAGATATAGACGACTAGTAACATTTAACCATACCCCAGCGGAACAAGCTATTTCACCCCAAAAACCTATTAACAGACTACTTAAAACAGACTGGTATAATGGAACCACTTTAATGAGCAATGAACCGCCCTGTATTGTCGGAGACTCAACATTCTGAGAGAATACGACAATACAGGGCGGTTAGTACCTTCTATACTAACTTTTTGTTAAAAGTTAATTTGAATGCTTACTTTAGACTCATCTATACCAGCCACACAAGCAACCATATGCTTTGCTTCAGCTATGATATCGGATAATGCATTCTCGTCCTGGTCACCTGCATTTTTATCAATAGCACTTATTACTTCTTTCGACTTTGACTTATCTTCAAAGACAGACCATTCAAGACTCTCAATATCAAGATCAATATTTTCTAGTAAATCCTCTGTGGTTATATAAGCTAAAGGATACCTTTGGCCATCCGTCAGCTTTCTCCAGGCTTTTTTAAAATTAGCAGTGTCTGGTAATAATGAATATTCGCTAATATGAATAATTTTCCTTCCTTCATATTCCTTTGAAGCTGTCCAACCTGATATCTTACCAATCATAAATGCTTGACCATGATTAACACCATCCTTTACCGCCCATGGCGCTCTATGGTTTCGCATGAGGATGACATATTCAGCCTTATCAATACGATCAGTCCTTGCCTTCCAATAGGCTGAACCCCCTTCTAATTGCATTTTTTCTAGATCTTTACCTGTATATATACCTATTACGCTAGTCATCTTATTAATCCTTATGGTGTTTGATTCATATTAATTATGTACCATTGCGGAAATAATTCAAGGTAAATAAATATATTTGCGTAAAAATTAATAATATAGACGTTTTTTCAGTTTTAATATTAAATATTTGCGCAAATATTTAATTATAATCCTTGGCCACATCAGCGATCAGATGCCGTGAGCACTTGGCCATTTTTTGAATATCAGAATAGCTATGACCTGATTTAAGCAAACTAGCGATGATCTTGCGCTTTTCATTATCTTTCCTACGTCCTAAATACTTACCTTCTGACTTGGCACGAGCAATACCTTGCATCTGGCGGTTACGGCGATCCTCATAATCTTTTCGAGCAATGGCTGCGAGCATATCCAGCATCATTGAGTTAATGGCTTGCAATACACTGCTCATAAATTCAGTGCTGCTTTCAGATTGAAGCGCCATATATGAGGTCGGCAGCTCTTTTGATACGATAGAGAGTTTTTTTTCTGATAGCATTCTTTTAAGCGTATCCCAATCAGCTTGGTTCAAACGTGCCAAGCGATCAATCTGCTCAACTAAGATAACATCGCCCTTATGAGCATCTTCAATCAGTTGCATAAGCTTGGGTCGCACCAAGATAGCTCCTGATTCGTTTTCGACATAGAAGGCAGCAATTTTGTGGCCATGATCGTTGGCAAATGCTATGAGTTCGCTTTTGGCACGTTTAGCATCTTGTTCTTTGGTAGACGCTCGTAGATACGCTCTGATAAACATAAACACCTAAAATAGTCTGTTATAAGTGGTTCCATTATACCAGTCTGTTTTAAGTGGTCTGTTAATAGGTTTGAAGGGTGAAATAGCTGGTTCCCTTGGGGTATACTCTATTCACAGACCTGATATCAATTTAGCTGAAGGTAAACCGTATATAGCAACTGTAAAACTTCTTAACTTTTGACCACTAGCCAAGTTCCTGCAAGTCCCATAAACGATGTGCCAGCTCAGTTGAAATTCTAACGAGATTTTGGGCTTTTTAATCATTGTCGAGCATAGCCTGCCATAATGACATATATCATTACACCAATTATTGCACATGTAAATATCAATGCAGGTAGTGTCACTACTTCAAGTCCCTTCAGGTTCTGTACAGGGAAAAACCAGTAATATACTTAAATAAAACAAGATGACTTAAAAGCTTTGCTTTCAGCTCATCAACTCAAATAAATCACTTAGCGTTATAATCTTTCCGGATTCTATGCTGACCCATTAAGGAAATTTAACATAAAAAATTCACAAATTTTATTATGTATACCAACCAGTTGGTATGTATAATAGGGTTTTTTCCTACTGGTTAATTTTATGAACTCGCTTTTATCCTATGCTGCTCTGTTTTTTGCCATCGTATTTGAAGTCATCGGTACTACGTTTTTAGGCAAATCTGAGCATTTCACTCGCCTTGTGCCGACTCTTATCTGCGGGGTGTCTTATGGAGCGTCATTTTTTATGCTAGCACAGGCATTACGCACCTTACCCATTGGCATTGCTTATGCAACTTGGGGTGGTCTCGGGATTATCTTAACAGTGGTTATTGGCGTCTTGGTCTTTAAGCAAAAACCAGATATGGCAGCTATTGTAGGTATTGCACTGATTGTGATTGGGGTAGTAGTGATTAATGGCTTTTCTAAAATGAGTGGGCATAGCTAATGACTAATCTGAATAGACCAAAAAAAAATCCTGAGATGGTGCGGCATCGCTTATTACAAAGTACCGCAAGTTTAATGACCACGTGCGGCTTTGCAGGGGTAAGTATTGATAAGGTGGCAACTGAGGCAGGGGTCACTAAAGGGGCTTTATTTCATCATTTTCCCAATAAAAAGACTCTAATTGGAGCTGTATTTGACCGTGAATTAGCGATGCTTGACAAGTTGCTTGACGACTTATTAGATAAAGATACAGGCGATTACGGTCGTTTTACTAGAGCCTATATCCATGCCACTTTTTTTGCCTGTATTGATGATAGATTGTCTTCAGCTTTGACATTTTCGCTGTGTGCCAGACCTGAGCTAGTTGAGCGTTGGGATGTGTGGATGGCAGGGCGTATGGTGAAGCATCAAAAGACCGATAACAGCCTACAGCTTGAAGTAGTCAGAATGGCAGCCGATGGCATTTGGTTCACCCATTTATTACACGGCGGCAAGCTCACTGCCAAAAAAGATTTACATGCCCTTAAACAGCAATTACTTGAGATGACGCATGCTACTTAATGACGGGAGTCACTCATGAAGCAAGAGAATACTATTCCCTATAGCCCTTATATTCCTTTTTTTAAAGACGTTGCCGATTACAATGTGGCGTTTGGGCATCTTTATCCCTATCAATTTATGGACTGGAAAACAGAAGTCCTTTCATGGAAAGAGAGCTGTTACTTGCACGCTGGGCTAAACCCACCAATGCCTGCACGCATCACAGGACCCGATGCATTAACATTGTTTCGCGATCATTGTATCAACGATTTTAGCCGATTTAGCGTTGGTGCATCAAAGCATGCCGTGATGTGTAACTATAAGGGTAATGTGATGGCGGATGGTATGCTGCTTCGCACAGAGGATAATGCGTTCGTATCATATTTTTTATCACCTTACCTAGAATACATTGCCAGTCGTGGCAACTATGATGTCAATATTGAAGATTTGACAGGCAAAACCTTTCTGTTCCAACTGGGTGGTTCCTTATCTTTGAAAATTCTCGAGGCAGCCACCCAAGAATCCCTCAGCGATATTAAATTTATTTGGCATCGCACAGTGCATATCTACGGGGATGAACTACCACCAACAGGTATTGCTGTGCGGATTTTTCGGTTGGGCGTAGCAGGCACACTGGCATATGAGGTGCATGGGGATATCAAAGATGCTCCGTTGGTTTACCAAGCCTTAATGGCAGCAGGACAACCGTTTAACTTAGTTCGTCTAGGGATGCGTGCTTATGGTATGAATCATACGGAAAATGGTTTTGCCCAAGCCTTTATCCACTTTTTACCTGCTTGGACCCAAGATGAAGACTTTATGGACTATCTAAATGGCAAATACGATGCTTTGCTTGCCAAACTGCCAGGCAGTGCAGGTGTCGATATCACCCGTCGTTATTTTAACCCTATCGATTTAGGTTGGGGGCATATGATCACCTTTGATCATGACTTCGTTGGCAGAGCCGCCCTTGAAGTTGCCATGCAGCAGCAAGCAAAAAAAATTGTAACGCTTGAATGGTATGCGGACGATATTAAGGATATCTATGCCTCTTATTTTGAGTCTGGTGAGCCTTTTGAGTTTATGGAATTCCCAGCCAATCCTATTTGGACAACGCAGAGTTCTATTGTTGTGGCAGATGAGGTGCAGATAGATAGTCGCAGTATAGGTATTTCAAGCGGACGTATTTATTCGTTTTATTACCGTCGTATGATTTCTTTGGCGGTTATTGAAACCGAGTATGCCATCGAAGGTACCACCTTAGAAGTTATCTGGGGTAATCCAAGCAAACGACAAAAAAAGATACGGGCCAAGGTGAGCCGTTTCCCTTATCTTACCCTACCTCGTAACCGTGATATTGATACTAAGGCGTTGCCTTGAAAGGCGGTTTTGTGTCAGCACAGAAAACAAAAAAATATGAAATATTGCTATCCATTCGCATTAGTCGCTGATAGTTAATTTGGGCTTCAATGGAATAGCCCTCAACATCTCCAATAGTTTCATTAGGCAAATCACCAATCGCCTGTTCACAGGTAATGAAGCTTTGTGTGGTAGGCTCTGGAAAACTAAAGGTTTTACTATTTTTTAGACCAACAGAACAAGCCCTACGTCTGTTTTGGGGTACACCATATTCAGAAGCCAATAGTATTTTATAGGTTGCGGTATAGTTATTTAAAACTAGATAAAAATTATATTTTTAAGGTTATAGTATGGAATCTGATACATCATTCTTATTAATAGGAGCTTTAGCAACACAAGCTAACACAACCAAAGATACTATTCGTCATTACGATGAGATGGGGCTACTGAAATCTCGAAAACGCCAAGCAGGATCACGCCTATACACCGAATTTCATCCTGAATGTATTGAGCGTATTAAAATGATTAAAGACGCACAAGCCATCGGTTTTACTCTTAATGAATTTAAAAGATACCTTAATGATCATTTCAATGGCACTCTCAATATTGATAAAGATTTAATTACTATTTCCGAAAAACTTACTGAAGCGAAACGTCAAAAAACTGAGATCATTAATACTATTAACCAGCTTAGTGCTTGTTATACTATTTTAGAAGAAATAAAGTCAGAAAATATTGGCTTCATTTCTAACTCTGAATGGGGAAAACGAATAGCGGCGCATCTCTCCTTAACCTGAATCGCACCAATCACTAATAGAATATGTGTGGTAAGTACACCATGAAGTACACTGTGCTTATCTCAGCAAGTTAAAACGTTAATACCATTAACCCACAGTTTAGCGTTCAAGTCCTCACTAGGGAACCGAACCAGTGAAAGCACTTGACTGGTTCGCTAGGGTATACTTACAATAGATTATAGTTTCAATAAAGAATTTTATTATGGAATATAAATATTTTACATTAGGAACAGCACCTAAAGTTGGTAAAGATATTGTAGTAAATGGACGTCATGCGAATGTTAGGTTTGTTAGTGATAAAAGGATATTTATTAGGAGGTCTTTAATTTTGAGACAACCTGAACTAGCAATATATAAGGGTTTGGCAGCTATTCGAGTTGGTTTTGAGTTTATAGAGTAATACCTGTTTTGACTGGGGGTCAATATTTACTTACTTTAAAAACTCTCCCTGAAATAGCGAGGCTATCTGCAACTCAACGTCTACTTTTAATCCAAGTCTTTATCCAACGCTGCTTGCATCTTCTCAATCTTTATTGTTAGCTCACCAGTCTTTTCTTGCTCAGCGCTATAGCTGGTCAATACCGTTTCATACTGCTTAACTAACAGCTGATAATCCGTGTTAAGCGCATTCTGTCTTTGCGTCAACTGCTCATGAAGCCCTGATAGTTTATCGCGCTCAGTGGTGACTGCTTTTAACTCCCCTTTAACCTCTGCAGTAGCGGTTGCGATCTCATTGCGCTCAGTAGTGACTGCTTTTAACTCTGTCTTAGCTGCTTCAAGTTCTGCACTCAAACGGGCAACCTCGGCTTTATCACTAGCAGCGTTAGCCTCAAGCGTGGCCACTCTCGATATATTGAGGTTAAGCTCTTTTGCTTGCTGATCAAAGCTACTACGCAGATCTGCAAGTTGAGCTTGAGCTGCATCTGTTTTAGCTCGTTCAAGCTCCAACTGGTGCTGAGTATCGGCCAAGGTCTGCTTAAACCTATCACGTTCAGCTGTCGCCTGTTCAGCCGCTTTAGCTTTTGTCTCTGCAGTGGCCGTTACCTCGTCTAGTTGCACCAACAAATCAGCCTGCTCACCTTCTAAGGTCTTAACCGCCTCTTGCGCCTCGTCTGTCTCAGCTTGCGCCTTGGCCTTAATGCTCTCTAAGGCCTCACGATCTTTAACCAATCGATCATTAGCGATATCAACGGCTGTCTGCCACATATCCGCACCCAGTGTTTGTAAGCGCTCAGTGATACCACTGGGCAATTCCACCTGCCTTAGCTGCGCTTCTTCTTGGTTGTCCTGACGCCAAGACTTCATGGCTTCACTGATGGTGGTGAATGAACCCCCGCCAAGCGCCTTACGCACTTCGGCTAGAGTAGGCTTGATACCTTGCGCTTGCAGTTGATCAGCAGTGTTATGAACCTGTTGAATAGTGAGTGCCATAGTCATTGTCCTTAATTTTTTATGAGTAGATATGTAGCATTTGTATAATATGTATGTAGTATAATACAATATACAACATACTACAATAAATAATACAAAAAAACCTCAGGTGATTTGAGGTGTCTTCTTAATGTATTGTGCTGATAGTTAGACACAGATAGAGCATTAGCATTTGCCAAATAGTGAAGTTGGTGCGATAGTTACTCACTGAACGTTCTGAACAGTTGCACTGTACAGGTCTTAAAAACGTACTTGAACACTAGGTGAGCAATGAACATATCAGTGACAAAAGCAGCGAAAGAGTGGGGCGTATCGAGAACCACAATCTATCAAAAAATCAATGATGGCGAGCTCTCCAGAACTGCTGATAAGAAGATTGATACCTCAGAGATGATCCGAGTGTTTGGTGAGCCTGCTACTAAAAAACGTACTGAACAATCAGTGAACACTAGAAACAGTACGTCCTTGAACAGTCAAAACGTACCAGACTGTACAGCACTTGAACACCAGTTAGCACTTGAAAAGATGAAGAATGAACACTTAGAGCAGCAAGTCCGTGATCAAAAACAGCTGATAGCGAATTACCAAAATCAGATAAGCCAGCTCAACAAAACACTAGAAAAAGCCAATGCCAGTATTCATGACTTAACGCAAATCCGACTACTAGAATTTAAAGGTGCTGACTCTGAGCATAGCGATCACCAGCAACAGTCTCAGTCAGAACAAGAGCCGCTACCCGAAAAAGAAGCGACAGCTGCGCCCACGACGACTAAAAGAAAAAGATGGTTTGGGTTTTGATTGCTGAGCAGTGCATTCAAACGATTACGGACTTGGTCCACTGTATGAGCGCTGCGGAGTTGGCACATTTACTTTAGGTACGGCATCTTGTTCTACAGCCTTAGCAACAACTTTTTTAACACCTAAATCCAAAGGCTCAGGCGCTTTAATGTCGCCATATAACTCTTGATGATACGCTTGTTTGATCTCCATACCTTTAGTCCATGTCCGTAAATCTCGATTACCGCGAGACTCGCTGACTCTTTCATAATCCCTTTGGCGATCCTCGATAAGATGCTCTCGCTGCGCCAAAGCCTGAAAACCCTCTTCATAAATAGCACCCTTGAGCCTAACGTTTCGCTTCATGGCAGGATGCGCCACACTGATACTGCTTTTTGTTGCTCTCTCAATCTTTAAGCCCATACCTTCTAAGCAATAAAGCACACTGCTGCGGTTATTAAGACTGCCCTCTACTAGGCTATGACGCATTTTTCGATCAATAGCTTCTTTTAAAGCAGCAGTGTTCTCAGGGTTGGCAATGATTTCATCGTCTTCTTTTTCCTGCTCCTTTTCTTTAGACTTGGACGGCCTATCATATGGTGTTGGCCGTGGCGCATTATTGACATAAGGATTGATCAGTCGTTTGCGCTCTGGCTCATTGGGATCAGTCAGACCATACTCTTGGTTGATGATGTTTTTAAAAGCATTCACTCGTACTAAGTCAGCAGCAGCATAAAACGGCTGCAGCCGTTTACCACTTCGCAGCTCTTGACACGGGATCACGAAGTTCAGCTCAAGCCGTCCACCCTTATCAGCATGTTCTACCCATAAAATATCGTACTGATCGGGTTCTAGCCCTGTAAACAGCGTATCTTCAAAGCGTTGCATGATGTCTTTTTTCTGCTTATCCGTGAACCCTTTGGCATCTTCGGTAAAAGACAGCACCCCTGCTTTATACTTTTGCTTGAATGGTGTGGTATTAATCAGCTGCTCAGTGAGCCTAGAATCGCCGTAGAGCACCTTTGCACCTTCTCTAGGCTTACCCTTAGTCAGCAATAGGTAATTGAGCGGCCCTGCGCCTGATCCTTTGCCTCGTCTAAAGAATTTAACAATCATGACTCACCTCGCAAGTGCTCATTAAGCAGCGCATCGATAGATGCCCTAATCGCTTTGATCTGCTCAAGTACGTTTTCATCTAATGCCTTATCGATGTTAACGTGCTTAGTAACCTGATTGAGGTTAGAACCAATACGACCAAGTGCGCGAACCAACTCAGGGTCAGCTGGCTTCATGGGGGTTACCCCTAAGCCCAAATCACGCATCCATCCTGCCATCGTTGTTCCCTGTTGACGCTTTTTTAACGCAGCCAACTCGTCCTCAGTGACTCGAATCGCAATCTC
>NZ_CBCPJH010000049.1:0-16645 GCF_965118485.1 Psychrobacter glacincola | reverse complement strand
AGGACGTTTATCGAACTGCGTAGGGTCTTTTTTAAGCCTGTTCAACATTTCATATAACCAAGCAGCATCGCTATAGTTAGCAGGGTTTGGTAGGCTAATGCGGTGAGTGTAATCACTGGTGAGCCTTTCTATATACCTCAAATTAATACATACACAGAATCTGGAATGGTCTCTTAATAAAAAGCCCTGCAATATGCAGGGCTTCATACAATGCCTGATAAGTTAGTCTTCTTTTTTACGAGCATCTTCAATTTTTTTACCAGCCGACACAACCATGTCAGCCGCTTTTTCAGCCACCGATCCAACAATCTCTTTTGCTTTAGCTGTAGCGCTATCAACTAAAGATGCATCTTCATCGTCAGAGCCTTTGGCATCTTTACTGTCTTTAGCATCAGAACCTTTGGTATCTTCGCTGTCTTTAGCATCAGAGCCTTTGGCATCTTTACTGTCTTTAGCATCAGAACCTTTGGCATCTTCGCTGTCTTTAGCATCAGAACCTTTGGTATTCTCGTGCTTATTATTATCCCCAGCTTTAGAATTACTCATGATCAAATCCCTATAGTTATATTGTTTTTAGTTTTGCATAAGCAACATTGAGCTTACTACTTTCGTGTGTTAACTGTCTGTGTATCATAAGTTTCAATAGGTAATACACACTGACCTTCAGCTTATCCTTAATCAACCTAATGAAGAGTAATGAGTGATAATAGTACGTAGCACTGGGTATAGTAGAAAATAGCCCATCGTCAAATTAAGGTTAGCTCTAAAACAGCCAATTATTCCCATAACAGACGTTATGACAAATGACTTTTTATAGAAAAAAGCCACCTGTGCAGGTGGCTTTTTTTAAAGGGTCTCCGGACAAGTAAAGCCACTTGTCGAAAACAAGCCCATGAAGAAATACCACAGCAGATTAGAAAAATCTAGTCACAAATATAGTGGTCAATACCAAGATTAAACTGCTCACTCCTAAAGCTCGTAAAACAAATTCCTTGTTGCTCATAACCGTCCCCTCAATATTTTTTATTATTAATATATACTTTATACATCCATTAATACAAATAAATATTGGAGATACCATTAAAAAATACACTCTGATGTACTACATTGAACGAAAATATCCAAAAAATTAAGTTACTAATCAGTGGTTCATGTGATGAATTCAAGTTCTTAAAATTTGATTTAGATTGGTTCTGTTGAGGTGTGTAGTTAGGTTATGATTAAAAAGCGTTTGAGCTTTAGATTGCCAAGACAGATATAATTTGATGACTATTTTCAGACTGCCTAATTACAATAACCCACTTTAATATCTACAGGATTGACCGTCTAGATTACTGCCTGACTTAAGTGAATATGTATCTGATATACTTAATGTGGTTCACCTTAACCAAGACTGAATCTACAAAAGTTGTGCTAATATTTCCTCATTTTTCAATATGATTAGTTTTCTTTTATCATAATGAAAAGTCCCTTAAGCCCAAGAGTGAGTAAAACCGATGAATGATCATCTCGATTTGACAGTGCAAGAACGGAGTTTGATTGACAATAGCTTGAGGATTGCAATGAAAGAAAATGATAAGAGTAGCGCAGCATCTAGGGAGGAACTTATTAAAAAATATCATCAAGACAGTAATTTAGGAATCTTTGAATTACGTTCAAAAATCAAGTCACATGATTTGGGTAAGTATCAAGACCTATCATTAAATGATCTTAAGTTAATTACGAGCTGTTTAACGCTATTGGATGATTTTACTTACCAAAAAAGCTTAGAGGAAAAAGAGAAGGACAAAGAAGAGTATTACCAGAACTGCGTATTACAAATGAGTGCACTACGTGAAAAGCTAAATACCATTGAAACACATACCATGTATAGCGGTCTTTTATAAGTGGTAACCGTGTTTAAGGAGTTACAGAACTCACGTTAAACAGCACACTCTAGTCACTAGATTTTTACTGGGGCTATGGCACACTTCTTATTAAATTCAATTGCTTAGTATTCGCCTTCCTATAGGTCCATATTAAAAACGCGAAAGTTTTTAACGGACAAATTATTTCGAATGTAGGTGGAATGATAGCGAAAGATGGTCTCTTAATAACAAGGAAGAAACGTGACTTCAGGAAGAAGCCCTAATATAAGTAGGCAACCTATCTATATTTCACCAAAAAACTTTGCTGCCTATTTATCCTATCAGCAAGGCTATTGTTTGTTTTTAGATATAGATGGCACATTAGCCGATTTCACTTTGAATCCTAAAGATAGCGTTATCCCAGCGTCAACCTTAACTCTTCTACAAAAAATACAAACCCATGGTGTGAAAATTGCTGCCGTGACAGGACGCAGTTTGGCCGAAGCAAGGCAAATGCTGTCGCCTTTAACATTACCGATCGCAGCAACGCATGGACTAGAAATAGCGTTTGATGATGACAGTATTAGTAACGATGAAAATATCGTATCTATTGATACCATCGAGCTTGCGACAATAAGGCAGGCTATTATCCAATCTTGCATTCCCTTTGATGACTTCATCGTAGAAAATAAACCCTATTCTGTCGCCCTCCATTTCCGGCAAGCCCCTGATTTGGGCGATATGGCTTATACCATCATGACAGAAACATCAAAAAGCCATCCTAACTGGACATTAAAATCCGGTAAATATGTATGGGAAGTGGTACCAAAAGGGGTAAATAAAGGCACAGCCATTCTGACCTTATTAAAAAAAATACAGAGCCCTAAGCCTCTTTGTTCTATTTTTATTGGTGATGATATTACGGATGAGGCAGGATTTATGGCTGTACAAGGTGACAGTAAATCGCTAGCAGACGACTCACAGTTAATAAAAGGGATGGGGATTAAGGTCGGTTGTGAGCCTACAAGTGCCAATTACTACGTCCGTAATACTCATGAGGTGACTGTTTTACTAGATAGCTTTTTAAGCTTCTGCCAACAACATAATGCGTTAGTAAAAGAAACGGTGAGAGTGAGACACGTGGTATGAGCCGCTTAATCGTTTTGTCTAATCGGGTTAAAATGCCTGATAACAACCCAATGGCAGGTGGACTTGCAATAGCACTGCAAGACGTATTAAATGGAAAATCAGTCATTTGGATGGGCTGGAATGGTGAAATTGTCGAACGCTATAATGATGATTATACTAATGAATTTAGTAGTATCAAACAAACTGCTTTAGCAGACGCTGACGCGCCTTGTGCGAATACATTCATCACTTATATGACCACTGCACTTACCACTGAGCAATATCAGCAGTTTTACTGCGGCTTTGCCAACAATGTACTGTGGCCACTACTACACGAGCGAGTTGATTTAATTAGTCAAGCGCCAGAGGATTACGCAGGCTATCAAACGGTAAACCACCTCTTTGCTAAGCAATTAAAGAAAATTATTGAGCCTGATGATGTGATTTGGGTGCATGATTATCATTTTTTAAGTGTGGCGTATCATTGTAGGCAGCTGGGTATTCACAATCGTATCGGCTTTTTTTTCCACATCCCCTTTGTCTCATTACCTTTCTGGCAATCACTTAATAAAAGCGCTGAGCTCATTAGGCATCTTGCTCATTATGACGTGCTTGGCACACAAACTCAGCAAGGGAGAGCCAACTGCTTTGCTGTATGCCATTATTATTTAAAAGATTCGCTAATAAACGTCTTACATGCCCCACAAGGTTTTAGCACCTCTACTCAGTCAAAAAATACGCAGATTATGCTTAACTTAGGTCTCAATCATCCTCACTATTTGCGGCTTAATGCCTATCCAATTGGCATAAATGTGACAAGAATACAGCAGCAAATTAGCCATTTATCCTTGCAATATGCTAAAGCCAATCAGAATAAAAAGACTATAAAATCTGCTACCCAAAAAATTATCGCGGTGGACAGAATCGATTACTCAAAAGGCTTGTTAAAGCGTTTTTCGGCATACCGTGATTTTTTACAGCAAAACCCTTTATATCAGAATCAGCTGACCTTATTACAAATTGCCTGTCCTAGTCGCCTAAATGTGCCTGCTTATCAGCGTCTCTATGATGACGTTAAATATACTATCAACGACGTTAATCAGCAGTTCTTACTCAGCAAGTGTAGAAATGATATTTCTGAAAATGAGAATACTATGGGTAGTTGGCAAGCGATCAACTATTGTGAGAGTGTCATAAGCCACGAGACATTAATGACCATGTTTTGGCAGAGTGATATCGGCTGGGTCAATTCGCTTAAAGATGGTATGAATCTGGTTGCCAAAGAATATATTGCCGCCCAAAACCCTGACAATCCTGGCGTGCTATTGCTTTCACGTTATGCAGGAGCGGCCGAGCAAATGCAAGCCGCGGTCATTATCGATCCACATAAGCCAAAAAGTATGACAGAGGGTTTAGGCATTGCTTTGACGATGCCGTTAGATGAGCGGCAGTCGCGCTATCAGTCCTTAATGCAAGGACTACAACAAGATAACTTGCAAGCTTGGCAGCAGAATTTTTTAAATGATTTGTATGATGTCAAAAAGCATCAAACGGATCGCTTGAAACCTACCGCAGTCCAAATATCTGATTCATAAGAATAATTAGGAGGCCTCATGTTACTGCTAAATGCAAAAAATCCTTTATTATCAGAGATGAAAGTCAGTATAGAAAATAACTTGCTGGCTGATAATCAAGCTGTTAGTACACTTAGCTTAACTGATACTTTACGTCATGATATTTTAAAAACCTTAATCACCTATAGCGATAAAATCCCACATCCGGCAAGTGGCGCTAGCCCTATAAATAGTGAAGTCTCAAGTACGTTGAGCCGTTGGCAAGTTTTGGCTTATGTAGCAGGGATTGATCTAACAATTGCAAAATGGTTTGAGTCGCATTTGGATGCGCTAAGCATTTTACATGAAGTGGGCTATGATAAAGCGGATCAAGGATTGTGGGCCGTTTGGGCAGCAGAAGGTAATCCTATAGGTTATGAGCAAGGAAAAGTCAGTGGTACCAAAGCGTGGTGTTCAGGGGCTAATATCGTAGATCATGGGCTCATAACGTATCGTAATGCCAATGATCAAGCGCAATTGCTTGTCGTAGATATGAGGCAATCTGGTATTGAGATTGATAACGAGGAGTGGCAAGCGGTAGGGATGCAAGCCACTGATACAGCGACATTACAGTTCCATGAAGTATCGGCCATCCAAGTTGGAACAGCCAATGAATACCTAGAACGGGTGGGTTTTTGGCATGGGGCGGCAGGGATTGCGGCTTGCTGGTATGGAGCAACGTCTTACCTAGCAGACTATTTAATCAGCGCCTATCAGCAGAAACCAAACGATTATAAAGCCATGTATTTGGGTCAAATTAGTACGGCATTGGCAGTCACTCAGCAGTATTTTCATTATGTTGCTGATTTAATCGATAGTCAGCCACAGCTCAGCCACGAACTTGCCATACGCCAGTTAAGGTCACAAGTTGAGAAAGTCGCTCGCCAAGTAATGGATATGGTTGGGCAAGCATTGGGCGCAGCACCATTTTGTCACCATGCCCATTTTGCAAGATTGTCAGCCGATTTGCCCGTGTTTATCCGCCAAAGTCATGGCGCTTTTGATATGCAAAAAATCGGCGAGTTAGCTGGCGCTTTATCCAATGACTTATCCAATGACTTATCCAATGGGCAGAACAATATATGGCAACTATAATATCTAAAGAGGCTATAAAACGTATAAAAAAAGACGTCGCCGTCACGCATGCTGCTACCTTTGAAGATAATGAAGGACACCATCCGATTGTGGGTGACCGTGTTATTGAAGGCGATGGCACCAGTCAAGAAGCTTGGCAAAATTGGGTAGGGCTGCAAGATTTGCCTCGATTTGATATTGCAAAAAGCTTTGCCCCAAATCAAAGAGTCTGCATCTTCGCCCCGCATCCTGATGACGAAGTGCTAGGCTGTGGCGGTCTGTTGCAACAACTGGCCGCGAATGGCAATCCAATTGTTCTTATTCACGTGACCAATGGCACACAAAGTCATCCGAACTCGCAAATTTATTCTCAAGAAAGCCTTGATATTATCCGACCCCAAGAAAGTGTTAAAGCGTTGGAAGTATTGGGCATTGCTCATAAGGTTACGACTATTGCTTTAGACTTAACAGATGGCGAAGTCTTTGCTCAACAAGATCGGTTTCACCAAAAATTATCCGCTATCATCCAGCCTGATGATGTTTTAGTAACGCCTTTTATGCAGGACGGTCATCCCGACCATGAAGCAACCGGGCTAGTGGTTGCCTCATTTGCCAAGCAGCATCATTTGGCCTGTTATCAAGTATTAATTTGGGCATGGCATTGGGCAAAACCTGCCGATAGCCGTATCCCTTGGCACCATGCTATGAGAGTGGATTTAACCACTGAGCAACTACAGCGTAAAATAGAAGCCATTGCCTGTTTTGAAAGTCAAATTACTGCGGATGAAAGTACGGGCAACCCTCCCATTTTATCCGCGCAAACGATTGCTAGAATCAGCCAACCTTGGGAGGTCTATTTGTATGAGTCATACCTCTAAAAATAGCTTAGCCGACAATATTGATATTAATAGTCAATCAGCTGCTTATTCAGAATCGTATTTTGACGCGTTATATAATGACAATAGCGATCCATGGAAGTATCAAACTCGTTGGTATGAAAAACGAAAACGTGATATTTGTCTAGCGATACTGCCGCAATCTCAATATAACAATGCTATTGAACTCGGCTGCGGAAACGGCGTGCTTAGTGAGTTATTGGCTCAACGTTGCCTGGCATTAGTGAGTATCGATGGGAATCAACGGGCAGTGCAACTTGCCAAAGCGCGCTTGGAAGAAGTGTCTCATGTTAAGGTCATTCAGGGTGTGATTCCGAATGACTTAATGACTTTAAAATATGCCGTTATGGAGGCGTATCCTTTATCAAATGATACGTCTACTAACAAGCCACCCTTTGATTTAATTGTCATCAGTGAGATTTTATATTATTTATCACCCAATGATATTGACACAGTGATCGCTTGGACTCAGCAAAATCTTGCTATAGGCGGTACGTTACTGTGTTGTCATTGGCGTTATGCTATTGATGGATTTACCATGACAGGTGAGACCGTACATCAGCGCTTAAATGATGCTTTTAACTTTGCAAATAATGAGAAGCATCAAATTGCGTTTAATCATCAAAGCCAAATAATAGACAGCGACTTCTTATTAGATGTTTGGCAACGATCCCCAAGCTCGGTAGCTATGCAAGAAAACCTGATATGAAAATCGGTATTGTAATTCCCGCTCATAACGAAGCAATGACTATCGCTAAATGCTTGGCATCAGTGCAATCTGCTATCAAGCAATTGCCCTCAACGATTAAAGCGTATCCGCTAGTGGTGTTAGATAGCTGTACCGATGAGACGCAGAAAATTGTCAAAGCTGCAGGTATTGACTACCTGTGCTGTGACTATCAATGTGTGGGACAAGTAAGAGACATCGGTATTCGCCATGCAATCGCAAATGGGGCGACGTGGCTTGCCTGTACAGATGCTGACTCAGTGGTAGCTATGGATTGGTTGGTACAGCAAATTGAACATATTAGCCATCAATCGACAGATGTGATTTGCGGGGTGGTGGACGTTGATAGCTGGGCACATTTGACACTGCAAACTCGAGAGAATTATATCGATCATTACCAAGATAAGATGGGACATCCTCATATTCATGGGGCAAATTTAAGTTTTAGCAGTGACGCTTATCTTGCTGTTGGTGGCTTTGCTCATATACCTTGTCATGAAGATGTGGATTTGGTCGGAAAATTTGAAGCTCAAAGCTATGCCATTACTTGGAGCAATCGTGTTCGTATAACGACAAGCAGTCGTTTGCAAGCACGGGCAAGCGAAGGATTTGCAGCATTTTTAAACAATTTAGAACAAAACAATCTACATTAAGATACGCAATATAAGATTGCGCTGACTTATCATTGAGTGTAGATATACTTCAATAATAAGGATTATAAATCATGTCGAATAAGTCTACTGATAACGATAACATCAAGAATGCTTTAGAGTCTCTTGAGAATACAACAGAAGCGCCTTCAAATGATGGTGTAACGGGTGTTGAGGTCTTAAAAGGCGATACGGTAATGTATGAAGACGGCGACTTTGAAGATTACAATGCCGAAAAACAGGCTGAGTCTGATAAAAATGATAAGTCTGATAAAAACGATGACTCTAACAAAGACGATGACTCTAACAAAGACGATGACTCTAACAAAGACGATGAATCTAACAAAGATGATGAATCTAACAAAGATAATAAGCATGGTATGACGATAGCCAATATCTATCAATGGGCGTCTAAACTTAAAGATGATTTTATATCTGATAAAGAGGGAAAATCTGATTCCAATGATAAAGAGACATCTAGTAAATCTGATCAAGATGACAAGCACAGTGCAACAATAGCTAATATTTATCAATGGGCGGCGAAGCTTAAAGATGATTTTACCTCTGAAGCCTTCAGTATGACGCACGAGGTTTCTGAAAAGGCGGTTGCTATGATGCTTAATAGGCTTCTGGACGCTGCAGAGGCTGAGCTCAAAACTTTTGATAAGAATGCAGAAGACTCTAAAGAGCCAGTGCCCAATGCCACAGAGGAACGTAGTAAAATTACTGATAAAAAAGATAAATACCAAAGTATGATTGACCAACTACGAAGCTAATGGGCACGCGTACTTCAATTTTATTTAAGGACATTGAGATGAAAAAAATAGAATTAAACTTCTTATTACGTACAGCCGTATTAACCGCCTCTTTAGCAGCTATTATGGGAGTGAGTGCTTGTAGTAGTGAGAAAGAGGATGCTAATACTCAATCAGGCGACGCCATGGGCACCACTCAAGGTCCAGAAGTTGAAGATACAGCATCTCAAGGAGGTATGCCATCACCGACAAATGATACTAGTGCGGGGGCAGCAACAGATTCTAGCGCTGCTTCTAGTGACGGAACAGCTACAACGAATCAGCCAGAGTCCGCAGATGGTATGGTCGATGCTGAGTCAGACAATAAAACCGCCGAAAACCCTAACTTAGACAAAACAGCGGCTGACGGTGTGCAGTAGAACTCTAAATGATTAGAAAAAGACGGCGAAACTCACGAAAAAAAGTGAGGACGCTGTCTATATTTTTCAAAAGTATTTGATGGGAGATTAAATAGTTTTAATACACTGAGTACTAATCAATAAGAAAAAAAGATTAAAAATTACCATAAACAAAGACCAATAATAAAATTAATGGGTGATTTATAAGATTAGGATCAGTGATCCAATGTTAGGTGTTCAAATAAAATGCCTAGTATTGGATTTTTTATTGTCTTTTGATTGGTTATTGCTTATTCTCCCGTCAGAGAGTGAAAAGCGGTATACAGCTTTCTATGAAAATTTCATGCTAATAGGTTTAACAATATTTTTTTGTTTCAAATCAGTGATTTTTCTATCTGAATAGATCATGTTGATTACAAGAATTATTTTAACACTCATATTTTTAGTATGTAATCTGTTCGTCGATGGGTATAAATAAGATTGGATCAAAGTCTGTTAAACAAGTTGATATAGTTAAAAAGCATGATTCAATACTTGAAAAAAATATTTCGTTATCAGGTCGGAGTGAATGCGTGTCTAATAAAATAGGTAAAGAAGAAGCTGCCTTTGCAAGTTTGCCACTTAACATTCAAAATGCCTTAGAGCAAAAAAATAGAATAGTGTTTATCGCCAATAATCCATCTATTAGCACCACGCAACTTGAGCAGCTGTTGCAACCTGATGATGTTTTAGTGTTGTTTAACCATTTCATACACGCCAATTTTTTTGCTAACCATCCGTTAATTAGTAAATTGCCTAAATTATTATTTTTTCGGCAGATTGGCGACAGTAAACTGCATTTTGGCTTGCCACCTAGAAGTAATAACGTAGCAGTAATGAAGAGAATGGCAAAGGCTGCACCATTAGGTATATTGCTGAGCAATCAGCTTTATCAGTTTCCGTTACCAAGTGAGGATCCAAGTCCTGATGATGATCCTATTACTTCTGACCGAATACTCATTATTCCACCAGTGGTGCGAGAGTTATTGCAGAACGATAGCTACCATAGAGTATTGTCCGAACGCCATCCGGTCGTTGCTGATTACCCTTACTTTGGTGATATTCATTCATCAGCACCGTCGTCCGGGTTTTTATTATATCGATTGCTATTAGCCGCTCGAGAACATCTACAGTTGGTGCAAGAATCAGATCTGCCACTACGACTATTAATGATAGGTTTTAATGATAATGAAAAGACTTCCCATTTTTGGCACGGGCATAACTGGGATTTTGAGCGCCGCGAAATGAGCACGCCGCCGCAAGAAGTAGAGGTTATTCGTCAGTATTAAACATTAACTAAAAGTTTAGACATAGGGTACATTGGGGCAGTGTGCTTGCTTTATCTCATGAGCGCTAGGTTTTCGTAACACAACTATCGGCGTCGAATGTACCGCTGTCCAACGAATAAGTCCCATATTTGAAAATTGCTTAAGCCATCCCTCCATTGGCCAGTGCTGCCATTTCTCATAAAAGCGATTGGCATTGATGATAATGCTATCTAGATGATTAAGAGGTGGCCGATAGACGCTATGCTGCTGATGGTAAACAATGTCAGCCGTGAGATAAAAGTCGATATCTAATTTTCGCGCAGTAAAAGAAAAGTCAGTATCTTCGGCTCCATAACCGATGTATTGAGTATCAAACCCACCTATCTGCTCAAACTGTTGGCGTTTAATCGCAAAGCATAAACTCCAAAACGCACCGTAATCATCGGTCTGCTCAATAACCGTCTGCTTTATTGATATGGAAATGTAGTCGGCCTCATTGAAATTATAACGATAAGGGTTGTAGACAGACAGTTCATTTAAAAAGCAGGTGGTTAGCGTGCCACTTTGTAACTCTAAGCCTTCTTTATCTGACAAAGGTCGCGTGAGATAGCGCGGTTGACCCATGAGTAAGGAGTCAGGATATTTCTGCAATTTAGCGCTTAATTGCTCAATAAACGTCGGCACTACTATGCAATCAACATCTAAAAATATAAGCGTGTCATGAGTGGCGAACGCTGCGCCAATATTACGATTGTGGCCAATATCAAATTTAGTTGTATCTGATTTATTGGACGATGCTTCAATGGTGGTGGGAATTCTTATAATATTTAAAGAAAATTCAGCCAACCGCTTTGGGTCAGCGTCGTCATTGACAATGATGACTTCATCGGGCTGGACGCTACCGTTCATAAGGCTGCTGAGTAGATTATAAAGATGGCGATTGCGCCCGTAACAGGTGGTGATAACCGTTACTGGCATATGGTCAGTACCATCTTTAACAGTAGACATGGGTTTTATACTCATTAGTCGTCACAGCCTCTTTTATTATTTTGCTTTTTTTCATGATGTGTTGGATATTGTTGAAGTTATTAGTAGTCAGGATTTAAATCAAGTTTAGGAAGTAACCACTTTTCGAACCAAGCTTTGGTCGTCGGATATTCAGTCGTACTATCCATAAATTCTTGGGCAGCAGTTAAACAGTCTTTGTTGCGATTTGCGTTACCAGACTTTGACACTGACTTGGGCTTTGCTTTATTTGCCGATTGTCCATTCGGGTTAGTATGAGTTTGTTTATGAGAGAGCAAGGTTTTAAATTGCCGCCAGCTCAATGCACGTCCTTGGTCTATTAAAGCTTTCGCCATCACTTCTTGCTCTCGATGCGGACGGTCATCAGGTAGAACCACAAGTGGCGTCGCATAATCATAGGCTTGCGCAACTGCGTTCAAACCACAGGCCATCAGTAGATAGTCGCTATGTTGCAGAAATGGGGTAACATCATTTACTTGAGCAGCAATATCAACATAGCATCGCATATCGTCGTTTATAGGACCAAGTGATATGATAAAAGCGTTGGGTAATAGGCGCCGCAACTCCGATAATTTCATATCAATGGCCTCATGTCCACCGTAGCCTTTGATCACGGTAATGATAGTTGGCGAATCTTTTCTCAAGTCTTTTAGATTTGAAGGGTTTAACTTCGCCAGTGTTTTTATAAATTCAAAATAGGTGAGCCCTTGTTGTTTATTGTGGCTAATAAAATCAAGATACAATGTTTTTTTACTCACCCATTCAGGTGTCATACTAGCTTCTAGTAAACGAGGATAAGGCGCTAGTAGAGCAAGTGCGCCAGCAAAAGCATTGAGATGCGGGTTATCATCACGAATACCAGGAAGCCTGATATAAAGATAAGGGACGCTAGCTGCTCGGCAAAGCATTGCCACTTCGACACTCACATCAATAATCATTAAATCAATCTTACGCTGATAAATCGTATCTAGTATTTGATGACTACGCTTTTGAATGTCGCTATTACCGACAGGCGAATAATGTAGGCTGGCTGGTTGCCAATGTTCTCCTGCGCGACCTTTTAGCACATCATCTGCACACTCATCTTCTGCTTGCAGCCTTACAATTTGTGTTTCATCAACAGCGGTAAAATCATAATCATCTTGGCTTAAGCTCGTAAATACTATTAACTGTCTTTTTGCATCCACTGGTAATAGCGCCGCAAGTTTATCAATTTGACGGCAGTGTCCTGAACCGTGATGATGTGCGTAATAGCCAAGACGCATACTCAATGCTCCTCAAAGTTCATAGTGATGGAGCGATCATTTGAAGTATGGTTTAATTTAAGATTTGAACCCGTTGACGAATCTGACTTATTATGGATAAATGAACCCTGTGCCAGCTGCTCATTTCGCGAATTGGCAAAGCCCTTCTTCTGCTGACTTTCTCTTACTGCCGCTTTATATAGTGCAAGATAGCCTTCTACCATCGCTGATACTGAGCAAAACTGTAAAGCGCGTTCGCGGCAAGCCTGACGTGATATGTGCTTAATCGCGCCAAAAGCCTTTATAAAGGCTTCTTTATCTTCCTTAGCGACAATAATGCCTGTGCTAGGCGTGACTATTTCAGCGCTTGCACCCACATCAAAACCAATCACTGGTGTACCACACGCTAAGCTTTCGGCCAATGTCAATCCATAAGGTTCATCCCACGTACTGGTAAATAGCATGGCAGTTGCTCGGCATAAATAATAATTGACCTCATCTTTAGTCACATGACCTATATAGTCAAACAGTTTGTTTTCGCCATTTGCACGGTCTTGAGACAATAAAGGCGCTACTTGTTCATTAAAGTAGTCTTCATTACTTTTAGGACCAGCAATAATGAGTTTTTTACCAGCATCCATGCAGTACTGCATGGCCAAGTGCGTACCTTTTTCAGGACAAATACGTCCGTACCAAAAATAAAGCTCGCCATGCTCTCTAATTAGACTGTCCGTAGGTTCAGTATCAGCAACAAAAGATTCAACGTCAATCCCATTATAAACGACATGTGAGGGGACGAACTCAGAAAAAAGCTGCTGCTGGTGTTTGCTGATGGCAGTAAACTGGGTGCTTGTTCCATGACGTAACGTCAGAAGCCCCAGACGCAACTGCGGGAAAATAGGGGTATGAAAAGTAGTAAAGAATCGAGCACTAAATGCTTGACCTGTCATCATCGGGACGTGATGGAGACTATGATTGTGTACGATATCAATCTCACCAAATGCTTCGCGTTCAATAATGTCACGCAGTACACGTTGATAGACCAAGTACTGGTACATCTCCTCGCGGCTCATGCCTAGCGTGTCATGTTCATTCTCATAGACAGTGGCATCAAACTCATCTCGAGTTAGCATAGGCATTAAGGTTGCTTGCGTTCGACTGTCTTTATGAGCATACAGCAGTACCTGATGACCTTGAGCAACAAGCTCATCACAGATGAGTTGCGTAATCATCTCAAGTCCACCTGCATACGGCTGGGCAATAGGATATAAACAGTGGGCAATAATCGCTATGCGTAATGGCTTATTAGTTATTGCGATAGGGCGTTTATTATCAGCCTCAATAGCGCTTACAAAACCAACAGAATGAGCGAAAGACATATAAACCTCAAAGTAAAAATAGCGATTATTTTAAATTGGCAAGCACGACAGGTTTTATACAGGTAAATTATTAAAGATACTGGTATAACGCCGGTCTTCAAAAATGGATCTTGTTTAAGGCTAAGAGTTAATGATTTTTTCGTTTTCAAATACCGTTTCAATCTTAGGCGCTGTAAGCGACTTGGTTTGTTTTCGAGCGTTTGCGACCGTAGGTTTAGACTTCATACTAATGCTATCAGGTTTTTTCTCTGAAGCAGTAAAATTATCAAATGCTACTTTAGCTCCACCAATTTTTAACAGACATACCGTTAACGCACCTATAAATAGTATCGGAGAAAAAAGAGGGGAAAACGGCGCTACAATAAGCGCTGTGATAATATTTAGCGCCAACAGTAGCTTAGGCAGTGCTGCTATATTTGCCTGAAATAACGAGCTTCGAGTTTGAATATAGGATTGTTTTGGAGTACAGATAAAGGGCTTTTCGCTGCCCCATATAACTGGTAGCCAAGATAACGCCCCAAGTTCCCAAAAGTTCAAATGCATTAGCCATGCTCTCAAACGCATTTTCATGGTTGGTTGATAGCTTTCGTTGACTTGCCTATTAAGCGGTACCTTATCCTGAAAATATGCCCATAATCGCCTCACTAAGAAGACTGTATAACCTGCGTACACCAGATATAAAGGCGTGAGCAGAGTTAAGTCGGCGTTAATATTAAAAAGCGTAGGGGCAAAGAGCGTACTAGTGATAATGAGTAGCGTACAGATTTGTAGAAAAATAAAGAAACCAGTGAAATTTATCCAAGCGCTGAGCTGAGAAAGGTGTGCACGCGCATAAACTAGACGTTCGCCGATACTTTCTGCTTTTGCGCTATTAATAGTGTATTGATTAGGAGTCGATTTTTGACTTTTCTCTAGATACCGTTGGCGCATTGAAGCCGTCACTATCAATAAATAACTATTCAATACTTGCACATTACCGTAAATCCAACGTCGACGTTGGCCTATTAAATCATTCAAGGTATTAGGTAATAAACCGGTGGCAATCACTTTAGGTATGAATTGACTACGCAAACCTTGTTGATGCATCAGAACACCCATCTGCGCATCCTCAGTAATCGATGCACTTGACCAGCCACCCAGGCCTAAAAGATCTGAGCGGCGTATCACCGCATAAGTCCCTGTTGATAAGGCCCGCTTGCGATTAAAAGGACGGTATAAATGATGATTAAAATAGTGGTTTAATTCACTATGAATATCTATTTGTCCAGCGTTACGGTAAAACTGTGGAAACTGAAGTAGAGTGTGAGAAGGGTATTGTTCGATCGCCTCGGCTATTGATACTCTTGCGTGTGGTAATGCCTGATAATCACTATCAACGACGACAATATGCGTACAATCTGGACTCATGAGTCCTAATGCTAAATTTAGAGCACCCGCTTTAAATCCTTCCACGGCATCAATGTGATAAAAATATACTTTTAGCTCAGGGTCCAAACTGGCACAAAACGCTTCCAACGGTTTATACATAGATGTGTCAGTATTATTATTATCGATAATAATAATTTCATCGCAGTCTTTTTTCACCACAAGGAGGGATTGTATGGTGGCAATGACTAACTCTGGAGGTTCGGCACGTGTCATCAATTGGAAACTTAAAGCCACTGTATGGGCTTGTAAGGGGTCTTTTTCTACATGATTATTTATAGAGGAGCTTCTTATAGTCTCCCCACCTGTTACATATTCCAAACCTACTTTAGTAAAAACTCCTTTATCGAACGCCATAACTTATCCCTATGTACGCCTCAAACTATACTATTCCATTAGAAACAACGGTAAGAACTAAAAGCGCCAGTATCTAGCCTTTACCATTGACGTTTATCGCCGATATATACGTTGATTGAATATCATAGCCGAAGACTTGATAAGAAATGGATGGTTAATTGTTTAATAACTCTTAATAGTGTAAGCGTAAGTAATTTGTGTAAATCTTTAGTCAATTTAAGTGAATATTTAACCTATGATGATTGATCCGTAACTACGATTATTTTTTTGTAGAAAATGGGAAAATTTTTAGCTATACCTAAGCATTTGTTAAAACTTATGTTTTTAACTAAATATCAACACCTTTAAGATAGGTATTTGCTTACTATAAATAGTCATAGTTAAATAATAGAATTTTCTTATATATTAACGTCAACTAAAACAGAAGCCAGGATGGATAATGAAAACAAATATTGATCATACCGACCCCGCTCAGGATATGCATACTACACGTGGTAATGGTGGCGAAACCCATCAGCGTGCTGGTGATGACACTCAAGCCCTGACCACCCAACAAGGTGTTGTCATCTCTGACAATCAAAACTCACTTAAGGTTGGCGCACGTGGACCGACATTGTTAGAGGATTTTGTATTACGTGAAAAAATTAATCACTTCGACCATGAGCGTATTCCAGAGCGTGTTGTGCATGCGCGTGGTAGTGCCGCCCATGGTTATTTTGAGCTGACCGAATCGTTAGAAGTATTCACTACTGCTAAGATTTTGACTGAAACGGGTAAGCAGACGCCTTTATTTACCCGTTTTTCTACCGTTGCCGGCAA
>NZ_CBCPJH010000048.1:0-18495 GCF_965118485.1 Psychrobacter glacincola | reverse complement strand
TTATTAAAAACTGGGCATTTACTTTTTTTATCAATAAAATGATAGCCACACCTAAACTGTAACATAGATTCGAGCCTATGTTAGCCGATAGTTTTGGGGTGCTAAGCCTTTATATTACTGAACTGCACTTATATTTATGGCAATTTATAGCTTTACATGCATTTACAAATGGGCACTGTGCATAGTTTTTGCTATAGTAGAGCGGGCAAGTTTGTGGCTGTCGTCTTTACTTATTAAAGTAGCGTCACTATCTCGCAATACTATAAGCTAGATATAGGGACAGGTAATTTTGATAGATTGTTCTATATAATGACCATGGTACTAGCAATAGCAGCGTCACGATATAATGTAGTGATTTAATATTGCAATGCAATATAACAATAAGCAGTTATAAAATTCAGTGATCATATAAAAAAGGATGGGCGGTAATGAGTGAGCAGTCAGCAGAGCAAAACGTGGACAATCTAAATCCAAGCAATAAAAGCGATATGGCAAACGAAAAAAAGTTTTTGGATAATATTCGCCAAAATATCGATGCCGTAGACTGTAAAATTCAAACTCTGATTAACAATCGTGCCAAATTGGCTCAGCAAGTGGCAGCAGTGAAAAAAAGCCATATTGCTAACAATCCGACTGTCGACAATACCAATCCTATTTTTTATCGTCCTGAGCGTGAAGCACAAGTTTTAAAGGCAGTAATGGCGCGTAATGAAGGACCTATTGCTGATGAAAAAATGGCGCGTTTGTTCCGTGAGATTATGTCGGTATGTCTTGACTTAGAAGCGCCTCAACGCATTGCATTTTTAGGGCCAGTAGGTACCTTTACCCATGCAGCTGCACTCAAGCATTTTGGTAAAGCGGCAGATACTGTACCGTTAAATACCATTACTGATGTGTTCCGTGAAGTAGAAGCGGGCACTGCAATGTATGGCGTCGTTCCGGTTGAAAACTCATCTGAGGGCGTCGTTAATCATACCTTGGATGGCTTTTTATCTTCTACACTAAAAATCATCGGCGAAGTTGAGCTACCAATTCATCAAAACTTTTTGGTCGCTGAACATACTAAACTTGATGGCTTAAGTCGTATTTATTCACATCAGCAATCTTTGGCGCAGTGTCGTCATTGGCTCGATGTAAATTATCCTAATGTTGAGCGTGTCGCCGTATCGAGTAATGGTGAAGCAGCGCGTCGCCTAAAGAACGAGTGGCATTCGGCAGCAATTGCGGGAGACGTGGCGGCGGCAGAGTATGATTTGCATAAGTTATATTCAAATATCGAAGACAATCCAAGCAATACCACCCGTTTCTTAATTATCGGTCATGAGGCGATTGCGCCATCTGGTCAAGACAAAACCTCAATTATGGTGTCAGCGCATGACAAAGCGGGCGCATTGATAGAGATTCTAAAACCTTTGTCCTATCATGGCGTGTCTATGACCAGTATCGAGACCCGTCCAGAACGTCCGAATAAATGGGCTTATGTGTTCTTTATTGATATGGATGGGCATATTGAAGACCCAAATGTGAGCGCTGCTATCGCTGATATCCGTCCCTTGGTCAAAGATTTACGAATACTAGGTTCTTATCCAAAAGCAGTATTATAGGTACAGATATAAATATCGCAAATAGTAATGCTGACTACCTTCATCATCTGAGCCAATAATAGATGCATAAACTCATCTAAGGATAAAATATGCCGTCCGCAACATCGACAGAGTTAGATTTATCGCCGCTCGTGCCTGCCTATGACAGTATTTTGGAATTAGCGCCCTATCAAACAGGCAAGCCAGTTGAAGAGTTGACGCGTGAGTATGGCGTCTCAGATGTGGTTATGCTTGCCAGTAATGAAAATCCGCTTGGCTGCTCACCAAAAGTTACGCTTGCGATTACTGAGCAGTTAGGGCAGTTGTCACGCTATCCTGATGGCAATGGCTATTATCTGAAACAAGCATTGGCGGATTTTAATAATGTCAATGTCGACCAAATTACCCTAGGTAATGGCTCTAATGATCTGCTTGATATCTTAGCGCGTAGTTTTGCTAGTACTGATGATGCGATTGTTTACAGCCAGTATGGATTTATCATTTATCCGATGCTTGCGAAAATGCAAGGCGCGATGGGTATTGAAGTACCTGCCAATCGCTTTGGTCACGATCTAAAAGCCATGAGCCAAGCGGTTCAAGACAATTCTGATGCTAAAATAGTTTTTATTGCCAATCCAAATAATCCAACCGGTACGCAGCTTGAGCAAGAGGAGCTGCGCGAGTTCGTCGCCAGTATTCCAAGCTCAGTGCTCGTAGTATTAGATGAAGCTTATATTGAATATAGTCCTGAGAGTAATAATCGGGCACTGTTAGATGAGTTTGACAATGTGGTCATCATACGCACATTCTCAAAAGCTTATGGGCTGGCAGGTCTGCGCATTGGTTACGCGTTAAGCTCAGTAGCAGTTGCTGATTTACTCAATCGAATCCGTCAGCCATTTAATGTGAGCCGTGTGGCGCTTGCCGCAGCCGCTGCAGCGCTTGCCGATCAAGATTTTATTGAACAAGTTAAGCTAACCAATCAAGGACAAAAACGCTGGTTAGAAAAACAGTTTGATGCGTTAGGCTTGGGCTTTGTTAAATCACATGCCAATTTTATGATGGTCGAAATCGAAGTTGAGATGGAAGACGTAACGGCTGCTTCCATTTATCAAGCATTGCTTGAGCAAGGCGTGATAGTGCGCCCGTTGGATAATTATGGTTTACCTAATTGGTTAAGAATTACCGTTGGGGTCGCAGAAGAAAATACACGTCTCATTGATACTCTGCGCTCTATATTGACCGATGATTAAGCAAATATCTAATAAGCAGTCTCTAACAAACAGTCTAATAAGTAACCTGATAATTAAAATAATATGCAAAAAATAAATAACACCATAAATCCTCAAGCAGCAACTCAACTGACTCCGTTTTCTGCACATCCGTTATTTCAGCAAGTTTGTGTGATAGGTTTGGGGTTAATAGGTGCAAGCTTGGCGCAAGCAATTAAAGACAATGGCTTGAGTCAGCGTATAGTTGCAGTCGATAGACATGAGCCCAGTTTAGAAGAAGCCATTCAACAGGGTTTATTGGACGCTGGTAGCTCAGTACTCAATGAGGTAATATCTGGCAGTGACTTGATAGTGATTGCGGTGCCAGTCCAAGCGGCGCAAGCCGTGTTTATAGATATCAAAAATGCCATGGATAGTGGTCTGCTTGCTACTGATTGCATTATTACCGATGTCTGTAGTACCAAAGTCAATATCATCGATGCTGCTAAAGCGGTATTTGAGACATTGCCTATCGGATTTGTGCCTGCGCATCCGATTGCCGGTGCTGAAAATTCAGGGTATCATGCTCGCCGCGCTAATTTATTTGTCAATCATAGCGTCATCATTTGTGAGCTTCCAACCACTAGCCAATTAGCAATTTCTAAGCTCAGCCAATTATGGGAAGCAGTGGGCGCAAGCGTTATGCCGATGGAGGCTGCGCATCATGATTCTATATTGGCGCATACCAGTCATTTGCCGCATCTGCTGGCGTTTAATCTGGTTGAGCAGTTGGCGAGCCATGATGATAATCTAGATATGTTCCGTTATGCCGCGGGCGGTTTTCGGGACTTTAGCCGTATTGCTGCCAGCGACCCTAAAATGTGGCATGATATATTTTTTGCCAACCAAAGCGCGATAGTCAGCGCCCTTGATGAGTACAGTGTTTACTTAAACGATATTCGTCAGCTTATTATTGATAAAGATTCAATTGCCCTGATGGGAATTTTGGGCCGCGCGCAAGCCGCACGGCGACATTTTGGCCATATGTTAGCCAGCACCCCTTATACGGATACTTCTGCCATGTCAGCTTCTTATAATATTACTCCAAGCAATACCGTCTCTGGCGCCATTACCATTCCCGGCGATAAATCGATTTCTCACCGTAGTATTATGCTTGGCAGTCTTGCTACTGGCGTCACCAAAGTGACTGGATTTTTGGAAGGGGAAGATGCACTTGCTACTTTGCAAGCGTTTCGCGATATGGGCGTCACCATTGAAGGTCCTGACAAAGGCAATTTAACTATTCATGGTGTCGGTATGAATGGCTTAAAGCCAAGTAAAACACCACTGTATATGGGCAACTCTGGTACCAGTATGCGTCTACTAGCAGGTATCTTGGCAGCACAAACGTTCGATAGTGTATTAACGGGTGATACCAGTTTAAATAAGCGTCCAATGGAGCGTGTAGCAGCGCCATTACGTGAAATGGGTGCAGTGATTCAAAGTACCGGTCAACAAGGTACCGCGCCACTGAGTATCACTGGTCGAGATAGTGTTGGCAAACCTTTGCAAGGGGCTGAATATGATATGCCAGTTGCTTCTGCACAGATTAAGTCGTGCTTGCTGTTAGCAGGATTATGGGCTGAGGGCACAACAACGGTTATCCAACCTGAAGTCAGTCGTGACCACACCGAGCGTATGCTCTCAGCATTTGGTTATCCTGTCACTGTCGATGGCAACCGTATCAGTGTTGAAGGCGGTGGTACGCTTACAGGCGGTGATATAGCCGTACCTGCTGATATCTCATCAGCGGCATTCTTTATGGTCGCGGCGGCTATCAGCCGAGGTAGCGAATTAACCTTAAAGCAAGTTGGCATCAATCCTACGCGTACCGGTATTATTGATATTTTAAAATTGATGCAAGCGGATATCAGCTTGAGTAATGAAACCCATGTTGGCGGCGAGCCTGTAGCAGACATTACCATTCGTGGCTCAAATTTAGTCGGCATTGAGATACCAGAGTATTTAGTACCACTTGCCATTGACGAATTCCCAGTATTATTTATCGCTGCTAGCTGCGCCCAAGGTCGTACCGTTTTGACTGGGGCAAAAGAGCTACGTGTCAAAGAATCAGATCGCATTGCAGTAATGGCAGAAGGCTTGCAGACATTAGGCGTTGATTGTACCGTTACTGAAGATGGTTTGATTATTGAAGGGAAGGGCATTGAAGCCAAGTGTACTCAAGCCCAAAATGGTAAGGTAAATAACAGCCAGCCTGTCTTTGGTGGCGGACATATCGTCTCACATCATGACCACCGTATTGCCATGAGTTTTGCGGTTGCAAGTTTACGTGCCTCTAAGCAAATTACCATTGAAGGTGTTGAGACTGTCAATACCAGCTTCCCAGGATTTGCAGAGCTTGCCAACCAAATTGGCATGTCTATTGACGTTGTCAGCGCTTAACGCAGTACTTTTAATTTGAGTCAATGATATTTGCTTATTGGCTTAGCAGTGAAAGATATAAAATTAATAAGATAAACTATTAATTTTATTGCCAGTTTTTATTTTAATTGTGGTTTTCGCCAGCAATGTGTTGATACGGTTTTAGTATCTACACATTGCTTTTTACCTTTTACTCTCTCTGTAGTGACCCTGTGCTCTTACCACCGAGTTATCATCAATGATAATAGTTGGGTGAGGGTGCGCTTTGCTCTAAAAAGTTGTCCTATCTTATGACTACCCAAAATGTCATCAAAAAAGCAGTTGCACCTATTAAAACCACTAGACGTGGTATCGTCACCGCGCTGATAGCATTTTCTATCTGGGGTGCTTTTCCTTTATACTTCAAGCAACTATCAAATTATAATGCCACCGAAATCATTGGTCATCGCATTGTTTGGACCTTTGCGTGTTTGTTAGTTGTACTGGTAGTGACCAAGCGCTGGCAGTGGATTGATACGCTAAAGAAAAATCCAAGATGGATAGCCTATACCTTTGTTTCAGGGGTTATCATCGCCATCAACTGGCTTACCTATGTTTGGGCGGTCAATAATAACCAGATTTTAGAAGCCAGTTTAGGCTACTTTATTGGACCACTCGTTGGCGTAGGATTGTCGATGCTGCTGTTCAAAGAGCGCCTGCGCACTTTGCAATGGGTGGCGATTGGCTTTGCGTTATTGTCAGTTATTATCCAAGTTGTGATGCTAGGTAGCCTGCCGTGGGTATCGTTAATATTAGCGTTTAGCTTTAGTACTTATGGCACAATTCAACGCCAAACCCCTCTTACAGCAGTCGATGCGATGTTCGTTGAGACAGCAATGCTGCTGCCTATTTTTATCGCATGGTTTTGGCAGTCTGATGTGGCGAGTAGCAGTATCAGCTTTTGGTTCACCCCAAATATTTGGCTGCTGATGTTGGCAGGACCTATTACTTTGATACCGCTATTGATGTTTAATAAATCAACCAAAATGGTCGCTTATAGTATCCTCAGTTTTATGAATTATCTGACGCCGACCTTTATTTTCTTCTTGGCGGTGTTCTATTATAATGAGCCGTTTGATTTGCATCGTTTGGCAGTCTTTGGTTTAATTTGGTTAGGTCTGCTATTATTCAGTATCGACTTGTGGCGTCATCGCCCAAGCAAGCAGCTAAAAGCGGCACGCCTACGTGAAGAAGCATTAACGTCTAAATAAAACCTTAAACTAAAATAGATAGTAAAAATACCATTAACAAGGATGCTTGTATGTTTCATACCCAGTCTGATGTCGTATTTGTAAAAGGCTTAAAAGTAGAGGCAGTCATTGGCGTTTATGAGTGGGAGCGCGCTATTACGCAGCCACTATTAATAGATATCGCAATGGAAACTGATATCAGCCGCGCTGCAGCTTCAGATGATGTCAGCGATGCGCTAAACTATAAAGAAGTCTGCGATGATGTCAGTGCGTGGTGCCAAGCGATCAAAGCAAAGCTGCTAGAGCATTTGGCTGGGAAAATCGCTGATAAATTACTCGAAAAGTATGGCTGCCATAAAATTACTTTGAGCGTTGCTAAGCCGACTGCGATTGAGCAAGCAGATGCAGTTGGTGTACAAATTACTCGTTATGCCACAGTGAAAGTCAATGAGCTAGAATCAGCCGCCGATAATAGCCAGTCTGATGATGCATAAAGCGTTGGCTGGTTGGCTTGAATCATTGACACGCTGTGAGCCTGAAGCGTTGCATGCTCAGCCTGTAACGGCGGTTTTGCTAGCCCTAGGCAGCAATCACGATGCAGATGTTCATTTGCCACGTGTCCGAGAAAGTCTAGCGGCACTAGGGGAAATACAGTTATCTACTGCCTTTCAAAACCCTGACTTTACCTCGACTGCAGCGCAACCAAAGCCTGACTATACCAATCAGTGTGTTCACATTACGCTAACGTCACCGAACACCTTACAGCAGCTACAGCAAGTTTTTAAACAGTTTGAATGTGACTGTAATCGGCAGCGTTTAACGGAAACACAGACATCAATAAAAAAAGTCACGATGGATATTGATATTTTGCTTATAGCATTAGATAAAAATAATAGCCTAAGCAATCATAATGACTTTAAAAGGTCTAAATGGATAATAATGGCGGATCGTTATCCATTTAAAGCGCATGAGAGAGCGGGGCTTGAAGAGTTAACAACAGTGATAGATAGATTATAGTTATAAAATGAACGATTTAGGCTGGGTTTAATTAAACTCAGCCTAAAGATAAAAGTTTACTCTGCTTTAGCGCCTATCTCATCCATGTCGCTTCTACCAATCACATCCAAATCCTCTAAGCATAATTTGTCATATTCTTTTTTGCAAAAATCAGGATCGATTTTGCACATCGCTGCTTGTAATTGATCTAAGCGATTTTCTGACTGCTGAATGTGTTCGAGCATTTTAGCAAAGGCTTCGGCGACAGGGTCTTGTGATGAGGGGTCGATGCCATAAGCTTGAAACGCGGTTTCGCGTGCTGAATGATTGGTGGTTTTTTCATCTACTGCTTTTTCATCTATGGCATTATCTGTAGAAGCAGCTTGCGCTATTTTTTCTTGCTGCTTAGCGTCATCGACTTTTTTGACAATGGGATTGCCCTTTTCATCATGATGGTCTGATATCATTCGCGCAGCACTCCCGACCATGGTCGCACCTGCTGGTACTGCCTTTACTACGACAGCATTTGAGCCAATTTTAGCGCCTTTACCGACAGTGAATGGTCCCAATACTTTAGCACCGGCACCAACGATAACGCCATCTTCCAAAGTAGGGTGGCGCTTACCATTATTCCAAGAGACACCGCCAAGCGTCACCCCGTGATAGAGGGTCACATCATTGCCAATCTCTGCCGTTTCGCCAATAACGATACCCATACCATGATCAATAAAAAACCGGCGACCGATTTTTGCAGCAGGATGAATCTCAATGCCTGTGATGATACGCGAGCCATAAGAGATAACACGGGCAGCAAGTTTTTGTTCGTTTTGCCAAAGACAATGGGCGCCGCGATGTAAAATAAGGGCGTGGATACCAGGGTAGGTCAAGATAACTTCTAGACTATTACGCGCGGCAGGGTCGCGATTAAATACGGCATCAATGTCTTCTTTTAAGTCTCTTTTGATGCGAGTAAGTGATTTGAATAAGGCGGTTGGCAATGACATAAATCATCCTATCGTATTTTTGATTACAATCTATTTAGTTATAGCAGTTTTGCAGTACAAAATATAGCAATGCGCTATAAATAAAAAATCGCCTGTAGATAAAACACCAATCGTCGGCGCTTTATCTACAGGCGATTACTATTATTGCTTAGCTATTACTGGTCACATATTTTAGCAGCTCAACAACTTGCTCAGGCGTTTGCGCCCATGCCATTGCTGCGGCATCGACTTCTTTTAGCGGATGGATAATATCGTCAGCGTGCAGGGTGATATAAGGCTTACCTAATGCCGCGCAGTAGCCGGCATCGAAGGCAGCATTCCACTGCTTATATTTATCACCAAAACGAATGATAGCAATGTCGCACTTTTGGATCATGTTTTTGGTGCGGATAGCATTCACCTTTGATGACTGATGGTCGCGCCAGAATCCATCATCATTTTTACCAAGCACGTCACCGGCGGCGTCGCTGGCTTCATGTTCAGTTACTGCTGATGTGAACTTAATATCTAGGCCCTGTTCTGTAGCGCCTTGCATAATTTTCTGGCGCCAGTCGCTGTGTATTTCTCCAGATAAATAAACATTCCAATTCATTGTAAATTCCTTTTTTATGATTAAATCATCTTACTTGTAAAGTTATAAAACTTGTAGATTAAAGAAATTGCAAATAGTCATACTATTGCTGCTAATACCAAAAAATCAAAAACCTTAAGTCTCGTATATTAGTAGCTTTAATCTTTTGCGAGTTTGGCAATTAAGGCGCTTAATAGTTGATACTCTTTTTGATCAAGCTGGAGTCGTGAGCCAAGTCGAGACAAGCGCGAGGGCAATGATTTTAAGTTTTCACTGTCTGCGAGTTTATGTTGAACCATCAAGGCGGTCGTACGCTCAGTGAGTTGTTGCAGCTGCTGTTGAGTAATCGCAGGCTCATCCCATTGCTGACGCAGATAAGTGTTTAGTACCGGATATTCGGCTATCTCTAAATTGTCAGCTGCCTTTGATATCTTATTGTTAACTTCGCTGTCAGATTGGGTATGCGTTTGCGTATAAGCATAAATAAAGCTCGCAATTACTTGCACGGCTGAGGCGACATTGAGCACCGGATAAGCAGGATTAGCATCTATTTGAATATGATAGTCAGCATAAGCTAATTCTTCATTGGTCAAGCCGCGATCTTCACGCCCAAATAAAATAGCAATATTGGGCACTGTATTTATACCGTCTTGCCCATTAATCGTGCTTTGTTTATCAATAAAGTCCAGCATGATTTTGGCAGCTTGTGTCGGCGTAACCACAGGACGCGGCAGATGACGGCTGCGACTGCTTGCCGCAAATACCAGCTGACAGTTTGCAATTGCATCCTCTAATGTTGGCGCTATGATGGCTGACAACAACAACTCACCACCGCCAGCAGCATGGGAGATACTGGTCTCGTCAATAGGCAGTTTTGGGTCAACCACAGTCAGCCTAGACAGTCCCATCGTATGCATTGCCCGTGCAGCTGAGCCGATATTGGCAGGCAATGTCGTATTGACCATCACTATTTGTATGCAAGATAGATAATCTCTAACGGTTGTAGAGGATGTATTCACTGTTGTCGTTAAAGATGAGGGTGTATCGTTACTCATTATTGCCCCAAGCGCTGGTTGATGTTTTGCTCAGCACTGTCTAATGAAATCGCGATAACTTCAATAAGTTGAGCGCTCTCACTAATACGCTGCTCACGGCATAACTCTTGTAATTGACTGCTAAGATTCATCAGTTGCGTCGTACCCAAATTGGCACTGGCACCTTTTAAAGCATGGGCAAGCTCATAACCATTCGCGTTGTCTTCTTCTTGCTGAGCTTGTCTGAGCTTGGTAATACGTTGCTGAGCGTCAGTAAAGTAGACTTGTACTAAGTCAGCAAAGTCTTCTTCTAGCAAGTCACGCATGTCTTCAAACTGCTCGGTATTGATAATCTCGTCATTATTGTTGGCAGTCATATTGTTATTTGTAGTCTCGGCCATGTTTGTATGTCCAATAGAGTAAAAGCTAACGCAGAAACGTTAACTATAAAGAATTTTTTGCTACTAATTACGATGGTAACTCTAATCAATTGATCAGCTGTAATGAAAGTGTAAATTATCCTCACTAATCATAGTCTTTAGCTGTTGTAAATTATCATCATTGGGATAAACGCGCCAATGCTCGGATAAACCTACATTAGCAATGCCATACTCTTCATAAATACTGAGTCCAAGCGGCAGACAGTTATCATTGATAGAAGCATCGGTATTGCTAAGGAAATGATTGGCATAGCTTTGTTCAGAAATGCTTTGATTAGCACTGTTTTGATGAAAGGCGTCTTGATTCATATCGTTTTCAAGAGCCAATAAATCATTACCATTTTCATCATACAGGCTACCACCCATCGCAGCATCGTAGCCATTAAAGCTGCCACTTTGCTCGTCTTGATCATTATCATAAGACAGTTTTGGTGCCGGAATGATACTGGCTTGAGCAGACTTAAGTAAAGGCTGCATACGATTAAGCAGATCGATATCACTACCATGAATTTTAATGCTAATTTTTTTCATCCATCGTAGACGGGCGTCAACCATACTCATCGCATTATCAAGTCGCGCAAACAGTCTGCCATCGCGCTCACGGATACTGCCTTTGATAATCACTACTTCGTCGATTTTGAGTTGTTCTTTGACACGGTTAAAGCGCTCAGCGTAGCAGCTGACTTCTAGCCTTGAAGTACCATCATCTAAAATAATAACGTTACGAGTACCAAAGTTTGCGATGTCAATGATGAGACCAGCAAAATAACAGCTGCCGTTATAGCCAGTATCAGCCAATTTATCGAGACGAGCACCTGAGGTGTAACGCTTTAGCTCATCCAAGTATTCGTTGATTGGGTGACCTGTTAAGTATAGGCCCAAGGTATTCTTTTCAGCTTTTAAGCGGTGTTTATCGCCCCAAATCAGCTCTGGCGTCATAACTAGTGGCGGTGCAGCGACAACACCATCCATTTCACCAAACAAGTCCATCATACCGATTTCACGGTTTTGACGGTCTTGCTCAGCAGCTTGTACGGCACTTGGTAGCTGACTCATGAGTGCACCACGAATCTCGTACGCTTCGTCGCTTGGCAAGTCAGGACGTAAGGTAGAGGCAAAGTCATCAAAACAACCCGCGTTTATTAGTCCTTCTAATGTACGCTTATTGACCTTTTTAATATCAACGCGGCGACAGAAATCATATAAATCTTTAAATGGACCTTCACGGCGACGTGCATCAACGATAGATTCAACCGCACCTTCACCAACGCCTTTAATCGCACCCAAGCCATAAATGATATTGGTCGGTGTATCTGCGACAAAGTGCCATTCACTACGATTCACTGATGGATTAACAACGGTTAAATCAAAGTTTTCACGGCAATCATTAATAAAGAACACGACGTTGTCGGTGTTGTTCATATCAGAAGTCAATACCGCTGCCATAAATTCAGCAGGGTAGTATTGCTTTAGATAAGCGGTCTGATAAGCCAGTACGCCATAAGCGGCAGAATGCGAGCGGTTAAAACCGTAACCGGCGAACTTTTCCATCAAATCAAACACGCCGCCTGATGTCACTTCATCAATACCTTGCTCGGTTGCACCAGTAATAAAGATATCGCGCTGCTTAGCCATTTCCTCAGGTTTCTTTTTACCCATAGCTCGGCGTAACATATCCGCACCGCCTAAGCTATAGCCCGCCATGACCTGCGAGATTTGCATGACTTGTTCTTGATAAACAATAACGCCATTAGTGTTTTCTAAAATCGGCTCAAGATTGGGATGATCATAAATGACTTCTTCGCGACCGTGTTTACGGTCGATATACATCTCAACCATGCCCGCATCAAGCGGACCGGGACGATAGAGCGCACACATGGCGATAACGTCTTCGATATTGGTCGGTTGTAATTTGGCAAGATACTTTTTCATACCCATGCTTTCTAGCTGAAAGACGGCAGTGGTTTTGGCATCTTGCAAGAGCTTATAAGCTTTAGCGTCATCTAGTGGCAAGTCTTCTAATACCAGTGCGTCTTTGCCTTCTTTAGCGCGACGCTTATTGATGTTTTCGACAGCGGCATTAATGACGGTTAAGTTACGCAGACCCAAGAAGTCGAACTTGACCAGACCAACGGCTTCAACGTCATCTTTATCAAACTGGCTGACACGGTGACCTTCATCATCACAATAAATCGCGCTAAAATCTGTGATTCTGTGCGGCGCAATCAATACGCCACCAGCATGTTTACCCACGTTCCGGCAAATGCCTTCAAGCTTAATGGCCATCTCCCACACTTCGGTGGCATCTTCATAATCCATATTGTCAGGATTAGAGATTAAATCTTTAAGCTGTGGCTCTTGCTCCAGTGCTTGGCTGAGAGTAATCCCTGGTGTTTTGGGAATAAGTTTCGACATTTTGCTGGCAAGGAAGTAGGATTTGCTTTGTGCACGCGCAACATCTCGTACCACCGCTTTTGCTGCCATCGTACCAAAGGTAATAATTTGAGACACCGCTTCACGACCATAAGTTTGCGCTACATAATCAATGACTCGGTCGCGACCTTCAATACAAAAGTCAATATCGAAATCGGGCATGGAGACACGCTCAGGGTTTAAGAAGCGCTCAAATAATAAGTCGTAGTGAATAGGATCGAGGTCGGTAATATTGAGCGCATAAGCGACCAAAGATCCGGCACCAGAACCACGACCAGGCCCAACCGGTACGCCATTGGCTTTTGCCCAGCGGATAAAGTCCATGACGATGAGGAAGTAACCGGGGAAGCCCATTGATAGGATAACCTTTAATTCGTACTCCAAACGCTCATCATATCTTTGGCGTATATCGCTCCAATTATCGCTGCGAGCCTCAACTGGGAATAGTTTATTTAGACGATTTTCAAGCCCACGCTGCGATTCTAAGCGAAAAAACGATTCAGTCGTCTCACCCTCAGGTACTGGGAATTCTGGCAGTACGTTGATACCGAGCGTTAATGTCACATTACAGCGCGTTGCCAAGCGCAAAGTATTATCGATAACCTGCGGAATATCAGCAAATAATTGCTGCATTTGCGCTTGGGTTTTTAGGTACTGGGCATCGGAATAAGTTTGCGGACGATTTTGATCAGCAAGCACATAAGAGCCAGCGATACAGACCCGCGCTTCATGGGCATCGAAATCATCTTGCTCCAAAAACCGCACGTCGTTATGGGCAATGATAGGGATATGATGCTTAGCACCTGAGTGAATCACTGCCTTAATAAAGGCATCTTCGCCTGTACGATTGGTGCGCTTAATCGCAAAATATAAGCGATCATCAAACTGCGCTTGCCACTCTGCAAGCAATTCATCGGCTTTTTCTGGCATTGAGCCGACCATTGCCTGACCTACATCTGACTTTTCAGTAAATAAGACGATGACACCAGCTGCATGCTCTAAAATATGGCTGCGTTTAATAACAGGAGTACCATGGTTGACAGGATCAGCACGACCTTCAGTAAAACCAAGCGACACGATACGGGTAATGTTTTGATAGCCTTCGTTATTCATCGCCAGCAGAGTCAAGCGCGTGTCTTCATTATCCATGATGACTTCGCTGCCGATAATGGGCTTAATGCCGGCACCTAAGCAAGCACGATAGAATTTTACCGTCGCATACAGGTTGGATAAATCCGTCAAGGCAAGGGCGCTTTGATTGTCTGCCGCTGCTGCTTTAACCAACAGCTTAATACGCACGATAGAATCGGTAATCGAATATTCACTGTGAATGCCAAGGTGTACAAATGCCATAGAAGACTCTTACTGGTACGATCGAGAAGGAATGGGTTGTATGATGATAAATTTTTAATTATCAATACTTTGTATTTTTTTAAGAAGGGATAGTACGTTGAAACTGGTGTTTTTACCGTTTAAATTTGGTCGTTAATAATAGCATTATTTGGCGCGGACAGCCACCGATTGAATTGAGTAATATTACGAAGCTGCCTGCATTTGGTGACATGTTGAATGCGGGAATACAAACCGTAAAAAATCTAAGCACACGTAACACTATTGGTCGCACTGTATTTTATAGAGAGTTTGAAAAGTTAGCGCAAATTGTAAATGATCATAAAGAAATCAATTACATGAGTAATTATGATGTACGTCATGAATGCCATAACGGCTCACCTTGTTATGACCAGATTATTGATTTAATTTTACTGTGTCTATCTGCAATGGGTTTGGTTAAAGAAGATAAGTTCAGCTTAGTGCCGAATTTAAATCAAAATTTTGCTAATTTTATTACCTTTGATGAAAAAGTAACGCCCAAAAATATTGTACGTTTAGACCCGTTTGGTAAAGTATATTTTTGGCTGGCGGGAAATAATTTTACTCAGTACATTGGCGAACGCATTCCAAACAGCGATTATATTGCTGATTTAAAACGTTTTGATCATAAAGCTTTTGCGGATTTGCAAAAAATAAATATTGCTGCTTATGGCAAAAATGGTGATGCGCTTATCAATCATTTAATAGAAGAAACTCAGCGTCGAACGTCTATATTTATGAATAATTATGCAGATGCCACTATTGGCAATGATTTTGTCAAAGTAACGCCTGATATGATTATGGCTCAGATCGAAAGTTTATCTCCTGTGCAGTTTGAATGGTTTTGTCTAAAATTGATTGAACGCTCGTTAGAGATTGAAAGTCCTGAGAGTAATTTGACCTCACGTCATACAGGGCGCTCTAACGACAATGGTATTGACGGTCTTATTATTCAGGATTTTCCAGATGGTGAGGTTCATAACTATTATATACAAGCCAAACTGTATAGCACGGGCAATAATATATCCAATGGCGATTTAAGAAACTTTATAGGCTCTTATCCACCGCAAAAAACCAATCATCATGGTTTATTTATCACGACAACCAGCTTTACCAAGCCTGCGCAGGAATACGCCAATTCGACTGATTCACACAGTCTGATTCTCATTGACCAAATGAATTTAATTGAGCTGATGATGCAACATAAAGTAGGTTTGAAAGAGGTAAACGCCAGACCAAAGTTATTACTAGACAATGAGTTTTTTGAAAAGATAAAGCTGTATTGATTGGTCTTTATGCGTTAAAAAAGAGCTTTCTGTTTTTTATTTAAAAGCCCTCTATACAATAAAGTATAGAGGGCTATTTTAGTTGGAAATTAAAAGCATTTTTAAATCAATAGCCAACCACTGCTGCATCGACAATACGCGGGTCAGAAGAACCATAGATACCATTTGGCGTCATCATAATCGACTGCGTTGAGCCCATAGCTTCTTGCGCACTCACTTTATGTCCCATCGACTCTAGCTTTTGAATTGTATCGACATTCAGCGCTTTTTCGATACGGATTTCATCAGGTAACCATTGGTCGTGAATACGCGGTGCATGCGTCGCTTCAGCGATATTCATATCGTGATCGATGACGTTTGAGATAACTTGCATGACGGTAGTGATAATACGGCTACCACCGGGACTACCAGTGACGATATAAGGTTTGCTGTCTTTAAAGATGATTGTCGGACTCATCGATGATAACGGACGCTTATTGGCTTCGACCGCATTGGCATCGCCGCCGATTAAACCATAACCATTGGGTACGCCAGGCTTGGCAGAAAAATCATCCATTTCATTGTTGAGTAGGATACCTGTACCTTCAGCGACCAGCCCAGTACCGTATGAGAAGTTTAGCGTATAAGTATTGGCCACTGCATTACCGTCTTTATCGACAATAGAGAAATGCGTGGTTTGATCACTCTCATACGGTAGAGGGTTATTGGCTTTGATAGTCGACGCTGGGGTGGCTTTATTTGGGTTGATTAAAGTACGTAGTTTATCGGCATAAGCTTGTGAGGTTAAGCCGCTGGCAGGGACATCGATAAAATCAGAATCTCCCAAATACTCAGCACGATCTGCATAGGCAAGTTGCATTGCCTCTGCCATTAAATGAATGGTTTGCGCGCTGTTTTGACCGTAGTCTTTTAATGGATAACCTTCTAAGATATTTAAAATTTGTACGATATGAATACCACCAGACGATGGTGGTGGCATAGAAACGATCTCATAACCACGATACTCGCCTTTAACTGGTTCACGTGCAATAGCTTGGTAATTGGCCAAATCCTGCAAGCTCATATTACCGCCCGCGTCATTGACTGCTTTAACCAGTTTACGTGCCGTTTCTCCTTTATAAAATCCATCGGCACCTTGAGCGGCAATGAGCTTAAGCGATTTTGCTAACTCAGGCTGTTTTAGACGCTCGCCAGGTTGATAAGCGCTGCCATCGGGCTTAAAAAATATCTTTTTAGTACTTGGCCATTTTTGCATGCGCGGGCTTAATGCTTCTAACGACTCCGTTAATCCTGGTGTGACCACAATGCCTTTTTCTGCCAATGCAATCGCTGGTGCCATTACCTTTCCGCGACTCATCGTGCCATGATCTTCTAATGCTTTTAGCAGTCCGGCGACCGTCCCTGGAACGCCAACCGCTAAGCCGTGATAGCGTGATAAATCACTGACTGCATTGCCGTCTTTATCGAGATACATATCGCGAGAGGCATTGCTCGGTGCTTTTTCACGATAATCAAGCGCTACTGTTTTACCTTGCTTGGCATCATAAATCATCATAAAGCCACCACCACCAATATTACCAGCGCGGGGAAGGGTGACAGCCAATGCAAAGCCAACGGCAACGGCAGCATCGATTGCATTACCGCCTTGCTTCAGAATTTGTAAGCCCACATCAGAGGCAATGGCTTCTTGGCTTGCAACCATACCATTCTTTGCCCATAACGGATGTTCAATAGCATCGTTTGAAAAGATAGCTTGATCAGCTTTTGCTACTGTCTTAGCAGTGGTTGTATTGGGTACTTGTTTTAGACTGTTAGGCACCGCCAACGTAATACGCTGGGTTTCTGACAAGACCGTTGGAGTGTTATTCATAATCGCTAAATTTATAGCGCTGGTATTTATTGAACTCGTATTTATGGTGCTTTTGGCGGGCTCGAGAGCATGAGCCGATACAGAGACTAAAAAGGTACTACTAATAAATAAAATAGCGGCTTTAATTTTTGTTTTATTGGGAGAGTGATGACGGTGAGCGTCCTGATGAATTTTCGAGTTTGATTGATACATCGTAAAATCCTTTTTACGTGAGAAAAGAGGGTAAAGTGTGATTGCGATTGTTATCGGTCAATATTGTTACTGGTTAATCACACAAATATCTTACCTCAAAAAATAGCTGGTTACTAAAATTAGATAAATAATTAAAAGATTAATAATTGTATTACAATAAAATTTTGTTATTAATCTCACTTTATCCAAAATCTCTGGAGGTTATTATGAATAAATTATTAGCAGCAGCGACAGGCTTAGCTTTTGCGTTTAGCACTGCGCAAGTACAAGCTGCGCCGACTATAGAGGAATTTATGTCTTCTGAGAATGGGTCAGGTTATTTCAATTGTGCTTATAAACTTAAAATCGCCAGCAAGAAGTGCTTGGTAACAACATCAACTATTAATTCTTCAAAGGATTATAGAGCTAGAAAGATTTTTGGGGTTGATGAATATCTACCATTACTGACCATCAAATGGCCAGATGGTGACAGTAGCCGTTATGTAGATATAGGTGGCGATGTAGTGTATGAGCTCATTAATTTAGCAGACCGCAAAAGCTATAATTATAAAACGATTAAAAACGCTCGCCAAAGTATAGATTTTACAAAAGGCTTGGTCATTATCAATGATGACTATAAAGAACATATTCGCTTATGGTAAATGTCTTTACTGCTCGATTAATATAAAGCGCTATCTTATAGGGTAGCGCTTTTTTATTATTTAAATATAAAGATGATTATAATAAATTAATGAATCCCTCTAAAATATGTCTGTATCCTTCCTAAAATGTAATCTTTTATGTTATAAATAACAGAATAATCACTAAGGTTATGATTGTCTGTTTTTATCAAA
>NZ_CBCPJH010000047.1:0-19612 GCF_965118485.1 Psychrobacter glacincola | reverse complement strand
CTGATCATGATGCCTTGTTCTATCGCCCATTCTTTTAGGGCGTTACTGATGTACTCAGGTCCATTATCACATCTTACTTGAACAGGTTTACCTCGACATTCAATCAGCTGATTTAAACTGCGTATGACTCTGTGAGCGGGTAATGAGAAGTCAATCTCAACGGTTAGAGCTTCACGGTTGTAATCATCAATGACATTGAATAGTCTAAAGCCTCTGCCGTCAGTTAAGGCATCATGCATAAAGTCCATGCTCCAGCTTTGGTTTATTTTATCTGGAACAGCCAAGGGTAGAGGTTTAGCGCGTTTAATTCGACGCTTAGGTTTAATTCTCAGATTCAACTCAAGCTCACAGTAGATGCGATACACCCGCTTATGATTATATGGTAGCCCCATCAAGTTACGCAGGCTTAAGAAGCATAAACCAAAGCCCCAGTTCTTGTTCTGCTCGGTCAGCTCTATAAGCAAGTGCGCGATCTGCTGGTTCTCATCCGTTGCTACCGACTTGTGATAATAACAGGTGACGCTGATATTAAAGATCAGGCAAGCCCTGCGGATACTGATGCCATGCTCTTTAATATAGTGGCAAGCCATCTCTTTGCGCCTGAGGGGCGCTACCACTTTTTTGACATGGCATCCTGTAATATGTCTGATTTAAGACATTCATCAGCGTACATCTTCTTTAAACGAGCATTTTCAACTTCAAGCTCTTTGAGACGAGTGATAAGCGCAGCATCCATGCCGCCATATTTAGAACGCCAGTTGTAAAAGGTACTTTGGCCGACATTGTGCTCACGGCACAAGTCAGCAATAGGGACGCCTTGTTCTGCTTGTTTGAGGATGTTAACGATTTGATTGTCAGTAAAGCGTGTCTTTTTCATAGGATTCTCCTGCTGGTATATTTTAGCAGTTAATCTCTATTCCTAAGTGTTCTTATTTATTGGGGGGATTACCGGAGGATGAATTACCTTGAAAAACTCCGGCTGTATTACAGTGGTTAGATAACTCAGCAAGAGCACCTATATCTGCCGACCTTAATTGAGGGTTACATTTAACAAGATCAGCTGCCTGAAGGTTAAACGAAATTAAAATCAATAAATAAAATGAATGAATAAACTTAATCCCTAAGGACATTTTCTATCCTTACGAGTAGCATACACGCCGCCATGATCACAAAGCATGGTAATAATTTTATCTAATGGACCATTTAAGGCCACATCACTTAGTAAATCTCGTTCTTCTAGGGTAACGGCGTAATCCAGCATTGTTTCCCCTAAAGTATTTTGTACATTGATGATCTCATTAAAAATTTCTGGTTCTTTTCTTTTTTTAGAATAATAAAGCCAAAAAACAGTGAGGAAGTCTTGCCTATTAGAAGGATCTTCAATTATATAATGGAGCATTGGAGATTGAACTGATGTGGAATACTTTTTAGGTCGACACTGGCTATGGGTTAAATAATCTTCTATTGGAAGTCTACTCTGCTCCATTTCTTCAATTAAAGTTGATACAAGGTTCTTACTAATAGAAACAAATTCCATGCATCTTTTTTGATAAGTGGCCCAGTTTGGATCTTTACCAGTAGTGTTACTATCGCTCGCCCCTGCAAGCATTGGTAAGCTTAGAAATAACGAGGCTGCTATGATGGTATTAGTAATTTTCATATCGTTATCCTAAGAATATTTATCTGGGTTTCAAATCAATAAATTGGGGAACAAGAGCCGTATCTTAATTAGGTTATTTGCGATACTTTTCTGGTTAAGGCGAGCCAGGAAGAAGATAACTAGAACGTTGTGGTATTTGTATGGGAACAAACCTTTGACTTTTTGGCGCTGTATTTTGGTATATGCGTAGTGTTGGTTCGTTAGATCTAGAAAGGGATGATTTGACCGTTTTATAATTCTTACACGCAGCCTCATCTCCTTTGCTATAAGCTTTGTTAGACCAAATATGCTTTAGCATTATCTTATCGCACACCCTGACCCATATCGTACAACGCACCAACAATAAATTGTCCATCAAGATTCCCTTGATTAGACGATTTTAAAGCCCATTCAAATCCTTTTTCATTACTTTGTTGGACACCCTCACCATATATGTAGGCTTTAGCAACCACCAGTTGTGAATGACTATCCCCTTGATTGGCTCTCGATAGCTCATCTGAAAAGTCGCTAGCTATAGCTGGTAACATTAATTCGAATGAAGAAACTAGAATCATTGCTCCATGAGTCCCTATTTTTTTAAATAAATTCATAGTTAATTGTCCTTAAAAATAGAGATGAGAGTTCAATAAAAAATTAGTATCTATACTTATTTATAAAAGATAAAAAATCTAGTTTTATATTGGAAATATATTCTAATATACAAATATAGTCTACATATATTATATTCTTTCTAAGAAATTATTTATTTTGATGTACGGTGTATTATCTATTCCCATTGTTCCCATAACGGACGTTATGCTAAGTGTTTTAGAAGTCATTATCTTAAGATTTTTCGATGCGTTTATCATATCAATAGATTGGTATCGTTGGGATATACTCTAATTATACTCTAGCTCAAATGTTAGACGATCTTCAAGACTCTTGCGCCTATCTTCAGTAACTCCAGTCTCACAACTTATGCTCATGAGTGGTCCCATAGTTCCAGTCTCCCAATCGGTTTGAAAGACACAGTCTTTTTTACTAAAATCTACCCATGCTAATTGTGAAATCTTTAACAGTTTTTTATTTTCTGAATCAAGTGTTGACATTAACTTTTTGTAAACTTGATCTAACTTTTCTTTTTCCATCTTTAGGTCTTTCATACCACATTGCTTTAAAGAAGCAGTATCATATTTTTCTCTGTCACAATATTCAGAATTTTGAGCTGAAACATTGTTCATCATAATACCTAAAGTAACACCTATACCAATCAGCCATTTTTTATTATTCATTATGATCCTTTGTAAGTTATCGAGGTTTAATAATAACAGTAACATGCTTCTATCGTTAAAGGCTTATGAGCTATTCAAGATATCTCTTAGACACAATTTACATCTAACGTAATGAACATTATTCCTTCAGCTAAAGATTTAACAGTACTATGTAAACTATCGTAATTAATACATGCTTGAGAACCTACTAACATGGATACAACTAATAGGCTTAGTGGAATGCTAAATGTTAATTTATTAATAACCGATAATCTAGATTGTTGTTTATTTTTAATAGTAGAATATAACTTATTTCTGATTGCTAGCATAATATTAAAAGCCAACTAGTCAATTTTTGGCTTGAAATTCTCTAAAGTAGTGAGCTTAAGATTTAATATGTATTCTGGTAGCCTAAACCTCACGACAGCCATCGTCGTCTACTATTTTCTACCCCTTGAAATTTAAACCTTTAACTCTCTACACTCAAAGGCATATTCAATCACGTCAATAGTCGTGCTTTGATATGCCTTTTCTTTATGCCATCCACCTACTGAGTAAGCCATGTATGCGCTTGTTGATTGCAATAGCTTTTACGCCAACTGTGAAAAGCTCTTTCGCCCTGATCTAAAAGATAAGGCAGTGGTGGTACTATCCAATAACGATGGCTGCGTGGTTGCACGATCAAGCGAGGCAAAGCTACTTGGTATCAAAATGGGAGTACCGTTCTTTCAGGTCAAAGACTTTTGCATACAAAACAACGTCACGGTCTTTAGCTCTAACTACACCCTTTATGCCGATATGTCTCATCGCGTCATGACTACGCTTGAGACGCTATGCCCTACGGTTGAAGTCTATTCTATCGATGAGGCCTTTTTATACTTAGCTGATTATCCGACTGCGATGACTGATCTGAATGCTTACGGTATTAAGCTTAAATCTATCGTAGAGATGTACACAGGCATTCCTATATGTGTGGGTATGGGTAGCACCAAGACCATGGCGAAGCTTGCTAATCACGCCGCTAAGAAGCACCCAGCTACCAAAGGCGTTTGTGTCCTACAAGATCTAAGATGGATAAGACGCATCATGCAGATCACGGATGTGGGTGAGGTGTGGGGTGTGGGGCGTCGATATAAAATCAGGCTAAACAGCATGGGTATTCATACCGTCTATCAATTGGCCGTATGTGCACCTGCTAAGATAAGACAACACTTTGGCGTGGTACTAGAGCGCACGTGCTTAGAGCTTAATGGTCAGTGCTGTATTGGAATTGAAACCGCTGAACCTAAAAAGCAGATTGTCTCTTCACGTTCATTCTCTACCCGTATTACCTGCCCTGATGAGCTGAGCCAATCTATCTGTAGTCACGTGTCAAAAGCGGCTAGCAAACTACGCAAGCAAGGGAGCGTCTGTAGCTATCTTAGCGTCTTCGCTAAGAGCAGCTCGTTCAGTACTACAGAAAGCTATGCTTCAATCTCCGGTCAATCTAAGTTTATAACGCCTACAGCGGATACTAGAATCATGGTAGCCGCTGCTCGGCGAATACTGACTCAGATATTTATCGAGGACATTCGCTACGCCAAAGCAGGTGTCATGCTCTTTGATATCTGCCAGCACCATGAGGTGCAGCCTGATTTGTTTACAGAGGATAGCAGCGATGATGCAGGTCAAAGCAGTAGTCACTGTACTAATAGAAGCGAAAAGGTAATCGCTATCATGGATCAGCTTAATAAAAAGTTTGGCCAAAACAGTAACCAGCAATCTGCTGTGTTTATCGCAAGCGAAGGAATAAAGGATAAGCAGAAATGGCAGATGAGCCGCAATATGCTATCGCCGTGCTATACCACTAACATTAAACAAATACCTAAGGTGGACTAAATGACGGTTAAGATAATCGGTAGGCTTACCGATGAGGGTGAAACGGTATTGCTGTCTTTATACAGTGATAGAGTTAAAGCGGGCTTCCCAAGTCCTGCGACCGACTATGTGCAAAACCGTATTGATCTAAATACCTTACTCATTCATAGCCCGACGACGACTTACTTGGTTGAAGTTGAAGGGGATAGCATGATCGATATTGGTATTTATCCCAATGATATTTTAATTGTGGATCGTTCGATAAGTGCTAGGAACAAAGATATCGTCATCGCGCTAGTCGAAGATGGCTTTACGGCAAAGCAGCTGATACTAGGGGAGCACATTATCTTGCGTGCTCACAACGTCAACTATGCTGATATTATCGTGAAAGGATCGCTTGAGCTGTTTGGCGTGGTGGTCAGTAGTATTAGACGGTTTAAGCGCTGAGGGTAGCAAGTGAGATTGCGAAGTGGATTAGTACTAAGGTTTTAAAAAGGTCGGCTTAGTTTATGCATCAGCCGTTTCACCTAAAAGTGAGACGGCTATTTTTTTTGCTTTACGCCTAATAATGAGCGTAACTTTACGATTGTGGCATGACTAGTCTCATCAAGCACTGGCTTAGCGAGTAGTGGCTCGTAGCTTTTCGATAAGGCAGGATTATCAGACAATTGAGGGTGTAGAGCACTTTTACATTTTTGCGCAGTGTTAGGAATGTTTTGAGCAAGTATGCTAAGTAACATACCTTCCAAGCATAGTGGTTTTGAATATAAGATACTAATGCCTGAATCATCAGCTGCTTTAATGTCTTGTTGCTTAACAGGAACATCGCTATCCATCAAAATAAACTTCTGGTCATAATCAACGTGACGACTCTTTTTAACCGTATCCTTGATAATATCGTGTGGTGAGCCACCACTCGAAAAATCAAGAGTTACTTTACTACCAGAGCGTCTTTCGTGATAAATGCCTTTCATATGGCTTAAAAATGCCTTGTCGTGTTCACCTTCACCCATAACGAGTAGGGTGGTTTTGTTGACTGACCTAGTAGGTTTGCGCTTTGCCATAATCTAGCCTCTTATAGATTTGGTATTGCGTCAAACGCGCCAGCCATATATTTTGCATAAAGGTTATCGTCATTACGAATCCCTTCCATCTCATCAAGCCGCCAAGCTTCTGAAGCCTGCTCGTATTTTTCGACCAAGTAAATTTGATGCTTGTTCAATAAATTAAACACCTCAGGAGTATGGCAACTAAAAATAAGCTGCGCATTATGAGGGTTGTGATGTGACGAGCGAAACAAATCAAAAATAGCAGGCAACAGTAGGGGGTGTAGGTCATTATCAAGCTCATCGATAATAGCTACGCCACCATTCTTAAGCACTGGTAGTATGAGCCCAAGCAAGCTATATGCGGATTGTGTACCATTAGACTCTTCATAAATCATAAGCTCAAACGAGTCATTACCCACTTTATGCACACCAAAAGGTAGTAGTACCTCTTGCTGCTTGCCTTCGTTTACCATCATCACGCTTTTTATATTAATCTCATCTATGCCAGTATCAAACTGACAAAGTAGCTTTTCAGCGGTTTGTTTTAAACCATCATCCTTAGCAAATAATTCTGTCATTTCAGGTATAGATTGGCTAAGGCTACCAAGCCTGCCGATTGAGACTACATTAGTCTTATAGTGATTGAACATATCAAAAATGTCTTCTGCCAATGGCTCATCGAGCAAATTGGCATAGCTGATAAGTGAGGCGTTTTTCTTCACATCATCAGCTAAAGAAGGGATAACAAAGTTACGATGTTTATAGTTAAGCTTGTCACCGTCATGATGACGTATGAATACATAGCTAAATTGGCTACTAGTCTTTTTGTATAAGGACTCTTTAACTACACTATGCTGTGTCAAAGTCAGCTCATAGCGATATTCATCATAAATGCCATCAGCATTTTTAAGTAAGAAGCCAAATTCAAATTCTGATAACTCATTACTACTTAACGCGAACTGGCTGAAAGAAATAGGTTGCTCTGAGTCAAGGCTGCTAGTAGATTCACACATAAACCAACGTAAAAAGGCAATGGCTTTTAATAGCTGCGTTTTACCGGAGCCATTCGCGCCAAGTACAGCGGTAACTTTATTTAATCGATACTGGTCTTGCGTGGTATCAATATAAAAATCATAGTCAGTTTTAGTAGGTTGTTTGCCCAAAGTGAATGACACCTCAGTAGACTCTGAGTAAGAATAAAAATTATTAAAGCGAATATAAGTAATCATATTAAGTCACTTTTAACAAAATATTGTGGTTTCGTTGATAATATAGCATATTAATATTCATATAGCGTTATTGAGTAATTATTTGAACACGCATGTCTTCCGTATCTTCACAGTATTTTATCCTAAGCTCTTTAAAGCTAACCTGCCCATTTTCGATTACTTGTTTAATAATCTTCTGCCGTTGGTTTAGCCTAGCATTCCCTGTTTTAACTTCTGCAATAATGAGATGCACATCCTCAATAGGCACGTTGCCATCAGCGCATTCGTGCAAGTTTTGGAAGATAACGTAGTCAATCGGCTCACCCATAAATCGGCAGTCCGAAGGGTTGTATGGAAAGTCAGTGATAAAGGGCGTGAACTGTTCACCAATTTGACCTTTTAGTACATTGCGCTGCATATTGTTGGAACGCTTTTGCGCCTCTTTAATATCTTTATCTAATTGCTGTTGAAAACCTGATTCTCTTTCAATCATTGCAGTTTTAATTTGAGTCATATCTCGCTCATTCTGTAGCAAAGCCTTATTTTGCAACTGTATTCGCTGCATAGTCCATACAAGTAGTGCCATCATTAGCAAGATTATAATGAGTAGTATCGTAGTAAGCGTCATGATCTTGTCTTCCGTATTATCGAGTTGAGTTGTTTTTAATTTTTGGGAGTCATATCCATTTCTTGCAGTCGTTGAAAGACGGTATCCGAAAACGGCTTAAAGTAATTCCATGACTTATATTTTTTATTGTACTGACCACCGCCTTCATTACGCCATTGCTTTAGTATCTCGATAACATCGTGGTTGAAGTTGACACACTTAACGGACACCATGCCTGAGTTAAAAACTCTGACATCTACCCAATTGTGTTTAATGGTTAAACGATGCATACCAAAGCCAGTATCGAAGCTTCCAGCGTTATTCTCATCTGTTATGCTCTGACAATCATAGATAGGTTCATCTAATGAGGTAGGGACTGCTGAAGCTATTAGTGCTTTCGGCTCTGGAAAGATCCATTGCTTATTACTAACACAGCCTAAGATGTAATCTCTAGCTTCCTCACTTGGCAATTCAATGCCTTGCGTGATGATTTCTCTTAAATTGATCTCAACAGTTTTGATACCTAACTGCTTAATAAAGTTCGATTTGTCTGTATCGATAAAAGAAGTCACTGCGACTTCGATAAACATCATCTCGCCGTCAATAGTCGCTACTATGTCAGGTCGAATACAGCCAACGGATTGTTCTGCAATCAGTTGATCAAATTGCCAAGTCCTATCTTCATCATTCTCGTCATCAGGTAATGATGGTAGCGTTAAATATTTCTCTTCCATAATGACTTGCTTAGCAAACTTGTGTAGGATACTTTCAGGATGAATAGTGCAGCTTTCTTTATTGCTTAAGTGCGCAAAATGATGCTCATTCTTCTCACCTTTACGAGCCACAACGGGCTCACTACATTCAAAGCAAAAACACATACAAGCCAGCCCTCGCTCGACTTGCTTAACATTGACGATTTGCTTTTGCTCATTAACAGCGATTGACATTGACATAGTTACCATCCTCTTGTTAGTTGGTTAGGAGTGAGGTAATTATGAGAAGAATTTGACTATCAAAACAGACTGCTAATAGGGTTTCAACAGGGGTTTAACCGGTGCACTGCTATGAAAAACAAACACTTAGAGGTATTTGAAGAGCTTAAAAAGCAGCTTCTTAATTTTCCACGAGATACCCTTTATGATAAATACCTAGACGCGATAGTAAGCGCACAGCTTAAAAAAATAAAATATTCGGATGATGGTTTTGAGCCTGAAAAGTTATCAAGACAATATGTTTATGCCAAAGCTAAAGGTGTTAATGAAGATACAGTAGACGGGCAAACGGCTAAAAACTCGATCAAAACTACGAAGTTAAATTTAGAGTTGAATAATTTTATTCACTCACAACCAGACTGCAAACAGGCGTTCGATAATATCGGGTATATGCCAATAGTTATTGCTTCTTTATCAAGTGGTGGTGCGAAGAATAGGGCGCTACTCTGGATGGATATTGAAGCAGTAAAAGATGATAGTTATGAGCTAGAACAGATACTAGACACTACGAGCTTAGAAATTGATGAGGAAATTGAAGATGACGAGGACTTAAGCTTCGTTACGTACGAGCGTAGACCTGAATCAGAGATTAAGCCGTCTTTGTTTACTAAGCTCTTTTTCAAAAAAGGTAAGTTAAAGCTGCGAAGTTTTAGTGGAATGCTGCTAATGTTGTTGCTGATGCTAAGCTTCGTTGCAGATATTCTTATCGCTATATTCTCAATATTAGTTATCTTATTATTGAGTGATCTGCCAAGTTTTAGACTGTGGCAAGTTATGGTTCTCTTACTATTGATCCCTGTTGCTTACCTCAACTGGCGATATTTTTTTATGCCGCTATATGTGCTGCCTCATCATCGTGTGATCAAAGCACCTATGTTCTTTGCCAATATTAATGTCGATAATGCTGACATTGAGATGTATCGTAACAAAGATAAGTTGAACATAGCAAGGATCACTGAGTTCACTGCCACTTGCCCAATCTGCTCTGGAGTGATACTACTGGCTAATGGTAAGCCAGATCAAATGCCGCCATTGGTAGGGCGCTGTAAGGAGGCACCTCATGCGCATGTATACAGCTTTGATCGAATGACGATGAAAGGGTATTTCTTAGGTGCGCCAAACTAATTGATGAATATGGAAAATAAGGATTAGTACTGAGATGTATTGTTAGTACATCAAAAACGAACTAATAAAAACTTAATAAGACGCTATAAGCGACAAGCGATGTCGTTTTAAACTACCTCTGCTGATTAATATCAAATGTTTGTTTGTATAATAGTCATGAACATAATGCAACTTATATAAATGGATATGGAGGATACAATATGCAGTATAAACAAAAATCTTTTCGAAAAGTCCCTGAGAGCTTTTCACAGCTAAAAGGTAAATACTTAATTGGTAAAAATCTAGATGACTTTACAGAAGATAAGCTGAGGCAGGTATCAGATAAGGTCTCATGGGAAGATGGAGAAGCGTTCTTGCCTAGTAAAATTGGTAAAACTTCCAAAATTAATGCTGATGGCAAAGTTATAATAAGAAGAGATCTACCGAAAGAGTCGGTTTCTCAAGAGCTAAAATATACGCGTTCAGAATTTTATGGACCAGATAGAAGAGAGGTAGATGAATCAACTTGGAGAACCTATCAAAGGTTCGTGAGAGAAAGGCTGCCTGCTCCAAATGTGCCAGTTAAATGCATTACCAACAATGATGAAAAGTTTTTGATGATTGAGTGTGATAGTGCAGATAGTGATGAGCTATTATTACATAAGCTCAATTTAGCTTTAGAAATTTTTGAATCTGAGTTTGAGCTGCATGTATCTGCTAAAGATGGCTTTGTTGCAATTCCTACTCAGTTTAGATTTGTGAATTGGCAGATATTGCCATCCGGCGAAAAAACGCAAGAAGAGATTATTGATTTAATCAAAAGTACTGTTCCATCGAGTCATAGAAAGACAGTGAAGCCAGTTATAGAAAAGCGTTTGTCTACCATTGCAAGTTATCAGGCTGATAGTATCGTTGTAGGAGTTGGGGGCTATAAGGGCTATATTGTTTACAACTTTCCTAACAAAGATATATCAGTACTAGAGTGTGACAACATCAATAATGCCACCTATGTGTTTGATCTAGACAGCTGGGAAGAGCTATCCAAGTTAAGTAAAACTGAGATTATCGAAAGTAATCTTGCTCAGCAGCGCATTATCCATGATAAGAGTTGGACATCCGCTATTTCAGATCTTCTTAGTGTGTAATAGATTATAGCTCACTATAAAAAAGCTGCCTTTTGCATGAGCAGAAGACAGCCTTTTTGTGTAGAAGTATTTATTTTAAAAGCACTTAATAACGCATGATTTTAAGCCAACGCCTGCTCAACTAACGCATCGGTAAGCTGAACCTGAGTGGTTTGTGATTGTTGCAATTTGTCTTTTATCTGATCACAGATTTGCATAAGCTCATCGACTTTAGCAACTATGCGATGTTGTTCGGCTAAGGGTGGTAAAGGAATAACTAATGAAGACAAATGACCTTGGTTGACTGTTTTTTGTCCTGCTGTACTAATAAATAAATCAGAAATCCTATCTCTCACAAGGTTACTTGACCCAAGAAGAAATAAATAATCAGGTGAAAAACTTATTATAGGAAATCTCATACGAATAAAATGGTCACAATAAATTGCATCATAATTACGTTTGCAAGTTATAAATCTACCTACAATATCTGCGCTACCATTTACTCGAATAATAAGTATGTCACTATCTGCTAATAGATATCTATCAATAGAACTTGGTGAAATAGGTAGGGTTCTAGTATCAGCTAATGAAATTTGCCAATTCTTAATATCTGCCAGTCTTAAAACTGTTATTGGTTTACCCTCTTTGTCACCTCGACTAGAAGCCCCGTTTTGGAACTGAGGTGCTAGATTCCCTAGCTTGCACCATTCCCATCCTCGCGGTAATTTAAAAGGTTTTTCATCATCATCAATAAGCGGCAACGGCTTTGCTCTCTTAATCTTCTTTTCTTTAACCAACCGAGATTTTTCTTCGTCAATCCTTTCTAACAACACTGAAGCAGGCTCATCATTTGGATCTTGTGGTACGAGCTTACCCATAACTGCTAGTTGTAATGCCGTTTGTTTAAATGCTTCAATACTCTGCTCTGTGGTAAATAGACTGTCGAAATTCTCAGACAGTCTAGCCCAATTTTGCGCTAGTTCATTGGCATCAGCGCTATCAGTGAGAGTAGTTAGCAGCACCTCTACCAAGGTTGCATGAGCGCCAATACTCGCTTCAGTTTGTTGTTCTAAGTCGTCACATAACTGCATAAGTTCATCGACCTTGGCTACGATGCGATGTTGTTCTTTGACTGGAGGTAAAGCTATTATTGAATTAACAGCTTTGTCTGTTCCTAATCTAGGTAAGCTCATACCATGAGTTGAGCTGTTAGCATACTCGATAAAGTTAGGGCTTTTAAGAAAGTAACGTAAATAGTGAGGCAATAGTTTGTCGTGACAAGTTATTGGTATTATTTCAGTTGTACATACGCCTGACTCATCGGCAACTATAACTTTATCTAAATAAGGTCGTAATTTTCCATACAGCACATCATTCTCACTGAAAACGTTTTTTGTGCTTTTAAATTGACGCTCCGAAAACCTTATTTTATTTAAAAGACGTGAAGTTCCTTTCTCAATATCTTCAAGCTCTAAAATCCAAGTAGTAAGTTTAACTGTATCTGATTCAGCTTTAAATGGGTTTCCGTAGCTTGCGATATTTCCAAGCTTGCACCATTCCCAACCTCCCGGAAGGTCGAAAAGCTTTTCATCTTTGCTAATATAAGCAAGAGGTTTAGCTTTTTTAATTTTACCTTCTTTAACTAATTGGGACTTTTCAGCTGCTATTTTCTCTAGCAATACTGATGCAGGCTCATCATTAGGATCTTGTGGCACTAGCTTACCGCGTACAGCGAGCTCTAATATTAGCTCACGTAATTTAGTGATACCGTATAGCTCATACTTTTTGCTACTACCACGCCCACTAGTCGATTTAGCCAATATAGAGCTGGTCCAGATGTCGATATGGTCAGTGATTAAGGGGTTAATAGTTAAGGTATCGCTTTGACTCATCATCATTCACCCTTTACCGTATCGTTTGATAATGCTGTACTGAGCACAGCTTTCAGTTGATCTCTTAGTTCATGGATGCTTCGTAGCTGCTTGGCATAACTAGCCAGTAACTCATTAGGATCATGACTAATAGTCTCACCCACGTGCGGATTTTTTATATCGAGATTAAAAGCTGCATAGAAAATACTGTCGCCTGCTTGCTGGCTATTATTCGCATCACGGCGTAGGCCATCTATCTTAGTTTCTAGTGCTGTGAGTTTCTCTTCAAGCTCAGCCTTTGACTCATCACTAGCCGCTTTTAATTCAGCTTTTAAGGCTTTGAGGGCAGGCTCTAAATGATAGATCTCATCTAGTAGTGCTGCTGCCTTATCCCAATGAGGCTGAGCATTATTTTCAGCAGTTGCTCTTGTCCCAGCGAAATCTACCTTCCATGCGTGCTCGTTCTCTACACGACTGGCAAAACCGTCTTCCTCATTTCCCCACCAATCTATCTCAGCTTGAAACTCTTCAAACTTCATTGGCTTAGTTTTGCTGTAGTTTTTTACGCCATCAGGGTAGGGATGCTCATAAAACCAAATGTCTTTAGTGGGCGTGCCTTTAGTAAAGAATAGCAGGTTGGTCTTGATACCGGTATACGGATTGAAGACGCCATTAGGCAAGCGGATAATGGTGTGTAGGTTGCATTCTTCAGTGAGCATCTTTTTGAGCTTACTTTTAACGCCTTCACCAAACAGCGTACCATCAGGCAGTACGACGGCGGCACGGCCCTTATCTTTTAATATCTCAACGATCAGCTGTAAGAACAGATCGGCAGTTTCACGAGTTTGTAATTCCGATGGGAAGTTCTTTTCGATACCTTGTTCTTCAGTACCGCCAAAAGGTGGGTTACTGACGATGACATCGACATCGTTATCCCAGCTTGATATATGTTTGTTGAGCGTGTTGTCATGGCGAATCTGTACCGGTACTTCGATACCATGCAGCATCATATTTGTCGTACAAAGCAAATGCGGTAACTGTTTCTTTTCAAAACCAAAAATTTGTTGTTGTAGTACTTGATGGTCTGTCGTTGATTCGACATAGTTACTTTTGACGTGCTCAAACGAACAAGTCAAAAACCCACCGGTACCGCAAGCTGGATCCATGATTTTCTCACCGAGCTTTGGATCAACGCGATCGACAATAAAGCGTGTTACCGCGCGCGGCGTATAAAACTCTCCAGCATTACCAGCGCTTTGTAAATCACGTAGCAGTTGCTCATAGATATCACCGAACAGATGGCGCTCGCTAGATTTATTAAAGTCAATCTCATTAAGCTTATTGATAACTTGGCGTAGCAATGTGCCGTTCTTCATATAGTTATAAGCGTCACTAAGACCTTGCTTGACGACATACCCACGTGGATTGGTGTCTCTTGGAGCCATAAAGTCTTTAAGCTCGCCGAAAATACCATCATTGACGAAATTAAGTAATTCATCACCTGTCTTACCTTGCGCATCACCTATATTACCTTGCGCATCGCCCGCCCAATTGCGCCAAAGGTAGTCGATAGGGATAGGTGCTATGTACTCTTTGTCTTCAAAATCCAATTCTTCTTCAAGTGCTTTTTCTTGAGCGTCGAACACTTTTAAAAATAACAACCAAGATAGTTGGCTAAGCCTTTGGGCATCACCATCTACTCCAGCATCTTGACGCATGATATCTTGAATAGACTTAATAACAGAACTGATTGACATGTAGGCTCACTTTTAACTAATTATTGAAATAGAACGCACCCATTAAGGGGGCTATAACATTTAAATGCGAATATAACGCTTATGCTTGCTTGGCGGGCAGACGATAAATCTCAGATTCCAAATCACGAATGGCTTGCTGATAGCCTTCTTTGTTGCCAAAGTTATCTTTTACTATCTCCATAGGACTACCAAGCTGATTCAGAGGCTGTAGTTTTAGGACGTTAAGACTTTCGATTTCCTTGATCCCTTCGTCAGCATATTTATCAAGTAGAATATTAAGTACCTTTTGCGCAGAGTCTGAATACTTAGTGAAGTAATTACGCTTTTTGACTTGGTTAGCGCGTTCATGACGGGTTAGAGGAGGCTGATCATATACCACATGGCAAATCAAATCAAAAGGATCCATAGCCTGTCCAATCTCTTCTTTCAATGCTTCCCAAATAATACCGACATTAGCCAGCTCATCAATGATAGTCTGCTTGCGCTCAGCTTCATTCCAACGCTTAGTAAAATCATCTAAGCTTGCATACTGTTTATTAAAAGTTTTACGGGTGTAGTCTTGAAAAGATTCCGTAGTCAGCTTGCCATCAGATCCATAATACTGGATACGCTGTGCGATAATTTGAAAAGGCACACCTTTCACGAAGTATTTTTTGCGAGGTTCGCTAACACCACCGCCAGTATCGCTGCCTCCATTATCGTCACCACCTGTACTTATACTCTCATTATCGCCTTCCTCTTCAAACGGAGCGGAAGGTCCGCCTACTATATGATCACCACTTCTTTCTTCTTTTTCGGGAAATGGTGTATCACCTTCGCCTGTATCTGTAGTATCACCTCCTTCAGTGATGCCAGTGGGTGTAACTACCATGACACGTTCAGGATCACCATCAAAATCTTTATCTGAAAATAACTCCGTTGCTTTTTTGAAGTCAATAATAGTAAACCAAAGCTTGCGATACTTCTCGTTTATACGGGTACCACGACCAATGATTTGTTTAAACTTAGTCATGGACTGAATATTCTGATCTAATACGATGACTTTACAGGTTTGGGCGTCGACACCCGTTGACATGAGCTCTGAGGTTGTAACAATTACTGGATAGGCCTTTTTAGGATTGATAAAGTTATCAAGCTGCGCTTTACCTAACTTATCATCCCCTGTAATTTTCATGATATATTTATCGTTTTTCTTGACCTGTTCTGGGTTGCAGTTAATCAATGCACGGCGCATACGATCAGCATGGTTAATATCGTTACAGAATACGATAGTTTTCGCCATAGGATCGGTACTTTCAAGATAGCTAGTAACAGTCTTTGCAACTAGTTCTGTACGTTCATCTATTACCAGTCTACGGTCAAAATCTTTTTGATTATAAGTACGATCCTCTATTAGCTCACCATGCTTGTCCCTTTGACCATCTATTGGCCGCCAGCCTTGTAGGTCAATATCCATATCGACTCGAATGACTTTGTAAGGTGCTAAAAAGCCATCACCAATTCCTTGTTTAAGAGAATAGGTATAAATAGGGTCACCGAAGTAATTAGAATTGGAGACTTCCTCAGTTTCTTTAGGAGTCGCCGTTAGACCTATATGGGTAGCACTACTGAAGTAGTCTAAAATCTCACGCCATGAGCTGTCTTCAGCTGCACTACCACGGTGGCACTCGTCAATAACAACCAAATCAAAAAAGTCAGGTGCAACTTGCTTGAAGGCTTTTTGCTCTTCTCCTGGGCCAGTTAGTGCTTGATACAATCCTAGATGAATCTCAAAAGCGGGATCGACGGTTCTGTTCTCGATCTTAGTCATCGCATTGCCGAAAGGTTGAAAATCATTAATACGAGATTGATCCACTAAAATGTTTCGATCAGCTAAGAATAAAATACGTTTCTTCTGTCTCGATTTCCATAGACGCCAAATGATTTGAAACGCCGTGTAGGTTTTACCTGTTCCCGTTGCCATAACTAACAAAACACGCTTTTGGTTACGAGATATGGCCTCTATAGTCTTATTAATAGCTTTAAGCTGATAGTAACGGGGTACTTTGCCGCTACCATCGTCGTGATAATCCTGCGTAATAATAGGTAGTTGCTCTTGGGTATATTTTTTCCAACGACAATATTTATCCCATAGTTGCGTAGGTGATGGAAACTCTGCGAGCGAAATCTCAGTTTCAAGAAGCTCGCCTTTAGCTGTATCACTAGTTTTGTCATGAAAGATAAAGCCATTACCAGTTGCTGAAAATATAAATGGCACTTCAAGTAATTCAGCGTAATCAAGAGCTTGTTGCATACCGTTGCCAACTTCAAATTTGTTCTTCTTAGCTTCAACCACGGCAAGTGGTAAATTCAACTTATGATATAGAACGATATCTGGAGATTTTACTGGTGTGCGAACAGCCATTTGGCCTTGAACTCTCACTCTACCGTCTCGCAATGGAACTTGTTCGCGAATTTGAGTCATGCTATTCCAGCCTGCTTGGATGATGGCAGGCATAATAAATTTACTAACGATATCAGTCTCACCGAACTTTAACTTATTTATGCTACTCATCTTAGTTATATCCTAGAAGGGGTTTAGATAGCTAGAAGTACTGCCTAAATTATTTCGCTACATACTTTCCAATAAAAAGTAAACAGTAGTATATTAGCTATCTAAACTATATAAGTCAGCTAAAACTTCTATAACGAACTATTTTTCGCAAGGTATATGAGTTATAAAAGTACAAGGAAAGAGCCAAAGCTATGAAAGCAACCGAAGCCAAACTACTTGATTTTTTAAAGAAGTCACCACAATTTATCATTCCTATATATCAGCGCACCTACTCGTGGACTGAGCAGCAGTGCCGTCAATTGTGGGATGATATCATGCGCGCAGGCAATAATGATGCTGTTGGGGCTCATTTTATTGGCTCTGTAGTTTATATTGAGAAGGGCTTATATCAGGTTTCTAGCCAGTCACCTTTGCTGGTAATTGATGGTCAGCAAAGATTAACAACTGCTATGCTTCTTTTAGAAGCTTTATCACGACACCTTGGTGATACTGAACCCGTTGAGGGGTTTTCTGCTAAAAAGCTACGTAACTATTATTTGCTAAATCCACTAGAAGAGGGTGAGCGTGGATATAAACTAATTCTGACGCAGACTGACAAAGACAGTTTTTTATCGCTAGTCACACAGAAGTCACTACCACAGGATTTTTCATTACGGATTAAAGAAAACTTTGATTTTTTTGATACGCAGCTAGGAAAACTGAATGGCAACCTAGAACAACTCTGCCGTGGTCTAGCAAAGGTAATTATTGTTGATATTGCTTTGAGTCGAGATCAAGACAATCCACAGTTGATTTTCGAGAGCATGAACTCTACTGGGAAAGCACTCAGCCAAGCCGATTTAATTCGCAATTTTATGTTGATGGGGTTGGAACCAGATCATCAAGCTGATCTCTATTATGATCATTGGAGACCTATGGAGGTCGAGTTTGGACAGGAGAGCTATGGCGATTACTTTGATAGCTTTATGCGACACTACCTTACGGTTAAAACTGGTGATATTCCTAGGATTGATGGTGTATACGAGGCTTTTAAGCAACATGCTCAAAAGCTTGATGCGGAAGGTATAACTGTAGATCAGCTAGTTGCTGAGATACACTCTTTTGCTAAATATTTTTGTGCAATGGCGTTGGGTAAAGAAACTGATAAGCAATTGGCAACAGTATTTAAGGATTTGCGTGAGCTAAAAGTGGATGTGGCTTACCCTTTCTTACTTGAGCTTTATCATGACTACAGTCTAGGGCAGCTTAGCAAAGGCGACTTCTTTGATGCAGTCCGTTTGATTGAATCGTATGTTTTTCGTCGTGCGGTATGTGCAATTCCTACAAACTCATTGAATAAAACCTTTGCAACTTTTCATAAAGCGCTTGATAAAGATCATTATTTAGAGAGTATCAAAGCTCACTTGATCGGATTACGTTCCTACAAAAGATTTCCAAATGACGATGAGTTCAAGCGTGAACTCGTTATTCGCGACTTATATAACTTCCGTAGTCGCACTTACTGGTTACGTCGTTTTGAAAATTTCGAGCGTAAAGAGCATGTTTTAGTGGACGAATATACGATAGAGCATATTCTGCCTCAGAACGAGAAGCTTTCAAAGCAGTGGCAAGAAGAGCTTGGTATTGACTGGCAACAAGTGCATTCAACCTATTTGCATACGCTTGGCAACCTAACCTTAACGGGTTATAACTCTGAGTATAGTGACCGCCCATTCACTGAAAAGCGTGATATGGCGGGTGGCTTTAAAAGCAGTCCACTTATACTCAACGAAGATTTAAGAAGCTCTAGTGCATGGAATAAAGACACAATTAGTGCTAGAGCTAAAAAACTTGCTGATCGCGCTATTGCAGTATGGATGGCACCTCATTTACCAGAGAGTATATTACAGGCTTATATCGATATACCTTTACAGCATGAAGGTTATACGTTAGCAGACCACATTCATCTTGCTGAAGATGCGCCAATGCATGGTCTCTTTCAGCAGCTTCGTAAAGAAGTAATGGCTCTTGATCCTAGCGTTACTGAAGATATCCTAAAGCTGTATGTCGCATTCAAAGCAGAAACCAATTTTGTTGATGTAGTGCCACTAAAAAGCAAATTGAGATTATCTATTAACCTACGTTTTCATGAGCTAAACGATCCTAAAGAAATGGCTAGAGATGTTAGCAGCCTTGGTCGCTGGGGTAATGGTGATGCTGAGATTGGGCTGAGCGATATTTCTGATTTGCCCTATGTAATGGGGCTTATTAGACAGAGCTTGGAAAAGCAGATGGGCGAAAGCGCATAGTTTGAAGCATGTTATTGATAGTGGTTTATTTATATAATTGATTTTTGAAAAATTTAAATTATTGAGGAAGTATGGATGCAAAATGTAAACGAGTATTTGCGTGAAAATTTGAATAAAGTAGGTGGGAGTATATACATAGCGCCCAATCTTCCAGAAAAAAAAGTCAGTAGTGCTATATCAGAGTTCAAATACGACTCTGATACGAATAGTATTGTTGCTTTATATGACAATAGTCTACTTGGTAATTCAAAAGAAGGATTACTATTTGTCGGTAGTGGATTCTTTATAAAG
>NZ_CBCPJH010000046.1:0-19824 GCF_965118485.1 Psychrobacter glacincola | reverse complement strand
GGTCTCTGCCGCTTCGGCAGTATTCCAAAGCGTCTCCCGATCCACACTCACACCCAGCACCTTTAATGAAAATGGTAAAACGATATCGCTGCTCATCACCCCAGACTTTTTACTATAGTCATGGGTCTTACCATATTTGGCATCATCAAGCACATCGCCAGCACGATAGGCGGCTGACGCCACAGCCGACTGCCCTGCTTTTCGAGAAATTGCCTTTGTTGCAATGTGTACCATCGTCATAAAGAGCCACCTGCTATTTTTGCTTTTTGCACACCACCGCTTTTTGTGGTGTGCGGGGTTTGGGGTTTCCCCAACGAAGAAGGATTCAAAATTAAGAATAGTAACGAAGTGGATAGATTAAATTTTGAGTCGTTACTTCGCCCTTAGTCAGGGAGACGTCACCATAAAATAATAAACTAAGCTATCTAAGGTTTCGGATGTAATTGTGTTAAAGCTTACCACAAGTGATTGAATGATAGTGGGGTGCTTGCTATGCTGAGTAAAATTTAATTGATAAGGATAAATCTGATGTCAGTATTTAATAATAAAGCGCCTGTGTCTATTTTTGATAGTCAAGACTCTAATGAGCTAAAAGAACGTCAACGGTTAGAAGAGTTAAAACGCCAAGCTAAGGTTCAGCAGGTAAAGCTAGATAAACGCTTGAACAAGCAGAAGATTCTAATGGGATCGTTTTTGGGTCAGGTTTTGGCAACTGATGGTGAGAGTGAACAGATGATTCGAGAGTATTTTGCGATTCATTTCCCAGATTTTTTAACGAGAAAATCGGATAAAGAATTGTTTAAAAGTATGATTGAAAGTTTGGGTGGCGATGTGGGTTTAATCGAGGAAAACGTCCCGTTTGTAGTGAATACGAATCAGGAATATGAAGAGTGATAATTATCAGTCACAGTGTTTTTTATATTTTCCTAAGACGTTAAGAGTTCAAAATTTAAACTAGAAGAAATAAAAACGAAGGTAATCATTGTACTAATAGGGAAAGGTATCGCACACCTTTACAGAAAGTGGATGACCTAAAGAGAACTAAAAGCATTAATTAAGATGAAAAAAGCCTCACTATTAAGTGAGGCTTTTTAGTATTTGGAGCGGGAAAAGAGATTCGAACTCTCGACCCCAACCTTGGCAAGGTTATGCTCTACCACTGAGCTATTCCCGCATATAAAGCAGCTTTTAAGCTTTAAGAACCGACATTCTACATTGTAAATAAGATATGTCAATGTTTCAGTGCTGCCCCAATAAATAATTCAAGATTATCGGTTATATGGTCTGTCTATGTATACTAAGCAACTCAAAAAATGAATTAGGACGTTCTCTATGTTTACTAAAGATTTACAGGATTTAGTTTTTAAAAGACATGACGGAAATGGTGCTGAAGAGTTACTTATAATCACTGGTTATATAGGACCCTCACCATTTAGGGAACTTAGTAAACTTCCTATTAAATGTAGAGTGATTTACGGAATGTACGGCTCTGATAGCATTGGAGAGAGATTGCACAAAACACTGAATGAGTTCCAATCGTCCTCTCAGAATACTGAGCTTCACTATTCTAAAGCAGGTATTCACGCAAAATGTTATCTATGGACAAAAGAAGGTGTTGTTATAGATGCTTTGGTTGGTTCAGCAAACTTCTCTCACAATGGATTAGCGACACCTAATAGAGAGGTTTTAGTTGAAGCTGATCCAGAAGTATTCCCTCAGCTAAACGAGTATTTCAAAAACATTCTTTCGAATTCAATTACTTGTGACTCACACTTAGTTGTAATAAAAACAAAGCAAAATCAAAATATTAGCGCTAGCGCTAGCGCTTCGATTGAGTGCAAGCTTTCCTTTCTGTCAAAAATCGACGGGGTTATCATGGTACCGAAAGCTAGTGGTATAAATTGGGGGGCAAACTCAAAAAAAGCTGGTGGTACGTCTAACACTTCGATAGGTGATGCTGAAATCAGAATAACTAAAGAAGCTATTAAAGCCTTCCCTAGCTTATTCCCGCCTAAAATTGGTACTTCAAGTAAAAAATCAACTACTGGTAAGTTGACAAGACAAAACGACGAGATTGAATTGATTTGGGATGATGGCTTTGTTATGAAAGGTCTTTTAGAGCAAAACAATAGTATGAATGGGTTGCTTTACCCTAAAGCCATTTGCTCTAGTGAAAAAAAATCTGTTTTAGGGCTCTATCTTAGAAAGAGGCTAGGGGTTTCACCAACACATATTATTACTAAAGAGGATTTAACTAATTACGGTAGGACCGACGTAACAGTTTCACTATTGGCTGAAGGTGTGTATGAGATGGATTTTTCTGTAAATAAAACTCTCTAAAATTATTTATTATCATTCACACCCAGCTTTTTAATTTGTTATCTGTTAAAATTTGCTCCTGTTTTTCAAAGAGATAGGTTTCATATTATGGCGGCTAATAAACCAACAGTAATTGATATGTTTTCAGGTTGTGGCGGTCTATCCAAAGGGTTTATAGATGCAGGATTTGAGGTTTTACTTGGCGTTGATTTTGACGAAGCGGCTCTAAAAACTTTTGAACATAACCATAATGGTGCTGTTGCATTTAAAGGGGATTTATTTAAAAAAGATACCTTACAAGAAATTGTAGAAATCGTAGATGGTAGAAGCGTGGATGTTATTGTTGGCGGCCCACCTTGTCAGGGTTTCTCTTTGACAGGTAGCCGTCAAGAGGATGATGCACGTAATACTTTATTTAATAGCATGGTGGAAGCCGTTAAAATATTCGAGCCTAAGGCATTCATACTTGAAAATGTTCCTGGTCTAGCCACACTGTATGGTGGCAAAGCTAAAAAAGAAATACTCAAAAAGTTTGGTGATTTAGGTTACACAATAAACTATAAAGTGCTCTATGCACCGGATTACGGCGTTCCACAGATCCGTAAGAGAATATTCTTTGTTGGCTTAAAAAATGGTGTGAATTTCGACTTTCCAGAGCCTGTACATAGCCCTGATAATTATGTCACTTGTGAACAGGCTATTAGTGATTTACCTAGCTTAGAACATGACCTTGGTCACGAGAATATTGAATATCCCAGTAAACCACTATCTAACTATCAACAAAAAATGCGAGAACAATCCTCTACGCTTCATAATCATATTGGCACAAGCCATACCGATTTAGTTAAATCAGTGATTGCTTTAGTTCCAGAGGGAGGTAATCACAAAGACTTGCCTCCCGGTGTCGGCGATAGTCGTAAATTCAATGAAGCATGGACTAGATATCACAGTCAAAAACCTTCTAAAACTATCGATACAGGACATCGAAACCACTTCCATTATAAATGGAATCGTGTTCCTACTGTCCGTGAAAACGCACGACTACAAAGTTTTCCTGATAACTTTAAGTTGTTTGGAAATAAAACTCAGCAATATAAACAAGTAGGGAACGCTGTCCCTCCTCTATTAGGATTTCATTTAGCGACTGCCTTAAAGCCGTATCTAGAGTGAGGTAAGGATAAACTATGAGCTATAAATATATTGATCTGTTTGCTGGTTGTGGTGGTTTATCTGAGGGTTTCCATAAAACACCTGATTATGATTTTGTAGCGGCTGTTGAGTGGGAAAAAGAGCCTGCTAACAACCTAATTAATAGGCTTCAAACAAAATGGGGTGAAAAAAATGCTGCTGATAAAGTTATGCGCTTTGATATTCAGCGGACTGACGATTTATTCAGCGGTTGGACAGAAGACGAAGATTACGGCTCTCATCAAGGATTGGATAGTTTGGTTGGCGATGAGCCAATTGACCTCATTGTAGGGGGTCCGCCATGCCAAGCTTATTCCTTGGCAGGTAGAATCCAAGATAAAAATGGTATGAAAGATGACTACCGTAACTATCTTTTTGAAAGTTACATAAAAGTGGTCGATAGATTTAAGCCAAAAATATTTGTTTTTGAAAATGTTGTTGGTTTTTTATCAGCCAAACCTAAGGATACCTTAGTTGTTGATTTAGTTCGTGAAGAGTTTGATAAGCATGGCTATGCCATCGTTTCGGATCTGAAAAAATACGCCTTACAAGATCTAAGCTTATATGGTGTACCACAAAAGAGAAATCGCGTTATTATCATAGGTATTAGGAAAGATTTGTATGAAGATACAGAAGCTTTGCTACAAGACTTTTATAAAAACATACTACCTAGCTATCAAGAGCCAAAGAAAACTGTAGGTGAATCACTCAACGACTTACCTAAACTCTATCCAGTTAAAGAGTATAGACTCAATGGGAAGAAGTTTTCGCACACTCAACCTGATGTTGTTGTACCAAATCACATTCCTAGATATCACAATGAAAAGGATATTAGTACATTTGAACTGCTTGCGTCCGATATCGAATCAGGAAGAAAAGAGTATGTATCTACAGAGAGATTACGGGAACTTTATACTGAAAGAACAGGAAAAAAATCCGCTGTTCATAAGTATTATGTGCTGAGAAGTGATGAACCTAGTAATACAATCCCTGCTCACTTGTATAAAGATGGACTAAGACATATTCATCCTGACTCAAAACAAGCTCGTTCAATTACGGTGAGAGAAGCGGCAAGACTACAAAGTTTTGATGATGACTATGAGTTTGTATCGTCTGCTGGAGCAAATTACAAAATGATTGGTAATGCTGTGCCAGTATTGTTCTCGTATAAGCTAGCTCAATCTTTAGTGAAGCTGCTTAAGATTATAGAGACATAATATCGTCTGATTTAGATGATGATGATACTTTCATAGTATTTGCATTACCTATTACTGAATATTAGGCTAAAAATGAATATATCGGTGACGAAAGCGTCGAGAGAATGGGGTATATCAAGAACTTGGATCTATAAAAAAATTAATGATGGCACCCTTTCCAGAACCGCAGACAAAAAAATAGATGTCTTAGAAATGTTACGCGTGTTTGGACAGCCCATGCCAAAAGCACGTGCTGAAAGCTCAGATAGCACTTCCGGAGGTATGTATTCCAATGGTTGTGATATAAAGTGCTGTACAGAGCTTAAACACCAACTAGAGCTAGAAAAATTAAAAAATAATCATCTACGACAACAAATCAGTAATCAAAAGCAGTTGGTAGAGACTTATAAACAGCAGATTAGTCAATTCAATAAGACATTGGCGATAGCTAACGCCAGTATTCACGATTTTGAGCAAGGGGAACTGTGAGAGTCTGAACAATGAGAACCTGACGATGAGACATAACCCCTCTTTCACATTGGCACTAATGCCAATATCTGAACCACTCCAGAATTACCGGAGGTTCAATTTTCTGAGAGAAAAAGATAACTTCGTACTACTCAACCATATATATAGCTTCTATGCGAAGGCAATTAGCCTGATCAGCAACTCCACTCCCATACCAAAGACTTGTTTCTTCAGTGACTCTATCCTCTATAGCTCTACTTATTACTAAGTACTCTTCAAGCGTTACATCGCCGTCAGTTTTGACTATAAGTATCAGGCCCTCGACATTAATACCTTTAGGAATCTGATTGAGGATTTGACTAATCGCTCTTTCTGCTCGATCTAAACGATCTGCACCTATTATGGTTGCCTGTATGAAATGAGCAGGCTTTGTGAATTGAAGTGCTTTTTTGAGATCATTGAAATCTGTAGGGACTAAGTTGCCATTCCTATTAGATGGAACTTCGAATACATTCATTACCTGTGGTACTTCATCAGGTTGGCAAATAATAGTACCGTCTATCACATCGAACTTATCAATACGTTTGCTAGTGGTTTGTAAGCCGAATAAGAATGATGCTCCTGCAGTGTCTTTTAGGTCAATCAGTGATTGCTCTTCCCAATCATCATCGATAAGAAAAAACGCAAATTCAGACAAACAGTATTTTTTTGCTAATGGCAGATATAGGTTAGTAATAGGTAGGCTATCTAACCATGCTTTTGTCTCTGTAATATCGAAGTATTTCAATGGAGTCCTCATTTTATAAAGATATAGACGGAGGCTTTGTAGAAGTAGTAATCTTCGCCTATATAGTTTATCTATTCTAATAGTTACTACTATTTAGTTACCGCTACTCCAACACCGCTAGCGACAGCCCCAGTCACAGCTCCAGCCGCAGTAATTGCAGCCGTACCACCGGCTACTCCAGCACCACCAGCAGCTATTGTGCCACCACCTAATGCGGCCAGAGATGCACTAGTTAAAGCAGCACCTGATAAACCACTAATCGCTACACCTGTGCTAGTTGCCCCTAATAGACCTGCCCCACCAGCTGCCGCTGCTATCGCAGGAGCTGCTACCAAAGACAACCCACCTGTCGCTACAGTTGTAGCGACAACTGCCGTTACCTTAATAGGATTATCTATTACGAAATCGACTACATCTTCTGCTAGATATGCGACATCAGTTAAAAAATCAGTAAATATGCCCATAACTCTTATTCCTAGTTGTTAATCAAAAAGTGATTTTGCTTGCTTAAATTAATAAAACATATACCGCTCTAGAAAACTTCTTGCATAGTAATTCGGCTGGTTTTATAACGCCCATGAAACTTTTCAGGATCAAAATTGATTTCATTGAGCGCTTCCTCAATGCCAGTGTTGACAATTGGAGTGCTATAGCTATACCCACTGCCAAGTATAGAGTTTTGGAAAAATCTTCCTATAGGGTCAATCATTAGGTAAGAATCGGTCATCTCATCATTATCCTCAGAGGAAATGATATTCTCGAACTTGCTATGGCGCTCTAAAAACTCGATGAAATCATCTTGAGACACCTCATTTTCCCTAGTTATAACTGGCAATACTTTGAAAACCTTCCATTTATTAGGAGCTGCTTGATCAATGAATGCTGATAAATCTTCTGATTGATTCAAGCTGCTGACTACAGTATTTATTTTTATATCGATACTTGGATTAAGTTCTTTAATAACGCTAATGTCCCTCAATACTTTCTCGGTATCCATTACCCCGCTTTTTTCTGTCCTACCAATTTTTATATTAGTAGGACTATCCAACGAGTCGACGCTGAAACCGATACTGTTGAAGTCATTTGCTATAAGTGTTACTAACTCATTATTTAGCCGACTACCATTCGTGATTGCAGACAAGCTAAACTTTCGTTGCTTTGCCTGATGAATAATCCTTGTCACCTTTCTAATGTTCAAAAATGTTTCGCCACCGACTAGGTTTAGGCGAATACTCTCAAACTCGGTCAGATATTTACCATTTAGAATCGCGGGCAGTTTCTGGATTTCGTCCATTAGCTTACTAACGGAATTTTCATCATTCATCAGCTCGTTCTTTTGCTTATCCCACTTAGCAAAGCAGTAGTTACAATGATAATTACAAGCCTCTGTGATATGCCAATTTACCACCAGCTCCCTTTGGATCTTAATTCCGTTGTCCATAACTACCCTTAAAATGTGTTTTTATATGCTTATCGAACCAATAGTGAATGCACATCTCTCGTGATATATACCCACCATAACGTATGGCTAATATGCGGTTTTAATACTTAGTCAAAGAAACCGCCTAAAATTCCACCTACAACTGCACAAGCACCTACTGCTAATGCAACAGGAACAATGACAGGAGCTGCTGCTACGGTAAGAGCACCGCCACCCACTGCCGCGGTAAATCCTACAGCAGCTGACGAACCGGCTATAGCGCTTGATGTTCCTATTAGTGCCGTTGTACCTAAAGCAGCGCCTGATGAACCGACTAAAGCTCCAGTAGTAAAGCCTGCTAACTTGCCAATAGCTAAGCCAGATGTTGCCGTAGTCCCTGTGAAAATATTTGCAGAGCCTGCTGCAAGCCCCACTACTCGTGTCGCTGCTGATGCTGTATTAATCGATTTGTATACTATAGCTATGGTACTAGTATGTGTTAAAACAGCTTTCACTTGTTTACTTTCACTTTTACCCGTCACGCACCAAGCTGCAAAATGCTCGCAATTATTAAATACAAGATTGTAGCTATCTTCACCAACACGGCTTAATGCTCGTCTAACAATGTCCTTCGATGAAAATCGCACCTTATTAGCAGGATATTCGATGACGTAACACTTTGCTTCACTGCCTAAAAATCTCTCCATAGTAGTGATTTCAAGCGACCCTTTTTTGAAAGCTTGGGCAAATCCACTGTAGTGAACTACTCTGCCATCACCACAGTAAATTCCATGGTGTGAATAGCCAGTTCGATACGTTTTGATGTGTGAGCCGAGTGATAAATTTTGCACGGTATGATCCTCAATTTAATATGATTTAGTATTTTTTATAACTTTTTACATCGTAAGTTGTGATGATGGAATTATTATCCACCACCACCACCACGCCACCTTTGGCGATAACCTTAAGAGCTATATTTTTCTGTGTGATCAATTTAGCTACTGCCTTACTGATTAATCTAGATACGCCAAAATGCTTAAACTTTTTCCGCAAGCGTATTAATCTTTTTATATGAGCGTTTAGATTATCAACCATCTTCCGAACCATTTTTCGTGTAGTCACAAACTTGTCACCCTCTATGTAACCGTTATCAATGGTAAACCGGCACATGTCATAAGTAATGCCTCGCTGCGTCATGCGCTTTTGAAAATGATATGTTGGTTGCATCTGACTGATCTCCGTATTTTTCGTGATTGTGATTTGAACACAGACAGCTTATACTTAGGAAAAATTTAAGGCAAATTATGATTTGTATATGGTTAGGTAAAAATCTATGGTATCAGTTATAAATTAACATATAAATAGTACGTTTAACAACAAATTAATAATTAACCTTACTATTATAGAATTAAATCGTTAGTTTACATAAAAATAATGTATATTATTTATATATTAGATATAATCTATAATATAACTTAAGTATTAAGGCGTTATTTGCGTTTACAATAATGTTGAATTTTTTAGGAATTATTATGCAATCAGATCCTTTTCGCACAGTACCTCGTATCAATTCTCGACCAACAGAACCGTCAAATGACATTATAAAAAGCAATTTAAATCATTTAAAAATTAGACCTAAAGATGTGGATGATATTGTCAAGGATGCACAAAATGCCTATAAGATGGTTGTTGAACAGGTATTCTTAGTAATGCGCTATGTGCGGCAGCTGATGATGCAAGAGCAAAATCACTTAGCTATTAATGGCAGAATGAACCTACTATTAACTATTTTCGAGAGTCAAGAAGAACATGATCAAGAAGAACTTGAGAAAATTCAGAGAGGCGTGCTGCAAAAGTTAGAAGAAAACGTTGGCAGTAATGACGTAATTGCTTATCTACAGTCCTTAGAGTCTAAGGAAAGCGCTTATATGTTAATAAAAATGCAAGAAAATGGGGTGGCTTTTGCACCTGCAAGATATATTGTCGGTAGTCAAATTTTACCAAGGCCGTATGCTTACTATGATATGTATACCTGTCTGCAGCACCCTATTGAGCTTTTTAAAAAGCTGCTTAGCCAAGACGTTCATGACGAAAAAAAGGTTGAGAGATTGATATACGATAAGATCAAATATCATGCTAACAGTATTAATCCTAAAGGATCTGGCTCACTGGCTATGATTATCCACAAGGATATGCCGAAAGAGAAGCAGCAGCATATTTTTAAACTGAGTAAAGAGGAAGATTTTGCACAAATCATCAAAGACTATAGTTCAACTAATAAAGATATTATTTTACAAGAGATAAGAAGCGAACTGGCCATTGAGTTAGGGGAATGGGCGTCAGATATCTTTGCTCGAATTTCAAACCCATCTTATTCTAGATTATTAGCAAGCAAGCCTTGGAGGAAAAAATTAACTTTTAATAATTTTTTTGATATATCTCATAATTTAGGCAATACAGTTATTTCTTTAGATTCTGGATTAGTCAATAATTTGCACAAAATTAACCAGCTAGACGATCTTTTTGACAGTCTTAAATTAGCATTAAAAGCTAAGCTAAGCATGCATACCGGTGGTCGACCATGGGAAAAAGAACAATCTATTAATAATGAAGATGCTTTAGCTGGTATCAGTGCTTGGTACGACAGATATTCAACTGGGATGCTTAGAAAGATAGATCAGATTCCAAAGGCGATTACTTCTATCATTTACTTTGATCTTAAAAATCACTCTCCAAGCTTAAAAAACGCAATTTCTGATGCTGAAATACTTAGAGCTGCCTACGATGATTCACAAAAGGAAATAGATGAAAAAAGAGCAAGTCCAGTAAGGGAGCGGAACTTGTTGCTTACCTTTATAATCTCATTAAACTTATATTTGCGTGATGATAAAAACAAAAATAATCTTGAAGACTTGGTTGGAAGAATCAAGCGTAATGATATTAAGAGTATCAATACTTTAAGTACGTTCAACAACTCAATCATGTCTTCATGGAGTATTTTCGATCACAATGAGGATGGTAGTCTAGATGCTGAGTTTGGATTGAGCAACCAAGATAAAATGATGTATCGCTTTAAAACGATACCTGTATTTTTTAAAAAGAATATCAAGACAGAGCTTAGCGAATTACTTTGGATGATTTCAAATCAAGCCAGTACTGAGAATCCGGTACCATTCCCCTATAATTCTGCATTTCCCTGGCCTTTATGGATCAAAAAACCCCAAGGCTTTGGTTACAAGTATATAAGCAGAGTTTTAGGCTATCGAGTTTATACACAGTCTTTTATAAAAAAATTAATATAGTAACTAATTTTGCGAACAAAAAAGCAATCAAGTAATAGGGTATACCCTAGCGGAACCAGCTATTTCACCCTTCAAACCTATTAACAGACCACTTAAAACAGACTGGTATAATGGAACTACTTAAAAGATCCTAATAGCCATGGGGTTTTCTCGATGCAAAACATTAAGAAGCAGACCGCAATATCGAGCCTAGACTTTAATAATCTACGCAAACTCATGGATGCCTTAATTAATCTAAAAAGAATTGATGATCTAGATTCTCTTGATGCAGATTACAGTTTTGAATGGCAAGAAGATGCCAATGAGATGATTGATGGCATCAATAAGTATGTAGAGCAAACATTAGCTAGCCTAGAGGCAGAGAGCTACCAAAATGCTCACTGTAGTCTGACTTCCTTGAGAATTCGCCTACAGAATTTAAATGGCACAATAGATGGGATCACTAACGATGTCATCTTAATGAATTGTGATAATGAAGAATTCACTTGGCCACCATTGAATGAAGATTGTCGTATTCTTGAGTGATGGCGCAAGCCCTAATACTCTAAATAACCCCTAATTGGACGCTTACTAAACTGTGGTGCGTTCTTTTTTAGTCTATTAATCATCTCAAACTCTCATATCCTGACCAGCTAGGTTAATCGAGCTAATTAAATCGTTGTAATTTACTTATTTAGAACCGCCCTTTAACCATTATGTATCTGATAGCATCGTGTCTATAATAAAGGCAAATGAATAGTTAAAACACCTTAGCTATTAACCCTGCTTTAACACCCGATAAACGGTAGCCACCCCAACACCAACTGCCTTAGCGATTTCCTCTTTTGTCATATTATTTTGACTGTCTAATTCTCTAATACGATTGTGTTTTGCTAGATTTGCTTTCTTACCAGTGGGCTTATAGCCACTGTTAGCCAATCCTTGCTTGATACGCTCTCTACGCTTGTCGTTATCAAGCTTTGCCATCGTTGCTAATAAGTCGATCAGCATATGGTTAATCACTGTTAGAATCTCACCTGTCATACCCTTACTCACCGTATGTGTCGTTGGTAGATCAGCCACCACCAATAGTAAGCCCTTGTCTTTGATACGCTGCTTTAGAACCGCAAAATCATCTTGAGATAGCCTGCTTAATCTATCCACGCTTTCAACCAGCAGAATATCATCTTGATTGGCATCATTAAGTAACTTAGTGAGTGCTGGTCGATCGAGCTTCGTACCACTGAAATGCTCAATGTACTCAACATGGTTATCATCATAACTTGTACTGAAAGCCACCAAATCAGCTAATGCTCTGGTAGCGTCTTGATCCTTAGTGCTGGCTCTCACATAAATACGAACGGTCATAACGCTACCTCTATTACTTAGACTTAATAATTAATGTTCATTGATAACAGCAAGAGATTACTATCATTTAATATCAGAGACAAGTCTAATGATAGATAAATTATCATTTAAAGGTTTTATGTTTTAGGTATAGGTTAATGATAGTGCGTTTGAAGTAGCTTTACTGCGTTAGTCTATTTTACCCAGTCTATTAATTGGTTTTTGGTGCCTTTTAGGTAGTTTCGCTAGGGTGTACCCTATAGGTGTTTAAATCCATCTAATTTTATATATACTATTTTTATATTTAAATATTGACTATTATAATAATACCATACATACTATGGGTCATATGGTGATCAATCAAAAGAGTCTCGGTACTTATAAAAAAAAGGACCTATTATGAATAGTAATGCGTTGAAATATACTAATAAAATCCTTGATGCAAGTGGATTAAGCCAAGATATACAAGGTATGACACCAAAAGAAAGCAAGGCGGCAATGAAGAAGCTAAAAAGACTTCTTAAAGATATTGAGTTTTTAAGAAGAACCGGTGGAATTACTTTGATAGTTGCAGAAGATAGTATTGTAACAACCTATCATAACAACTCTATGAATAGAAAGCTTAGTGCGAGTAAAATGAATATTTTTTATTGACTATTATAAAAGTAATAATTTGAATAAATTTTAAAAACTACTAAGGAATATTATTATGAAAGCCACTAAACACTGCCAAGTCCGCCAGAAACAACGCAATATTTCTAGTCCAGTGGTTGCTCTAGCATTAAGCTGTGGAACTAATATAAAGAATTCAGACAAGATTGTTTTAAGGAAAGCCGAAGTAGATGGCCTATATAACAGTCTGCTCGATCTTATGAAGCGACTCGAAAGAGCTTAGCAACCAATGTAGCCACATAGAATATATACAAAACGGTAGTGGTTTCAAATATCTATAATCAATTGTCAGCAATATACAGGTAAAGTTTATGAGTTTAAAAATCGAATTTGATGAAGCGGCTTTTAATAAATTAGAAGACCCAACCACGGCTTTTGATAAGCCAGAATTTAGAAAGTTTAATATGAGATTTAACAATCTCGATTTGTTGATTATTGATGCGATTGCTAAACGCGACGGCGTATCACGTTCACAGATCATTAATGATTTTATTGAAGAGTCCCTGAAAGATTTTTTGAGTCAGTGCTCAAGTGAAGAGGCACTACTCATAACGGAATACGCTGAATTTCTAAGTAAAAATAGTACTAAATCTAATAAAAATTTCTCGTGGCAATTATGGAATATCAGTCGTAGGAGTGTTCATCCAGAGAGTTTGTTGGATAACCAAATGCATGTTTTAAATGAGCACTTTAAATCAGGACAAGCACCGCAGTCCTTGAACAACCTGAAAGAGTTACTTGATAAGAGTAAGGCAAAAATACAACAAAGCTGATTTGATTCGAAAATTAGTAATAAGTAAATATTATCTAAATAACCAGGAAATACTAATGACTTCACTATTTGAAAAATTTAATGAAGCACAAAAAGCCAGTAATGATGAGCACTATTCAACTATCTCAGTAAGAACGCCTTCTGAAATCGCTTCAATGGTAGAAACTGTCAGCACAGTGACCCAGGAAGCTGTCATAAATATGTTCACCAGTAGCTTATCTTCATATTTAGCGAGCTATCTGCTTGAAGATTCCAGAAACATGGACCTCATTAAGCAAGTATTAGACGAACAGTATGATAAGCATGATCATGAAGTAGAAAAGATGGTTTCAGGTAGTTGTATTGAAGTTTTAGAAGACGAAAATATTTTGAAGGTTAGTAATTATTTTGATTATGAGTCACTATTACTTAAATTCAAAGAGAATCCAGAATAGGCAAGTGCAGTTCACAGAATAGATATAGACCATATCCTAAGCTAGCCTGTACTTATTGATGAGGCACAATATATTGAATAATATTCAAGTAATATTAACCGATCTGGATGGCACCTTGATTGATACTGATCAGGCTAACAATTTAGCTTATAGAAAAGCAATTGATTCCTATATGCCATACATGGAAGTGCCTGTAGTAAAAAGAATCACTAAAGAGGTAATTGATAAGTACTGCACCAATGAGGTATTAGCCGAAAAAATCCAAAAAGAGAAGATTGGATATAACTCGCAATTTCTAGACTATACCTACCTTAATAAAGAGCTAATTAATTTCTTAATTAGTAATAAGAACACTACTAAGGTATGTTTAGTAACGAAAGCCTCTCCTGAAAGAGTTATTCAGCTTCTTGATCATCATAACTGCGCTAAATTATTCGATAGAATATTTTTTTGTAAGCATATAGACAATAAGTATCAACATGCACTTAACGAAATCAATATTTGCTCTAAAAAGGTTCTAGTTTTTGAGGATGATTTAAATGAGGTATTCCATGCAAATGAAGCTGGAATACCAGATAAAAATATAACTAAGATTAGCCTATAAGTGAGGATTAAGACGTGAATCAATATACCATCGTAAAAAACGAGTACTTGAGCAAAGATATAAAAGCATTTTATCGTTGTGTATACCAAGGCTACGGTAAGGTTGGTAATCCTGACTATATAAACTATCTGAAAAATACGTTTAATAACGCACCGAGATATAAAATAGAAGCTGCTAAGAATTCAGTTAAATCCAATCTTGCAGATGAATTGTTTAATGTTCTGTCTACAATATCAGATACTGAAGTCGCTATATGCGTAATACCTAGGTCAAAAGCTATCAACACTTATTCTACTCTACAGCTAGGATTTTCTGAATCTATTAAAGAGGTAGTTCCTCGAATACAAGGCTCAGGAAAAAATTTGATAGATGGAACTGGTTATATAGTGCGTCATACTGATACCTGTACCACTCACTTATCTCGTAGCTCAAAAGGTGGTGGAGGTGGTAGTATGCCTTATATCGGTATTACTAAAGATACTTGCACTATTTCAGAGAAAGTGAAAGGTAAACACATATTGTTAATTGACGATATTTATACTAAAAATATTAATGTAGATGAAGATGCTATTCAGTGCCTACTTGACCATGGTGCTAAGGATGTAACTTTCTTTAGTATAGCTCGTACAGCTCATCGGTCGTTTTACAACGGCCGCTAATAATTAAATATCCTTTGCTAAGATTTTTAGCAAATTATTGGTTTAAATGAATATATTAAAGTAGGTTTTTAATGAAAATAACAGATCATGCTCTAAATGTTTTAACAGCTCGCACCTTCAAAGGTATAGGGGAGGCATGGTTAAATAATAATCTTACAACTAGAATTCCTTATGAAGCTATCGTTGAGCTCATTGCGGTAAAGGATGCCAGTGTAACAGAGCAGTCTTTTTTAGAAATGAAAGCTAGGCTTGAACGTTTGGTTGAAAAATTAGGCGATAGTTGTGATGGAGTGGTGGCAATAGGGGATGATAACTATCCTATTCTTCGTCGCGACTTAAAGAAAAAAGGTGATATTCCAAGTTTTCTATTCTACAAAGGCGATTTGCAGTTACTATCTCCTGATAATTATAATATTGCTGTTATTGGTGTGCTCAATCCAGATAAAGAAACTGAGGCTGATGAAAATCAAGTAGTTGAGCAGTTTATTAAAAAACACGATGCGACAATCGTCAGTGGTCTAGCAAATGGTTGTGATAGCATCTCGCATAGAAAGGCACTGGCATTAAATGCTCGAACCGTTGCTATTTTGCCTAGTCCTTTAAACAATATCTTACCAGCTCAAAATATAGGTTTAGCTCGTGAAATTGTTGAAAACCAAGGTCTGCTAATTACTGAATACTTAACGTCACCTTCACCTGCGAATTTTAGAGAACAAGCGAGTAGATATGTAAAAAGAGATCGTCTGCAAGCACTTTTCAGTGATTTGGTGGTATTGAGTGCGAGTTATAGTAAAACAAGCCTTGATCCCAATAATCCTAAACCAGACAGTGGTTCCCGTCATGCTATGGAAAAAGCAAAAGAATATGATATTAAGCGTGCTGTAATATATAACGAAGACTATCAGAACAATCCTAAGTACGATTTAAATCGACAAATCATAAAGGAAGATGGTCCACAAGCCATAGTAATTAATCCAAAGGACATAGACAATTCTTTACCTAGCAACCTGAAAGAATCAAATGGAAGGCTTTCAATACCTGAGCAGGTAGGTCTAGGTTTCTAATTATATTGAATAGAAGCGGGCTATTGGGCTTGGTTATATATAAATTGAGTGTCTTTGCGGCTTAGGTGTTGATAAGTAGTGTGTATAAGCTTGATACAACTTATGCACACTATTTTTATCTCTGGCCGAATGTTCTGACTGATACAGTTCAAACGCTCACTAGGGAGGAAATCGGTACCCATAACGGGCGTTATGGTAAATAAAAATAATTTAAAAGCTTACAGCCTAATATTCAATTACTCACTTGGGTACCGAACTTAATAATTCGCAAACCTATCCTCATACTCATCACAGACCTTCAATCCAATTTGTACGGCCTCACTCAGATCAGCACCTTCTTTGACACTATAAGGCACATTTGGCGTCAAACGACTTAGCTTTAAGCCATCTACCGCTGCTTTGTTAAGCGGTATACCAACGTAAGATTCATCGGTGTAACCCTTAGGATGAAAAAACACCTCACGACCAAAGGAAGGATTTGAGGCACACGCAATCTCACCCTCAGGCACCGTAAACGGATAAGGTGTTGTGTAATCTTTACTCCATGTCTGCTCACTCACTACGATATAGCCTGAACCATACAGATCATTTTCTGTATTGTCTGAGCTGCACCCAATCATAACGATAGACGCTACTGCAATTAACCACCTGGACATATTGATTCGCATGGTACGCCGTCCTTATCACGATCTAGCTTGGTATTTCCACATTTGAGTGCTTGTTTGGCTTGTTCACAGCTAACCATCTGCCCACAAGTGCGCGGTAAGCCTTTACATTGAGAGCCGCCAGCACCTTTAGCAAACAACGGATGTTCTACCTCGACATCACTATAAAATGGATTATCAGTGACTGTAACTGCTGCCTGAGAAGATAAGGCAAAGAGAGATAACGCCATACTTAGAATAAGTTTTTTCATAGAACCTACTTTCTTTAAGACCTAAGACACTGAGTTCAAGCATTAATAATACCCTATATTTGTTCAATAAAGTGAGTGCTATATAACCAACCGTCTGATTTACACAGCAGTTTATTTATAATTTGCCTGATAGATAAGTTAGTGCGATAGTTGTTCACTGAACGTTCTGGACAGTTGTACTGTACAGACACTAAAAACGTACTTGAACACTAGGTGAACAATGAACATATCGGTGACGAAAGCAGCAAAAGAATGGGGTGTATCAAGAACGACGATCTATCAGAAAGTCAATGACGGTGAACTTTCCAGAACAGCAGATAAGAAAATAGACGTTTCAGAAATGTTACGCGTGTTTGGTGAGCCAATTTCTAAAAAACGTACTGAACGTTCAGTGGACACTGTTCAAAGTACACCTCTGAACAGTCAAAGTGTTCAGTACAATACGGACATTGAACACCTATTAGCGCTTGAAAAGCTCAAGAATGAACATCTCAGCCAACAAGTGAGTGATCAAAAGAAGTTAATAGAAAATTATCAGCAGCAGATAGGACAATTGAACAAAACACTGGATAAAGCCAACGCCAGTATCCAGGATTTCGCACAAGTGAGACTGTTAGAGTTTAAGCAAGCTGAAATGAGCGATGAGCCGCCATTTGAACCAGAGCAAGAAAAAAAAGACGATTCAGTCGTCGCGACGGCTAAGAAGAAAAAACGGTGGTTCTTTTGACTACAACTGATGTTCGTAAATCATCCCAGATTCTATATGAATGTTTATAATTCACTAAGTGGAGAATAAGCAATGACTGACTAATTTGACCTTAAAAAATAGCTGAGCAAATCCACTTTAAAAACTGCCTTATTCCAATCAGTAAGCGCCTAAAATAAGATACTTGCCGTTATCAAGTTTTGTGAAGTTATTTTCATGAGCTAGAATAGCTGCAACCTTATTAAAATAATCAGGTGATTTCATCAACTCAGGCTTTAAAAATTGTAGCAATTCCTCATCGTTTAAATCATGTTCCAAGTTATCAAATTTCTCTTTCGCATCGGCACTAATGCTAATATCAGCAGTACGAACCATATTGATAATTTCGCTAGTATGTTCTCTTACTTCGCTACTAAGCTCATAAACAACACCTGAAGCACACCACTCGAGGGCGTCATTAAAGAGCGGCTCCCAAGCAATAGATGCTGGGTCATTGCTTTCGCTTTTTACACGGTTATATTGGCTTAAAATAGCGTTAATCGCTTCTTCGCTAAAATCGCTTACAAGCTCATGCTGCCCAAATTCTGCAATAAAATCCTGCGTATTTAATTCTGATGTACCAGTAGTCATGTCTATAGTCCTTGTTGTATATAATTCAGAATGGTCTCGATGTTGGAAAAAACATTAGTGTTTAATCTTTGGTAAATAGCTCTCTAAAGCCTTATTAGGCTTGTTAAAGCTTTCAGGCTCTCGTTGTATGATATTAATCATTTCGCGCTTAAATGCGTCAGTCTGCATTTTTCCGTCATAACTTAGGCTTGGATGATCGTTATAGTCATTCATAAACTGCACGCTATCGACAATGGACTGGATGGCTGCTTGCGATAATGCACCGTCTGCACCCGTTAGCTTGTCTAATGTTTTTTTATGGAAACTCAGCTTTAAGCCTCTAAATCCCTTACCTCTCGATTTCTTTTGATACTCCACGCTAACACTATAGTTTGTATTCTCGTTAATGTCGTTAATAGCTGTTTCAATAACAAATTGTCGCAAATGACCGAACTGCTTGTATTTACCTTTGACATTCATTACATGCTTAAATTCTTCAAGTGTAAAATCTTTGCTGTACTGAAACTGATTAACCCACATAACGACCAATTCATATAAACGTATTGAGTGGATACTTGATAACTCGCCGATTTCAAGCAACTTATACTTAGTAAAATTAGCTCTTAGCTGTGTCAAATAAGGCAAAATCTTTTCTGCAAAAGATAAAGAAACTTCTCCGTTATCCGGGTCATAGACAATACTACTGATAAGTCTTGTTTGAAGTATTTTGTTTTCGGGCAAGCTCATTACAATATCAACGTCATACAAACGCTTACTTGCGTTTTCCATATCACGATAGACGTTCTGCTCGTTTTTAGACTTCTTACCAAAGAACAGTGACTTTATATCATCTACAGACACTTTAAATTCAGTCTGTTTTGTTACTTCTGGTGCGTCAGGTCTGCTGTCTATCTGACTAATACACGCAAGCATTAGCTCTTTGTCTGTTTTTTGCATTGTGTATGTTGCTAAAATCAGCTCGTTTGATTGAACAACTAAATTATTTTCCATTTTTAATCCTGCTCATTTACTGTTTTTTTTAAAAACATTCAAGCTATAGTAACATTAAAAACAGTCAAATAAACAGTATTTAATATACAACTGTTTTTTCTGCTCATTTACTGTTTTTTCTGCTCATTTACTGTTTTTTCTGCTCATTTACTGTTTTTTCTGCTCATTTACTGTTTTTTCTCTTTGTAAGCTATTGATTATAAAGAAGAAAAAAGGCTCTTAAACAGGAGTAAACAGGAGTAAACAGGATCAAATAAAAACCTTTAAAGAAACGGGTGATAAAATTTTTTGTGGATAAGTGAAAAATCATCACTTAAACCACATAGCTTGGCTAAGCAATTTATCCCTCAGTAATCGTTTTTTTAAGGATG
>NZ_CBCPJH010000045.1:0-21206 GCF_965118485.1 Psychrobacter glacincola | reverse complement strand
ATAATTTGCAAAAAAACGAATATTATTATTCTATAAAAGAATAAACATTGTTTTTCTACTAGAAACTAGGTCTAGGCAATTGATGATAACCACACTTAGTAACAGTAAATAATTATAATAAATGTTAATTAACTATTCTAAGTTGCCAGAAGAATTTTTCTATCATGCATAAAAAAACTGCTCATTAGTATTCCACTTCAGCCGGTTAATAGTGGTTCCGACGTAACCTCAATAAACCAATATTTTGACGATATTAGTAATGTAATGATTGAATGCGGCAGTATTTAAAGTTATTGGTTTACTCTTTAATCTCAGCAAATCATCTAGTTTATAAAATCTGAGCAGCCTTTATTAAGCTTTAAATATTACATTAGGTGTTAAATATTGCTTTTTAAAATCAGATCATACTAATGGGAGCTTTCAGTATTAAAAAATCTATAGCTTCTGAGAACCATACTAAGGACTGAATCAAGTACATTTAAGATATTTAGAGGAAGAAAGGACGAGATAATGTTGATTTTGGTAGTTGAGTCACAACCTAGCTGATCTATATCATTATAAAAACTTTCATTATGAATAGCGTGATTGACAGAACCAACGATAAAGTGAGTGTTGCTACAAGAAGGGGTGGTATTATATTTCGGCTCATAACTATAACTGTCAATGACACTTATGTTGATTATCAGCCAATCGACAATAGCATTTTGATAGAGAAATCTATCTTTTGAAAATAAAGATGGGTGCATGCTGACATTCCTTTGTTGTGATAACCAACCTATCAATCACATCCTTTGTGACAGTCATGCTTTTTATCTGTTAATCATATCTATATAACGCTGATAAAGCCAAGCTTAATCATTAAGCTTAGCTTTTGTTATTCGTACCTTACTGTTATAACAGAAAAAAGTATCTAGCGACACTTATTTATCAGCGGTTGAGCTCTCTTTTCCATGCGGTATTAACCATTTGCTAAACCATCCTGATAAGTCATCCATCAAGGTATAAACCACCGGAATGACCACTAGGCTTAATAAGGTTGAGGTGACCAAACCACCCAATACTGCTGCCGCCATCGGACGACGGAAAGTAGGATCAGCATCACCCCAACCAAATACCAATGGCAACATGCCCGCACCCATCGCAATGGTAGTCATAATAATAGGACGCGCACGCTTACGGCACGAATCAATAATGGCATCAAAACGTGCTAGACCGCGGCGCTGGGCTATTAACGCATAATCGACCAAAAGAATAGAGTTCTTAGTAGCAATACCCATCAGCATAATAAAACCAATCATCGATGGCATCGACAGACTACTATTGGTAATCACCAAGCCGACAAAAGCACCACCTATAGATAGTGGCAGCGCCATCAAAATAGTAAAGGGCTGCAAAATACGCCCAAATAACAAAATAAGCACACCTAAAATACAGACCACACCGACCGACATCGCAATCACAAAGCCACTAAATAGCTCAGCCATGTTTTCTGCTTGCCCTTGGTCAATAATGGTAATAGAAGCAGGTAATGTTTGCATACTGGGTATATTTTTAACTGCTTGTACTAAATCACCAAGCTCGCCATTAGCAGGCTGCACAGTAATACTAATAGCACGCTCACGGTCAAGGCGGCTGATTTGCGCAGGTCCAGTACCAAAATCAAGCGTTGCCACTTCACCGACACGCACGCCTTGTCCTGCTGGTAACGCGCTCGGTACATAGAGACCTTCTAGTTGACTGACATTTTGCTTAGCGATATCCGGCAAGCGTACGACAATAGGTATCTGCCGCGTATCTAGATTCAGCTTAGATAAACGCTGCTCATAGTCGCCGACGGTTGCCACACGCAAGGTCGTAGCAATATCTTGCGTGGTTACGCCTTTATCCGCCATTGCTAATCGGTCTGGCGTGACGGTCAATTCTTGGCGCGGTAAACTGCGGTCACTGGTCACAGAACCTGCTGTCGGTAACAGACGAATCTCTGACATCATCTGCTGTACAGTTTGCTCAAGCAATTTGGGATCGGTACTGGTTAAAGAAAAATTATAACCTGTCTCGCCGCCACTTGATAAACCAACGGTAAAACGAGCGCCCGGCACTTCTGACAATATACTACTGATTTTACGCTCGATCTCTTGCTTAGAGCCACGTTCTGCTCTCGGAGTAAGCACCACATCTAAGCCCGCAATATTTTCACTTTTGCCACTGCCTGAGCCAGCACTAGGACCCATCGATTCTTGAGCCTCACCTACTGACGTAAAGATATGAGCGACTTCAGGCATCGCTAAAATACGCTCACTTGCCAGCGCCGCTACGCGTTCAGTATCTTCTAATGCAACGTCAGGCGTCAGCTCAATCTCTACCCGCGTCTGATCAATATCGTTATCAGGAATAAAAGAGGTTGGTAGTAATTTCACCAATGCCAATGACGCTACAAATAGAACTAGGGTCGCAACTATCGTAATCCAGCGATGATGCAGCGTCCATGATACAACCTTAAGATACCAATCCATCAGCGCACTTTGTTTTTCGACATGCTGTTTTTCTGGTCGTAGTATATACGCTGCCATCATCGGTGTGATAAGACGCGCCACCATTAATGAGGCAAATATCGATAATGCCGCCGTCCAACCAAATTGTCGAAAGAACTGTCCAACAATACCACCCATAAAAGCAGTCGGTAAAAATACCGCAATTAAGGTAAAGGTAGTAGCTACTACTGCCAAGCCAATCTCATCCGCGGCTTCCATCGCCGCTTCATAGGGCGTCTTACCCATACGCAGATGGCGTATGATATTTTCGACTTCTACAATTGCATCATCGACCAACACCCCAATGACCAATGATAGTGCTAAAAGAGAAATAATATTAAGACTAAAACCAAATAAGTACATGCCCAAAAATGTCGGGATAACGGATAGCGGTAACGCTACTGCAGCCACAAAAGTCGCGCGCAAATTACGTAAAAATAGGAAAACCACAATAACGGCTAAAATACCGCCTTCTATCAGCATGCGTAAGGATGCTTGATAATCTTCTGCAATAGGAGTGGCTCGATCATAGACTTTTTCGATATTAATATTGCCTATATCTGCTGACAGTTTGGCAAGCTCGGCATCGACTAGCTTCATTACCTCAACTTCACTAGCGCCACGCGAGCGGGTAATATTAAATGCGACCACCGTTTGTCCGTCAAGCTTGGCAATAGAGCTAGGGTCAGCGGCGCCATCGGTAATGTCTGCCATACGTCCAAGCGCTTGCGTACCACCTGTTGGGACAGCTATTTGTAAATTATTAAGCTCGCTTGCACGCTCAACAGCCCCAAGAACACGAATAGTCTGCGTGGTTTTACCCACTTCCGCTTCACCGCCGGAGCTGTCTTGCTGAATACCGGTAATTTGATTGGACAATTGAGTGATAGAAAGCTTCAGACCACTCAAGGTAATAGGATCAGCAGCAACGGTAATCTCACGCTGTAGCCCGCCGATACGGCTAACGGTACTGACACCTGGTATGTCGGAAAGACGCTTAGTAACGGTATCATCAACGAACCAAGATAAGTCTTCGACATTCATGTTTTCAGACGCGACCGAATAGGTAACAACTGGAAATCCTGACGTTGAGACTTTGGTAATAATGGGATCATTGGCTGCTGCGGGCAAATCGCCACGTACCTCACCCACTGCCGAACGTACATCGTCGACCGCTTCTTGGATGTCTTTTTCTAAGACGAACTCGGTGACCATAGTCGCCGCACCTGTCTGTAGCGTGGTGCGAATATGTTTGACACCTTCAATACTGGTGAGCTTATTTTCTACCTTTTTTGCGATATCGTTTTCAAGCTGAGAGGGCGCAGCACCCGGCAAAGTAACCGTGACAACTACCGCTGGCAAGTCGATATCAGGGAACTGTTGTACCTTCATCTTCATAAAACCATAGATACCGCCCAAGGTCAGCAGCACAAACAGCAAGATAGCAACTAAGGGGTTTCTAATCGAATAAGCGGAGACATTTAAACTCATGAGCGTGCCTGCGCGGCAGTAGATTGTTTATCAGCTTGCTTGTTCGTTTGACTGCCTGCTTTATTTAGCCCATCAATAATACGTACCAAGTCACCATCATTTAAAAAACTACCGCCTTGCTTCACAACTTGGCTATCAGCAGGCAGCGGCTCTGTCAGCGCCACACTATCCCCAAAGCGCTCGCCCAAGGTCACGCGCTGTTGCTTGATACGACCTATATTTTGACCGTCTTTAGTAACAATATTGCTGACCAGCATTACGTAGTCATAGCCATCATTACTGACGATTGCACTATTGGGTACGGTTTGAGCATTGCTATTACCCAGTAAAAACTCTCCGGTTTGATACATCCCTGCCCGCACTTTTGCGTTAGCAGCGAGACTGGCATAGATAGTAATTTGGCGATTATTATCCGCAGTTGGAGCAATACGGCTGACCTGCCCCATGACAGAGTCGCCACCCGGTAGGCTCACTTTTACCGGTGTGCCAACATTAACCTCACCAAGAAGCTTGGGATCAATATCGGCGCGCCATTCCAAAATTCCGCCCTTAATAATGGTAAACAATGGCTCTCCACCGGCAACCATACCCACTTCTGCCATTTTTTCACTGAGGATACCGCTAACAGGCGCAACCACGTTGGCATTAGAAACGGTCAATCGCTGCGTACTCAGGCGAGCTCTAGATGCTTGCAATGCTGCCTGTGCTTGTAATTTAGCAGTGCGATAACGATCGGCTTCTTGCTTGCTAATAGCATCTATATCAATGAGCGGCAGGACACGTGCAGCATCGGCGGTAGCATTGGCAAGCGTCGCTTCTGCTTCTGCAACATCTGCCTCAGCTTGCAGCACTTGCTGCTCCATCGCATCAGTATCAAACACCGCTAATATTTGACCCGCTTTGACACGCTGACCTTCTTCCACCAATATACGTTCAATCGCCACCCCATTGACTCTGGCACTGACATTGGCGATATCTTTCGCAGCAATCGTGCCATCAGCGCTTAGCGTATTACCGATACTGTCTTGGCTTGGCACCATTGTTTCTACCGAAAGTACGGCTTGTTCAGTACTCACCACCGCACCTTTATCTGCGACACCGCTTTGTGTATTAGATGGGGCTGCAACCTCAGCCGACTCTGTCTTATCATTGCTCCAATATTTGCCAACCAACACGCCAATAACCAGCACGATTGCCAATACTGGCAAGATCCATAAAGGAAACTTTGACGCTGGCTTGTTCGTCAGCGTCGTAGATTGGCGGTATGGTGGTAGCTCAGATTCAACTGGCAGCTTGTTATCTTCAAAATCGCTCATGATAACTCTCTATAAATACAGCAGACATAAAATGGATATGGATACTAAGAATCGGCAATAATAAAAGGTGTAATAGTCACAAGTCATTATAAAAAGCTTAATAAATCGTTTATAACATAATATTTATTATCGACAATAGTCATTAATTTCAGTGAAGATAGTATATATCAAGTAGTCATTTAATTTATAAATATAGTGTTTTAAAAGTGTTTTTTACTTTATAAGGAATTTCAAAATTATGATTTTTTAGGCATTGGTATATCGACTTGCTTCAGGCATCCAGCGATGAATCAGTTGACTGACATCAGCTTTACGCGTAGGATTTGCGATCAAATGCTTTGCTATGCGTTGCGCAATAGCAAATAACTGCTCATCGCGAATCAGATCTGCCAAGTAATAGCCGACATTACCCGTTTGTCGCTTGCCAAGAAGCTCACCAGGACCACGCAGCTCCAAGTCTTTTTGCGCAATGACAAAACCATCGGTGCTATCACGTAATACATTTAAGCGCTCAGTACCCGTTTCTGACAAAGGCTTTTGATATAGAAGCACGCAGTAACTTTTGGTTGAGCCTCGCCCAACACGTCCACGTAATTGGTGTAATTGCGATAAACCCAAGCGCTCTGCATTTTCGATGACCATCAGTGAGGCGTTGGGTACATCAACGCCGACTTCAATAACCGTTGTAGCAATCAATAAATCAAGATTGCCAGCTTTAAACTCTTGCATGATGGCTTGCTTATCAGCGGATTTCATTTTGCCATGTACCAAGCCAATACGAATATCTAAGCGCTCATTTAAATCTTCATAAGTGGATTCAGCCGCTTGCGCATCGAGCACACTGGACTCTTCTACCAATGAGCAAACCCAATACGCTTGCCTGCCCGCTTCACAATTAACGGCAATGCGCTCAATCACTTCATCGCGGCGGTTACGGTCAATCGTCACCGTCGTAATAGGCGTACGTCCTGGTGGCAATTCATCAATAATTGAGGTGTCCATATCACCATAAACACTCATCGCTAGCGTACGTGGGATGGGTGTTGCCGTCATAATAAGCTGATGCGGGGTGCTATTTGCTACCCCTTTATTGGTCAGCGCCATACGCTGCTCAACGCCAAAACGGTGCTGCTCATCGATAATGACTAAACCCAATTTAGCAAATTTCACCTGCTCTTGGAATAAGGCATGCGTTCCAATAACGATTTGTACGGTATTCTCGCTCACCGCCTCTAGCGCTTCGCGGCGCTGCTTTGCGGTTTGTTTACCAGCAAGCCAGCCAACACCAACCCCTAAAGGCTCAAACCAGTTTTTGAAATTAACCAAATGCTGCTCTGCTAGGATTTCTGTTGGCGCCATCACCGCCACTTGCCAGCCACTATCTAATGCATAACCCGCTGCACCTGCTGCAACCAATGTTTTACCAGCACCGACATCTCCTTGTACCAACCTCAGCATCGGAATGGAGGTTGCCATATCAGCAGTAATATCTTTCATCACCCTTTTTTGCGCGCCGGTTAAGTCAAATGGCAACGCACCAAACAACTTATCCGACAATGGACTTTGGACGCCACATTTTGGTGCTTTATATTGGTGTAATTGCTGACGGCGATACAATAAACTGAGCTGATGCGCAGTCAATTCTTCAATGATAAGACGCTGACAGGCAGCATGAGTACGAGCACTTAATTGTGTCAGCAGCTGATATTGTCGACCAGCATCGGTATAAGTGGGCGGCGTATGCAGTAACACTAACGCTTCAAATATCGTTAAATTGTAGACGTTATTACTAGCCCTATTTACAGCGTCTAAATTGGTATTATTTTGACTTTGATAAAGAGAGCTTCCCCCTCTATTGACGCTATTATTATTGCTAACATTGGTGTTGCCAAAACTGTTGTCCGGCACACTACGTGCGAGTGTTGAAAATATATCGTCTGGAAAATCAGTTTCTACAGTTGCTAATTTAGCAGGCTCAAAAGGCGCTAATGGCAAATCTGCCACCACTGAAAAATCTTCAGGCGTAAATAAGGTCATCGGTAAGCCCTGACTGCGAACTGTTTGCAGCGCAAGCTTGATTAAGGTGCGCAGCTTGTTTTGATGTAGACCTTTTACACTAGGATAAATGGGCTGCAAACCCGTATTTACGATTGCTTCATTACTACTGATAATCTGATATTCCGGATGATGTATCTGCTTGCCATAACGGCTAACTTTGACTTCACCGAACAGCTGCAGATGTGTACCGACACTCATCGTTTGTGCAAGACCTTGGTAAACCTTGAAAAAACGTAACGATATCGTACCAGTATCATCATTGACAATCACTGACATGCCACTACGATTGGTATCGACATGTACTACGCGACCCGTAATTAAAGCCGCTTGACCGTGCGCAATTTCGCCTATCGACACCAATCGGCTGCGGTCTTCATAATCACGTGGTAGATGCAGCAACAAATCAAAAATACGAGTAATACCCAATTGCGTCAACTGCTCCGCTACTTTTGGACCCACACCAGTCAGCGCTGTCACTGGTAAATCAAGTACCGAGGCAGCCATATTAGAGCTGGCATTTTTCGCTGCACTGTCCAATACAGAATCTGGTAACTGAGTTGAAGTAGAGCTAAGCAATGTGCGCATCGAAAATCCTAACAGAATTAAGGTAAAGTTTTATAGACTGAGCGGCATGGTCTTACAAGCTGTACCATTTTATAAGAACTCTTATAAAATACTAAGCCCTTACGATTATAGCTGACAATGTCATTGCTTATAATGAGCTATTTAGTAATACTGCTGCGTAAAGCGTTAAAGATAACTAAGCGATTTATCTCATCGCCATCAATGATGTCTTCTTTACTAAATGATAGCGATTATTTAAGGTAATTTTTATGTCTACTCCTGCGCTCCCGTATCAATGCTTGCCTCATTTAACAGTAGCACGTCTGAGTCTACTTATCGCCTTTGGGATATTGATGAGCGCTTGTAATAGTCTGAAGCCAGTATCAAATTCTGAGCCATTAGTGACTAATAAACCCACGGTAGCGTTAGTATTAGGCGGCGGCGGTGCTAAAGGTTTCGCGCATGTAGGCGTCATTAAAGCACTAGAGGAAAACGGCATTACCCCAACGTTGGTCGTTGGTACCAGTGTTGGTAGTTTGGTCGGTAGCTTATACGCAAGCGGCTATACGGCAAAAGAGCTTGAGCGCCTAGCACTGACAACCACTGATAGTGAATTGACGGACTTTACCTTATCGAACCAAGGATTTATTGAAGGCATTAAACTTAAAAACTTTATCAATGCTAAAGTAGGAAAACGAGCGATAGAAGATTTTCCCATCTCATTTGCGGCAGTTACTGCTGAAAAAAATACGCTGAAAAAAGCTGTGTTTACCACGGGCGATGCTGGGCTTGCTGTACAAGCATCTTGTAGTGTGCCCAATGTTTTTATTGCGCCGCGTATTCCTGAAAAAGTCGGTAAAAAATATATTGATGGTGGTGTGGTTAGCTTAGTACCTGTAGATAGCGCCCGTGACCTAGGTGCTGATATTATCATCGCTGTTGATGTAACTGCTGCTATCCCGAATACTTCGACGAGCAATAAAAAACCAACTATAAATTCATTAACCAGCTTTTGGGGATTACTTGAAAACAATGTCATCACTAATGTAGCCTATAACTTTAATGCGCCATCGATGAAGCATAGCGCTTTATCCATGCGTCATGAGCGTGATCGCGCTGATATCGTCATTCTACCCAACGTCGGTCATATCAGCTCATTAGATACCAGCCAGCGCAGCGCACTTATCACGGCTGGCGTGCAAGCCACAACTGCCCAAATCAATGCCATTCAGCAATTAATCAAAGAGAAATCTAGCAGTAAATACGCCACTCTTTGATATTACCCTTATCCTAAGATAGCTATGCCCTAAAATACTCAGAGCTTAAAGGGCTATATCTAATAAAAAAGCACTACAGTCGAAACTGTCGTGCTTTTTGTTTTTCAGTAGTTAGAAACTATTATTTCAAAACTATTTCTCTAAAAACTGGCTTTATTTAACACGGGCGCGGTACTTAACCGCGACGGTATCATTTAGCCCCACACCTTCCAAATCCCAACGAACCGCTTTATAAAATTTCAATGGGATTTCTTGTAGCTGATTATCAACTTTTCCACGTAGCGGCATACGGGCAAAAGTATTGCCATCGGCACTACCATACGGGAAGTCAGGAGAGACGGCACGTAATAATTCAACTTGCTCAGGGATACTCATCGTAACCGTCATTTTGCGAACGCGATCGGCATTAGTATTGGTAAAAAAACCTTGATACTCTAGGACATTACCTGACTGCAAACGTGTATTTGCCGTTACAGGCACCAATATTTCCTGACCATTTGCATCAACACTAATCAATGATGCTGTGATTTTGCTATTGACCGCTTGCGCATTTGAGCGATTGGCTTGATTGCTATTTGACTGCACAACTGAACTATCAACCGCTTGTTCTGGCGTCGGCAACATCGCTGAGGCTTGGGTGACTGCCATTACGCCAACGAGCGTACCGGCAACCACATGAAATAAGCGGTGCCCGCTCCATACACTGAATGGATTAGCAAAATGGTTACTTTTCTTCATGACATTTATTATCCCTAGTTAATGTATCTATAAAACCGTATGACGATAAAACAAAGCTGGTAAAAATGAAGCTGACAAAACTCATCTTATTACATATTATTTAGCGAATACGACTCTTGAAGCACGTATTACTGTCAAAAGGTATCATATTTAATAAGATGAGTTTTCTAAACGTTATTATTTTTATCAATTATCTGCGTAAGCCATCAGTAAAGCAATAGCGCTTAGCATAACAAAAAGCATTTATGCGTACATTAACCCCGTGTTGCGGTTATGTATACCGTTAAGCAGCTATAAAGCCTCATTAATGCTAGTGAAATAAAAGATAGCTCATAACGGTGTTTTTTGCTATGGTAAATCTTTGACGATCCTTTAGCGACAGGCATTTTCTGTCATCCCCTTTTTCTTATTATAACGACTATTGCTGCCATTATGACTACTAGCGCCATGCCCCAGATTAAGCCTGAATACGTCCATTGGTTCCGTAACTCTGCTCCTTATATCAACACCCATCGCGGCAAAACGTTCGTGATTATGTTTGGTGGCGAGGCGGTCAATCATCCAAATTTTAGTACGCTGATTCATGATTTTGCGCTACTGCATAGCTTGGGTATCAAGCTGGTATTAGTGCATGGGGCGCGACCGCAAATCGAAAAAAACCTAAAAGATGCTAATATTACATCTCCTTTGCACCAAGACATTCGCGTGACACCGCGTGCAGCGATGCCATCTATCTTACAGGCCGTTGGTGCTATTCGTCTGCAAATCGAAGCACAGCTGTCAATGGGGTTGGCAAATTCACCTATGTACGGCTCGCGCATTGATGCGATATCGGGCAACTTTGTGACCGCGCGCCCTTACGGTATCCGTGATGGCGTCGATTATCAGATGACTGGTGAAGTCCGTTCTATCGATGTTGAAGCGATTAAAAACAACTTACTACACGAACATATTGTGATTTTAGGATCAATGGGCTATTCAGCAACGGGTGAAGTATTTAACTTACTTGCTGAAGATGTTGCTCTTAGTGCAGCAGTAGCATTAGGTGCTGATAAGCTGATTTTCTTGGGCGAAGAAGCCGGTATCAATCACGATGATCGATTATTACGTGAGATGATTCCAAACGAGGTCGATCGCTTCTTACGTGACCGTAACCTCAACTGTGAGATTAATTACTTTTTGAGTTGCGCAAGTACAGCTTGCCGTCAAGGCGTGCATCGCACTCATATTATCTCATACGCAAAAGACGGTGCGCTACTTGAAGAGCTATTTACCCGTGATGGTTCTGGCACCTTGATAAGCCATGATCCCTACGAAGAAATTCGTCGTGCAGATATCGATGATGTGGTGGGTCTTCTTGAGTTATTAACGCCGCTAGAGGAGCAAGGTATTTTGGTCAGCCGCTCACGTGAGCGCTTAGAGCAAGAAATTGATAACTATAGCGTCATTGAGCGCGATGGTATGATTCTTGGCTGTGCAGCGCTTCATCCACTAGATTCAAATTCAGCAGAAGTCGCTTGTGTTGCTGTACATCCTGAATACCGTAGCGGCAGCCGCGGAGCTGACTTGCTAGCATTTTTAGAGCAACAAGCGCGCAGTCATGGTTTACACAAATTATTTGTACTGACCACTCGTACGGCGCACTGGTTTGTAGAACAAGGCTTTGCTGAAGTTGAAGCAGATGCTTTACCCGAAGCGCGCCGCGAAACATATAATAACGGTCGTAATTCTAAAGTTTTCCAAAAGAACCTTTAACTAATAGCGGATAGTGAATAACTGATAAACGTCAAAAAGCCCTCTTAAATTAAGAGGGCTTTTTTATGGCTTTATTTTCTAATACTATTAGAACATTTAAAGCATTATTTTACTTTTAATAGCTCAACTGTAAAGATAAGCGTGCTGTTAGGCTCGATACCTGCGTTACCTGCTTCGCCATAAGCGATATCAGATGGGATGTAAAACTCGTATTTACCGCCCTCTTTCATCAATTGTAGACCTTCAGTCCAGCCAGCGATTACTTGATTCAGTGGGAATTCAATTGGCTCACCGCGCTCATATGAGCTGTCAAATACGGTACCGTCAATCAATTTACCTTCGTAATTTACTTCAACTACATCTGTCGCTTTCGGTGACTTGCCTGTACCTGCGGTCACTACCTTATATTGTAGACCAGAAGCAGTGGTTTTCACGCCCGCTTTTTTGCCGTTTTCTGCTAAGAATGCCGAGCCTTTAGCTTTATTGTCACCCGCTTTAGATTCCATATCTTTTGCAAACTTCTCTTCTTGTTCCTTTTGATAGGCCGTCAATACTGCTTCCATTTGCTCTTTAGTCAATGATGAATCTTTACCTTCATAGCCATCACGGAAGCCTTTTTCAAAAGTATCAAGGTTCAAATCCCCAACCGCTTCCTTGTTTCCTTCTGCCATCATATAGCCCAAGCTATAACCTACTTTTTCATTGGCTGGACTTTGTTCAGTGACTGATACAGCTTTTGCAGCCGTTTCTTTATTACCATTATTAGTGCTACAGCTAGTCATTAACAGCATAGCGCTTGCTAGGGCAGTAACACTGAGGGTCGTGATTTTTTTCATAAAATGCTCTCAAATTGTAAGAATAGTGGCGAGATGTCACATTCTCTTATAATAGCAAATCTTGGTTTTGCCTGCCATGACTCACTTGAAATTATCGGTCAAATGTACAGTCTATGTTAATATTTGCCGTAAAAATAACAACTTATCACACAACTATAGTAAGACGTTAAGCTTTCTATCTTTAAATCCCTTATGGCATCAGCTAAGCTAAGTTGGTTAAGATAAGAAATGTGCAATTAAATAATTTTAATAAAAAATATTAATAAATAGGTGTGTGTTTGATGCAAATAAAACGCTTGGTTAGATTAGCGCGTTCTATATTTGCTGAGCAGATACACGATCATTAAAGGAGGACAGGATGAATCCAATGTTTACATCGTTCAACGGCTATCTAGGCGGCCCTATCGGCTCAATCATCGGCGCTATTTTCATTTTTATCATTGGTTGGCTTGTCGCCTTGGGCATTGCTGCTCTAGTACGCGGTGTGCTGTCTAAAATCAACCTTAACCAACGTATGAGTTCTTCAACGGGTAAAAGCTATGACTTAGAAGGTATTATCTCTAAGATAGTCTTTTGGTTTATTTTTGTCATCGCTATTTCTGGTGCGTTGAGCCAGTTAAGCCTAAATTCTATTTCAGCACCGTTTGCCAATATGGTAAACCAAGTATTAATCTTTATCCCTAATCTTATTGCTGCGATTGCAGTTGGTGTGGTTGGCTGGGTGATTGCTACGGTTGCACGTACGGCTATCAATGCTGCACTTGCAAAGACCTCGATGGATGAGCGTTTGAGTGCAAAAGCCGGTGTAAAACCTATGAGCAGCACGATTGCTGATATGGTTTATTGGTTCATCCTGCTTGTCGTATTGACCATGGTATTAGGTCAATTAGAGCTTGATGGTTTATTTGCCCCATTGACTAATATGGTTGATAAAATCTTTAGCTTTATCCCTAACATCTTAATTGCTGGTGTCGTATTTGTCGTTGGGTATATCATTGCTAAAGTGGTACGCGGCATTGTAACCAATTTAGTTTCTACTTTTGATGTACAGAAACTTGCGACCAAAGCTGGTCTAAGCGAACAGAACAGTTTACCGAACATTGCAGGTTCATTAGCGTTTCTAGTAGTAATCATTCCAACAATTATTGCAGCATTAAATGCGCTAAAGATTGACGTGATTGCTCAACCTGCAACGAACATGCTTAACAAAATCATGGAAGCATTGCCAAATATCTTTATGGCGATTGCTATCTTGGTTGTAACTTTCTATGTCGTTCGTATGGTTGCGAACATCATTAAAGGTTTACTTGAAAATACACAAATCAATCAGTTGCCTGCTAAAGTTGGTCTACAACAGACTATGGGTAGTAAAAGGGTTTCTGACTTAGTTGGCTATGCGATTATATTGTTTGCCATGCTATTTGCCTCTATCGCTGCTGCTGACTTGTTAGGTTTTGAGCCTATCTCAGCTATCATTGCGATGTTTATTGCTTTTGGTGCGAATATCATCCTAGGCGCGATTATACTATTTATTGGTTTTTGGCTTGCCAACATCATTGCTGGTGTGGTCGAACGCTCTGAGCAAGGTTCACAGTTCCTAGCAAATATCGTTCGCGTTTTGATCATGGGCTTAGTACTTGCTATGGGTCTAAAAGCGATGGGTATTGCTGATTCTATTGTTAACCTAGCATTTGGTCTAACATTAGGTGCGGTTGCTGTCGCATTTGCCCTGTCATTTGGTCTTGGTGGTCAAGAAGCAGCAGCACGTTTCTTACGCAAAATGCAGGACAAAATGGATAAAGAACGTGATGAAGCAAAAGCAAAATCTGCTTTGACGCCAAACTCGTCAACTCAAGATAAAGTTGCTGCGTCAGTACGTGATAATACGCCGAGTGCAGCGACGACATCTGTTGCACCACGCGCATCTACCACGCCTATCGTAAGCACAGAGACTGATACCATCACGCCTAGTAACTTAAGCTCAACCAGTGATGTGAATTCTTCTACGGTTGATATTAATCATATCTCAACTGATGATAGCGATATTGATGGTCCTAATAATTTAAGATAATTACTCTTTATTGATGGGTCCTATAAATAAAAAGACAGCTTAGGCTGTCTTTTTTACTGCTTAAAATAAGTAGTTCTACACAAGTTTTATTATGCTTTTTAACAACTTAATTATATTTACTTTGCCTTTCTTTCTGTAATTCATGAATATGTTTAGTAAGCTGACGCTCGCGTTGGCTCATAGGATGAACAGGCTGAATCCATAAGTCGATATCTATAAAGGTATCTGCATTTTCTATAATAAAATTGATACCCAGCACAATCACATGGTGCAGCTCTGATATCGGTAATCGCGTTGCCACATCTAATGCTATCTTTGCTAGATTTGGTTGAATAGCTGCTTTGCTGTGTTGCCCTTTCGCATCCTGTCCATAAAATATCAATACATAATGCCGTCCCAAACTCTCGTATGAATGTTGGTGGACAACATAGCCTTGTTCTTGCAAATGCAGTTTTTGTTTTGGATGTTTATATAAAGTACGAATCAGCTCATGACGCGAAAACAAGGATTCATCTACTATTTGCTGCTCCCACTGAGATAAATCCGCTTCATTTGACTTATTCGAACATTCTTTTTGCTTAAGATCAGCAGATTTTTTATATGCCATATCCAACATCTGCATACTCAGTTGTGACCATAAAGCAGCAGCTTGCTGCATATGCTGCTGATACATTTGCAGAGTTGGGCTATTGGTCTTTTGCGCAAGCGACATCGCTATCAATGCGGAGTTAGGCTCATTTTGTAAACCATATTTTATCAACGCATTATCTATTGTGATAGCAGGTGTAAAGAAATCTGCATTGCTTAAAAATTCAGACGCCATCAGCATTTTGGTATTTGATGAACTTTGTTTAATGCTTTTCTGTATCTGTTCTAAACGATAGTTTAAAAATCGCCATAGCTCGCAAGGTGTTTGTAGCACTTCTAAATTAGCATGCCAATCATGCCAGCCAAATATTTGTAAGAGCTGAATATCGGTATTGCTTTCAGGAATAATGTTTTCTATTGAATCACAGTCTGCAAAGTCATAGCCAATACGCTGTACAGGCGTATTTTGAGATGCACTATTATTAATAGTATTTTTATTAGTAATACTACTTTCGTATTGAATATCCAACAGCAGTACAGTCATCGCAGCTAACGAGCTAGCTATATTAGTCTCTATCTCACTTGGCAGATGAGTATTACGCCATATTTCGATAGCGTTGATGACGGCAGTAGAGCTTGTTTTGATGTCGGCTGATAGACTGTCATTTGGTAAATATAGCACCACCTCTAATAGCTGTAACCGCCCCTTAAGCAGCTGATACTCATAATAATGGGCTTGATAGTTACTTTCAAGATCCGGCAGGTTTATCTCTAACATATCCTCTCGTAAGTAACAGCTCATCTCATTCATAAGATAGCTTCCATCAGATATCGACGTCATTGATTGGAACACAGTTATAGCCTTTTTATTAAAAATAAATAGATATTCAATGGTGCAATGGGCAAACAGCGTGTACAGTCAGCTGCTACTGCTCGAGTATTTGATAAATAATAGACCACATAAGAGTAGTTATACATGGTCGCTTTCGATACTGTGGCTTGTTATGATGACATAAAAGCTTGATTACTTGCACATCGATTAACTAATAAATGAATACTGTGCGCTACCATAAAATGTATTAAGAAAATAACTCTCTGATGATAACAAGGACTGCATATCATGAAACGTTTTAAAGAAAAAACAGTCATCGTAACAGATGCAAGTTCAGCAATTGGACGCGCAACTGCCATTCGTTTTGCAACTGAAGGTGCCAATGTTGTATTGGTTGGACGCTCTGCTAATGGGTTGAAACAAATCACCGAAGAGTTCCCACACGACCGTACATGGATTCATACCGACAACTTTCTGACCATTGCCTGTGATCTTAGTGTTGAGAGCCAAGTGCAAGAAATGTTCAAGAGAGTCATAGATAAATTTGAGAGAATCGATGTATTGGTGAATAACGCAGCACAGGTAACGCAAAGCAAAGGCACTGGACTGTCGATTAAACAGGGACAGAACGATATTGATGACTACCTAAACGAAACTTTATATGTCAGTCAGGCTGCTATGCCATACTTAATCAAGAGTAAAGGTAATATCATTAATGTGCCTTCATTTTCAGAATGTAGTAGCCAGCAAAGTGCAGCGACTTATGGTGCTATCACTTCAGGTATCACTGATTTAACCCGTACGTTGGCTTCAAATCATAGTAAAGATGGCGTGCGTATCAATGCTGTGAATCCAAATATAATGAAAGAGAATACATCAGTCGCCATTCAAATCAATAGCGTTAATAATGACAGCATAAATCCTATCCAAACAGATGATAATGAATCTTTAGACAGTAGCCCACTTGGACGCTGTGCAATGCCAAGCGATATCGCAGCTGCAATTACTTTTTTAGCGAGCGATGATGCTGCAATGATTACTGGTACCAGTTTACCTGTAGACGGCGGCGTTAGTAGTTCTAACCGTTAAATTTTCTAGTTAGAGGCTTAAAGATTTAAAAACAGTAAGTATAAAAAATCCCTGATATTAATGTATCAGGGATTTTTATTCATAAACATGATTAACGAATATTTTAAAAGATTAGTCAGTGGATTGATTGACGTCTTGTAACGGCTGCGATAAACGCTCAGGATGTCTTGGAATCACGCCTTTATATTGGGCATAGATTTTCGGCAAATCCGCTTCCATATTTCCCGTAGGATAAACCAAAGACATAAAACGTATTTCTTTGGTATTATAATCTAAGGCAACTGGCAAAATGGGTACGCCAGCGCCCATAGCTAAATAATAAAAACCCGTTTTCCACTTTTCTGTATAATCGCGCGTACCTTCTGGCGATAGTCCCAAAAACAACGGCTTGCCAGTTTTAAATTTATCGATACTCGCTTGCAATACTGAACCTTTATTGCTGCGATCGATAGGAATAACTCCTATCCAATGCATCAATTGTGCGACTCCTGGTATTTTAAATAAGGTGTGCTTGCCCATGATGCTAATTTTTAAATCAAGCGCAAATAAACTAGGTATCGCATAAACACCATCAACATTCGATGTATGCGGAAGCGCCAGCACCACAGCCTGTGGAATATTTGGTATCTCACCAACGGTACGCCAACCTGTCGCTTTTAACACTGCGGAAGCAATAACTGGCGCAATTTTGTTACCCCGTTTAGGAACCAAATTACCCAGCTGTTTTTTACTCAGGTTTGGTAATATTTTAGAACGGCTCGGCTTAGAACTATTAGCTTTAGAACGATTAAAAAACTTTGATGTCATGACGGCACCATATAATAAAAGATGTTCATATAATACCATTAAGCTTGTATCACTAAGCCAGATTTTGCATGCTTTTGTGATGGGAAAGATTGCTCAATCATAAATATCAGTGATACTAGAAATAAACTTAATCGTCCTCGTAACAGCTATGAAATATCAGCCAAATTACCTTTATCTTCTAGCCAGATCTTACGGTCAGAGGCACGCTTTTTAGCCAGCAGCATATCCATCACGCTATTGGTCAACACCATATCATCCATATCTAGCTGCACCAGACGACGCGTATCACGGTTCATGGTCGTTTCTCGCAACTGCTCTGCACTCATCTCGCCCAAGCCTTTAAAGCGTGTAATTTGTGCTTTTTTATTGCCTGGCACATTGGCTAAAATTTGCTTAAGCTCCGTTTCATCTAAAGCATAATGCACATCTTTTGCCACATCAACGCGATATAGCGGTGGCATTGCGACAAATAAATGACCGGCATCAACCAAAGCGGGAAAATGCTTCACAAATAGGGCGCAAATCAGCGTGGCAATGTGCAAACCATCGGAGTCAGCATCCGCCAAAATACATACCTTGTCATAACGTAGCTCAGACAAATCATCAGATGCTGGATCAACACCAATTGCAATCGCAATATCGTGAATTTCTTGACTCGATAGCACTGTATCTGATGACACCTCCCACGTATTTAGAATCTTACCACGCAAAGGTAATATCGCTTGATAATGGCGGTCGCGCGCTTGCTTGGCACTACCACCGGCAGAATCACCTTCCACTAAGAATAGCTCTGCCCCATCACGTAGGTCACCACGACAATCTGCTAACTTGCCTGGTAAAGCTGGACCTTGAGTAATCTTTTTACGCGCAACTTTTTTAGCTGATTTTAGACGGCGTCCTGCTTTGTTAATGGCTAGCTCGGCAATTTGCGCGCCCATATCCGCGTGCTGATTTAACCATAGGCTAAAGGCATCTTTTGCTAACGTTTGTACCGCAGCCGCAGCCTCACGACTGGATAATCGCTCTTTGGTTTGACCCGAAAACTGCGGCTCAGAGAACTTAAGCGACAAGATATAATTAATCCCGTCCCATACGTCTTCTGCAGTCAGCTTGACGCTACGCGGCAACAAGTTATGAATATCACAAAACTCACGTAAGGCTTCTAAAATACCAGTACGTAAGCCATTAACATGTGTACCGCCTTGAGCCGTCGGAATCAAGTTGACATAGCTTTCTTGAATGGGCGTACCACCATCAGGCAACCAAGATAATGCAAAAGTAATACCTGCACGCTCGCCTTTCTTAGCATCGTAATAATAATAAAAAGGCTCAGGCGGTAAGGTTTCAAGACCATCTAGCTGCTCGCTTAAATACTCAACGACGCCATCAGTAAACTGCCAAACGACTTTTTCATTATTGATATCGTCAACGAACTCAATCGTCAGTCCAGCTGCTAGCACCGCTTTGGCTTTTAAATTATGTTTAAGCTGCTTAATATTAAATTTAGGCGTATCAAAGAAGCTGCCATCCGCCCAGAAATGTACTTTAGTACCTCGTTTGCGCTTATTAGAGCTTACCGTCTCAGTCAATGCCGTTACTGGGGCACCATTTTCAAACGCCATTTCAAACTGTGTACTATCTCGCCATACGGTTACTTCAACGTGGGTGGATAGCGCATTAACGACAGAGATACCAACGCCATGCAGACCACCTGAAACCTCATAATTAGAGGTCGAAAACTTACCACCTGCATGTAAGCGGGTTAAAATCAGCTCAATGCCTGACTGTTTAAACTCAGGATGGATATCAGTCGGCATACCGCGCCCATCATCCTCGACCGATAGCGAGCCATCACTATACAACTGAACTTTGATGGTTTTAGCATAACCAGCCAACGCCTCATCTACTGAGTTATCAATGACCTCTTGCGCCAAATGGTTGGGGCGCGTGGTATCCGTATACATCCCAGGACGACGACGTACTGGCTCAAGTCCTTCTAAAACTTCTAACGATTGCGCATTATATTCACTCACAAATGCTTCCTTTAATATTTACAGATCATTCATTCTATTGAACCATTATAACCAAAAATAACGACGGTAACGCTAATTGTCAGTTGCTCACGTCAGATAATGTCGTCTCTTTAAATTGATGACAGACGCTGTAGCGTACTAATGACCATCGGTAGCTGTTCACCAAAATCAGTAAACCTATGATCACCGCCCGCTTGCAAAGTCACATTAGCTCCATGCGCTTGATAAAAATCTTTTGATAGCTCAGCATTTAGCAATTCGTCACCCGCTTTGAGTAAAGCCGCAATTTTATGCGGATAATTAATAGATACCAATTGATGATCTGCAAACCATTGTAAATCCGCAAGTGTAATGTCCCAACCACCAGCGGTCGTATGGAGAATTTGATTTTCTGGCACTTTATATTCGCTTTCATCTTCACCACTATCACTCTCTAACAGCAACTCATTAGCAAAGCGCTGTAATGTCACATGTGGCTGAGTACTAGGATTCAATAATAAAGCCGGACAACCTGTATGATTGCTTACCAAGGTTGAAAAATAGCCACCTAACGAGCTACCAATAAGTACGGTTTTATCTTCTCTATTGAGTTCGGTTACCAATTTTACCAACTGCTCAAACACTTGCTCAGGAGCGCTATTAAGGTCAGGACGATATACATTAATATCAGCATCATACTGTTGGCAATAGCTTTCTAATAATATGCCTTTGGTAGAGTTGGCATCACTATCCAATCCATGAATATAAATAATGTTCACGTACAATCTCACTTATTAATTTTGTTATGATGACTTTATATCGATAATAAAAGTTAAGCATAGCATTGCGTCGCCAAAAACAGTAACAATAAAGCGGCACACTATTATTCGTTATTTACGACATAATAGTGTTTTAAAATAAGATGATGCCAGTTAAAGGAATAACTACAAACGCGATGGAGCCGCCATGAATCAGCAGTTTGAACTGTTCGATATCACCAATCCATGCATTGGTGTCTGCACGAGCAATAAAAAAGGCTATTGCTTTGGTTGCCTGCGCAGTCGTACGGAACGTCAGCTATGGCTAAGTATGACTAATGAAGAGCGTCGTGATGTACTCAGGTTAATCGTAGGACGTAAACAGCGTATCGAGCAAATGCACCAACTGAAAAATCAGCAATTAGGATTTGATTTTGAAGAGGGGGTTGAGGATGGTGAGTTGTTTTGAAGGGTTTGAAATAA
>NZ_CBCPJH010000044.1:0-24249 GCF_965118485.1 Psychrobacter glacincola | reverse complement strand
TGAGTAAATAACTCGCCGATTCTAATTTATAAGTAAAGCAATTTTATAAAAAATTATAACAAGGATGTTTTATGACGGATTATATCAACTTAAAACTATCGATTGATGGTCATACTGCAACGCTAACCTTAAATAACCCACCTGCTCATACGTGGACGATGGAAAGTCTCAAGGCGCTTAAGCAGTTGATTGCTGATCTTAATGCTAACGATGAAGTTTATGCGTTAATCGTTCATGGCGATGGCGAAAAGTTCTTTTCAGCAGGGGCTGATTTAAATAATTTTGCCGATGGTGATAAAGGTCGCGCGATCAGTATGGCGATTGCGTTCGGTGAAGCGTTCGAAGCTTTATCTGCTTATCGCGGTGTTAGTATTGCCGTTATCAACGGCTATGCAATGGGCGGCGGTCTTGAATGTGCGTTAGCTTGTGATATTCGTATCGTAGAAGACCATGCCCAAATGGCTCTACCTGAGACAGGTGTTGGCTTGTTACCGTGTGCCGGTGGTACGCAAAATCTAACAGCTCTCGTCGGCGAAGGCTGGGCAAAGCGCATGATATTGTGCGGTGAGCGCGTCGATGCAGAGACAGCATTGCGAATTGGTTTGGTTGAAGAAGTCACTGCAAAAGATAGCGGTTTATTAGCAGCGCAAGCACTAGCGCAAAAAGTAGCTAAACAATCACCGGTTGCCGTCAGTTATTCCAAAGCGCTTATCCAAGCAGCAAGACATACACCGCCTGCGCAAAACCTTATCTATGAGCGTGAAGCCTTCGTTAAATTGTTCGATACTGAAGATCAGCGCGAAGGTGTACAGGCATTTTTAGAGAAGCGTAAGCCGGTTTGGCAAAATAAATAAACGATACTTAAGTTATTTTAGCCAGAAGTTAATTTAACTAAAATAATATTTTTTCACTTTTTCATTTGTAGGTCACTTTTATGACAGCAGCTATAGAAGGCACAGCAGACGCGCCAGTATTATTCAGCACCGAACCGACAGATTGTGGTCACCTTATTGGGATAATGACGTTAAATACACCAAAATCTCTTAATGCTTTAAGCGTTGAGATGTGTCAATTGTTATCACAGCAACTAGAGCTGTGGGAAAGTGATGTTCAAATAGTAGCGATTGTTTTAAAAGGCGCAGGTGACAAGGCGTTTTGTGCAGGCGGTGATATTCGCAGGTTATATGACAGTATGTCAGCAACAGCGCCTATGCCAAACCCTTATGCGACAGACTTTTTTGGTCATGAGTATAGTCTTTATCGACAAATGCACTTTTATTCCAAGCCCTTAATACTGTGGGGCGATGGCATTATCATGGGTGGCGGTATGGGGCTAATGGCAGGTTGTAGTCATCGACTGGTCACTGATCGCACTCGCTTTGCCATGCCTGAGATTACCATTGGCTTATTCCCTGACGCTTCTGGCAGTTGGTTCTTGCAGTGTATGCCAGCCAAAACTGGCTTATTTTTAGGGCTAACAGGTGCCATGTGTAACGGCAGCGATGCATTATTGACCAACTTAGCAGAATACGCCGTTGGAAGTCAGGATTATGATGCCATCATGCAGAGTCTGAAGCAAAGTAATTGGCAGATGGCAGTAGATACCGATAAAAAAGAAAATAACGATAGCGCCCATAGTATCGTGAGTCGGGCATTGGCGGCGCAGCCTGTTGCTGAATTGCCTGCTAGTAAGCTTGCGCAGCATTGGCGAGCTATCCAGCAGCTAATGAACAGCGGCGGTTTGGCTGATATTGATGTGGTATTACAAAGTGATGAGGCGCTCGCACAGCTTGATGCAGATTTTGCTGCGGACAGTTGGACACAGCGAGCTGTAACAACCTATCGACATGGTTGCTCAGTGACTGCAGCGTTAACCTATGCGCTATATCATAAAGTGACCGATTTATCGCTAGAGCAAGTTTTGTATCTAGAAACTAATGTCGCCGTACATTGTGCCGCTAATCCTGACTTTAAAGAAGGTGTGCGAGCATTATTAATTGATAAAGATCGTAATCCGCAGTGGTCGCGTACCTTAGCTGAGTGTTTAAGCGCAGAGGGACAAGATTATATCCAGCAGCACTTTACCAGTCCTTATGCTAAAGGCGAACATCCTCTAGATGATTGGCTGAGCGCTGCCGCATTGGGTAATCAAGCCGTTCGCTAACAATATATTTAGTACTTTATTTAAAACAGCTTAATTAGATTAAATAAAATCTAAAAAAGAAAAATGAATGACATAATCAATCATCAAGGAGTGATGAGATGGGTACAAAGGATATAAATACCACCAATACGGATAAGCTGCATATCGCCTTTATCGGACTTGGTAATATGGGCGCGCCGATGGCAGAAAACTTGCTAAAAGCAGGTTATACGCTATCGGTATATGACTTATCGGCAGAGGCAACTGCGCGTTTGCAACAAGCGGGTGCTAGTGTAGCTGATAGCCCTAAAGCCGCTGCCCAAAACGCCCAAGTGGTTATCAGCATGTTGCCCGCTGGCAAGCATGTCCATTCTGTCTATTTAGGAGAAGGTAGCCCTAACGGTCTACTTGCAGAGCTACCAAAAGGTACTTTGGTGATAGATAGCAGTACGATAGCTGCCGCTGATGCTAGAAAGGTAGCAGAAGCCGCTACTAAGCTTGGTATCGACTTTTTAGATGCACCAGTTTCTGGCGGTACAGGCGGTGCTATCGCTGGTACGCTAACCTTTATCGTTGGTGGAGAGGATAAAGCCTTTGCTAAAGCCGAGCCGATATTGGCTGTGATGGGCAAAAATATCTTTCATGCAGGCGATCACGGTGCAGGGCAAGTGGCGAAAATCTGTAATAACATGCTGCTTGGGATTTTGATGGCAGGAACGGCAGAAGCGATTAATCTGGGCGTCAAAAACGGTCTCGACCCAAAAGTGTTATCAGATATTATGCTGCAAAGCTCAGGTCGTAACTGGACGCTAGAGGTCTATAATCCGTATCCGCAAGTAATGGAAAATGTCCCATCGAGCAATGGCTATCAAGGCGGATTTATGAGTAAGCTGATGCAAAAGGATCTTAACCTTGCTATGCAGACTGCCCAAGATACCAAAATAGAAACACCTATGGGTGCTAAAGTTACTGAGCTTTATGAAGCGCATACCGTAGAGAATGGCGATAGAGATTTTTCTAGTATTATGGCGCGGTACGACAGCTCTGTATTATCTTAAACTATCTAATCTAACAATAAAAAAGGTCTGCATTATAATAATAGTGCAGACCTTTTTTTAGTTATTTCTGGCTTATATGAAAGCTTTTAACTTGGCAGCTCATAGACCAAAGACTGAATATCTTGCGCCGCTTTTTGTAGTCGTGGCACATGAGCTAATAGATCATCTAAAGAGACTCGTATGGTTGGTGCGTGCAGATACAGCGAAGCAAGATAGCGTGACTTCCTATCTCGTATCGGTATGGCAATAGCGACCATCTCAGAGATAAACTCTTCGTTATCGACACCGATACCAGTATCAGCGATACGATCAAGCTCAGCATTTAAAGCGTCTATATCGGTGATGGTGTTTTTGGTAAATTTATCCAATGATAAGTTTTTCAGCATCTTATCGCGACTTGCACGCGGTAACTGGCTTAAATACAGCTTGCCAGTAGCCGTACACCACATCGGTGATTTTGCACCCACGGGCAAATAAATCTGAATCGGCAAAGTCGTCTGTGCGCGATTGGTATAGATCATATTCATCTGATAAGGAACACCGATACCGCAGGTCTCTTTTAGATCATCGACCAGCTTTTGCAAAATCATTTGCCGCTCATTAAAGAACAGCCGCTGCTGCCAAAGCTCAACACCCAAATTACGTACCCGTTTGCCCGGTATGATACCGCCGCCAATATCGACGGTCACAAACCCTTCATCGACCAGATTTTGAATCAATCGATGTATGGTTGGCTTTGGAATATCAAGCTCTTGTGATAGCTCAAGTGGCGAAATCGGTTTTGAGGCATAAGACACCACCTCAATAATCTCTAGCACACGGGTAATCGACGATACTTTAGGCATATAAATGACTCAGTAAGAATAAATAAAATAGATAGCCACAGCGTAATGGATATAATCGCCATTATAAAATAGAGCACAACAATCAAGGCAATAAGGCTAAAAATGAATAAGTATAAAGGCATACAGCAATTGGCTTACTGACTCTAATTTAGCACAATATAGTCCTTACACAAGCATATATATCATTATATAGCAGCGCCTTTATATTGCGTGGATTTTTGTCAAAACTATCTGAGAGTTATTTAGATTTTTGAGTAATATTGGATACATTCAGTCACAAAGTACAACAATCTGTAGTAATTAACCTTATAACTGTTATTGCGTTATTCCTCAAGATGCTTCATCATGCAGACATATTTTGTAATACCTTTACATGAGCGTTAAGCATATTCATATTCATGTTTAGGCTGCGCAGTAGCTTTAAGAGTATTGTGTAACAATAAGGCGAAGTTTTGCGGTTTGGTGTAGTAATTATTACAATATCTATGCAATCTTTACATAACGGTAAATAAAAAGTGCATCTTTAGGGGTGACTTTTTGAGCCAAAATTGTTTTAATCCTCGCATCAAAAATGATTGTTTAATAAGTTAGATTTTCATTTTTTTATGGGCGTGTTATTTCATACTTTAGGAGAGTAATTATGAAACTTATTCAATTAACAGCAATCACTGCTGCCGTTTTAGCCTCAACTGCTGCATTAGCTGCTGATCCAATTATCGTTGTTGACGGTGATGAGGCTGTTGTATACGAAGCTGAGCCAGTGGCTGTAGCTTATGAAGTTCAACCAGCTTATGCATACAATGCTGATGCTGGTGTAGTACGTAATACTACTGGCGCTGTGGTTGGTGGTACTAAGACTTTCTTCCAGACCGTTACTCATCCAGCAGCGATCAGTGCTGAAGTTGGTAGCTTAGGTTATGGCGCTAACATCGGTTGGGCATTGAATGACAAAACTGAACTACAAGCCGGTTGGGCAGGTGGCGATGTTGCTGATTTATTCGGCGGCGATTTTGATGCAAACGACGTAAACTACGAAGTTGATTCTGACTTTAGTAACCCGTACCTAGGCGTACAATTACGTCCTATGGCAAACTGGTTCACTATGGGTGCTGGTATCATCGTTCCTGACAATAGCTTTGATGTAACTGCTAATCCTAATGGTGGCGTTTATAAAGTTAATGGTGTGAAATATAATGCTGATGACGTAGGTGTTCTTAAAGGCAGTATGGATCATCGCAACAAGCTAGCACCTTATGCAACTATTGGTTTCCGTCCTAACATCACTAATAACTTTGGTTTGTTTGGCGAAATCGGTGCTGCATACATGGGTCAAACTGACGCTAATGTTACTGCAAGTAAGTCTGGTCCAGTACGTGTAGAAGATGGTGTCAATCCTGGTGGTACTGTTGTACCAGGGCTAACTCCTGGCCAAGTTGCTAATCTAGCTAAAAATGAGCTTGAAGATAAAGACTGGTTAGAGTGGTTACCAATTGTTAAAGTTGGTGCAACTTACCGCTTCTAATTTAATGACAGTTTAGATACTGTTGTTAAAAGAAGTATAAGTAAAAAACGACCCTTTTTAGGGTCGTTTTTTTTGTATTTAAAATAGTGTTTTATATGTTTTTAATAAACGATAATAGTCTGCTGCGAGTGAATAGCAGCAATACGATAATCACTATTAACATCATTAATCGTTAGTAAAGGCAGATTTTCTATAGGTTGCTTGATTAAGTTAGGAATAATATCGGAGTAATCTATGCCCAAACCTTGAGCAAGGGTATATTGATGTATCTTTATAAAACTCTCTTTGATTTGCCAAAGATATTTGATAATAGTGTTACGCTCTGTGAGTGACATGACTTGTAAGATAGTTAATTCTTTTGGATGATAAAAACGCTGAGCTACCTGCCATTTCACTGTATTGAGTTCGATATCGATACCCGAGGCATGTTTACTATTAATAATAACCGCAACTTTGATGTAAGGTATATCAGTATTTTCTCTATCGTTTTGTATACGAATAGCATTTTTACTGTGGCCACTAGTATGGCTAAAACATACATAATATTGACTATCAATCAGTCGATAAGGGAAACCTGACTCGTCTAGACTATCACTGATAGTAAGTTTTTTGAGCAATGCTTGTAATAAAAGTCGCACGCCCATACGTTGCAGCTGACGTTGGTTATAAGCGATTTGAGGGACTGATAAATGGGTGTCGGTTTGTTGATTATGGCAAGAATGAGCACGCACTTGAGCAGTCGCACACCATGTCATCGTCACGGGGTCGAGTTCGGTATAGTGAATATCATCTAGCGTTAAGTTTTGCATAGGTTGTATATTGTCGAAGTTTATATTTAGTTAATAAATCATTTGTTTTTGAATAATAAAAAGCCCAGTAAAATATTTACTGGGCTTTTCGATGCTTGCGTTATCTTATATCATATGATTAGTAAGACAATTCAGCACGGCGGTTTTGAGCATAAGCATCTTCGTTGGTACCAGCAGCAGCAGGACGTTCTTCGCCATAGCTGATGACACGGATGTTATTTGCTGCAACGCCTTGTGCTGCAAGATAATCACGTGCTGCTTGGGCACGGCGCTCACCTAATGCAATGTTGTATTCACGGCTACCGCGCTCATCAGTATGACCAGCAACAACCACAGCCGCATTTGGGTTAGATTTTAATAGACCTGCATGTTGGTTTAAAACGCCAGCAGATTGTGAGGTGATTTCACTGCTATCAAAGGCAAAGTAAACAACCGCTTGGATGTTTTCAGCGCCAGTAATAACAGCGTTTGAGTTGTCGACGATAACCGCGCCATTGTAGCCAACTTGACCACCTGGAATACCCAGTGGAGCGACGACGACTTCAGAAGTAGCACGCTTGGTAGCACAACCTGAGGCTAAAACAACGGCGCTTGATAATACAGCGAGGGCAGCGATTTTTGAAAAACTGGTTGACATAATAAGCTCCAAAAAATTTCATTCATTGAATTTGTTGTTGTAAACTGCTTACGATAAAACTTAGGCAATTGCTATCTATCATATACTAAATGTTACTTTATGTAAGTACTATTACTGTAAATAATTCTTGAATTTACAAATAGATATAATCCATATTATTTAAAACTTCTCTTTTTTGTATAGAGGCTATATCTAGATGAATAGTATAGTGCTCTCTTATTTTAATTAACCGTCACCCTTGAAATTTGGCGGTTTAGGTCAATGTAGCTTAAATTAAGGTGTTTTATATTAATACCTTTTGCTTCAATGTATACAATAATTATTATCCATCTGATTTGCTTTAAATGCCGTTATAAATATAACCATCATAAAAACTAATAGGAATTTATATGTCTACCGCTGAAACCGCTGCCCAAATTATTAATCCTGAAATGCCTGATGTTCCGTTACATGAGCCTAGCAAGATTAACTTAGCAGATTATGAAAAGCCAAGCTTCGATGTTGAAACGGTTGATTTAGATATCAAGTTATTTGAAGACCATGCACAAGTCGACAGTGTGTTAAAAATGGTGCGTCAAAGCGCAGGAGATATCGTTTTATTTGGTGAGGATTTAGAACTGCTTGCTATTACGATGAATGATGAATTGTTGAATAGTGATCGTTATCAGCAGTCAGCAGGTAAATTAACCATTACTGATGCTCCTGACGAGGTAACATTGGCGCTTCAAGTACGTATCTGCCCACAGACCAATACCGCGCTAGAAGGGTTTTATATGGCGGGTAGTGGCGACGATACCATGTTTGTCACCCAGTGTGAACCGGAAGGCTTTCGTAAAATTACTTTTTATCCAGACCGTCCTGATGTGCTCGCAATATTTACCACCCGTCTTGAAGCTGAGAAGCGTTATCCAACACTATTGGCCAATGGTAATTTGGTTGAAGCAGGTGAGGTAGTTGACTCGCCAAACCGCCATTATGCGATTTGGCATGATCCGACTAATAAGCCAAGCTATCTATTTGCCTGCGTGGTTGCCGATTTAGACGTATTGTCGGATAGCTATACAACTAGCGAAGGTCGCAATGTATTACTTGAAGTATATGCAAAGTCAGCTGATATAGATAAGTGTGATGTTGCTATGCAGGCACTTAAAGATTCAATGCAATGGGATGAAGTCAATTACGGCCGTGCCTATGACTTAGATCGTTATATGATTGTTGCGGTCAGTCAATTCAATATGGGTGCGATGGAAAATAAGGGGTTGAATATCTTTAATACTGCTTGCGTGTTATCTAGTCCTGAAACCACCACGGATAGCCGTAGCTTTAGCGTAAAAGCCATTATCGCCCATGAGTATTTCCATAACTGGACGGGTAATCGTATCACTTGCCGTGATTGGTTTCAGTTATGTTTAAAAGAAGGCTTTACCGTCTACCGTGATCAGTCGTTTTCAGCGGATCAGCAGTCAAGCGCGGTGCAGCGTATCGATGATGTCGCCACTTTACGCGCGCATCAGTTTGCAGAGGATGCAGGACCACTGGCGCACCCTGTACGTCCTGAGAGTTTTGTAGAGATTAATAACTTTTATACCACCACTGTCTATGAAAAAGGTGCTGAAATTGTACGTATGATTGCTAATATTCTCGGACCAGATGACTTTCGTAAAGGGACGGATGAGTATTTCCGTCGCTATGATGGTCAAGCAGTGACCGTTGAAGATTTCTTATCTGCGCTCAGTATTACTAACAGTAAAGTGGAAGACTTTATCGATTGGTATCGCCAGCCGGGTACGCCAGTAGTATCTGGTCATCAAAGCTATGATAGTGCTGCGAAAATATTAACAATTACGTTGAGTCAGCAGACGCGTCACGTGAGCGGCTTTGATGCACCAAAACCGTTGCCGATTCCAGTTGCGACCGCTTTATTTGATAAAGAAAGCGGCAAAATTATCACTGAGCGTATGCTATTGTTGGATAAAGCGGAGCAAACCTTTACATTTGAAAATGTAACTAGCGAGTTGGTGGTATCCTTGCTACGTGATTTTAGTGCGCCCGTGCAGCTGAATTATGATTATAAAGATGAAGATTTGGCATTTTTACTCAAATATGAAACCAACGGCTTTAATCGCTGGCAAGTTACGCAGATGCTGGTTAACCGTATCTTATTGCAAACACAAAATTTGAAAAGCAGCCCAGATGTTTATCTAGCTGCATTGGCACAGACATTACCAATGCTTGCAAGTGAAGATGCGATGCTAGCAGCACGTTTGCTTGATATTCCATCTGCTCAAGAGCTAGCTGCTGCTATTTCTAAAGATTATGACCCAGAAGTGGTCAAAGCGCAGCGTGAAAGCTTGTATCAACAGTTGGCACATACTCTAAAAGATCAATGGGAGGCGCTATATAAGCAGCTACCTTTACAGCCTTATGTTGATAGCGCTGAAGCACGTGGCAAACGCGCGCTACGTAACGTGGTGCTTGATATGGCATTGACCGCCAACGTGGAAGGCGCTGAAGAGTGGGCGCAGCAGCAGTATGATAATGCCAGTTGTATGACTGAGCGCTTTGGGGCGCTAAAAACTATGGTCAATCATCAAGTAGCGAACGCTGATGAATATTTGGCAGACTTTTATAATCGTTTCCAAGCGGATGATTTGGTGATTGATTTATGGTTCAGTGTACAAGCGTCTGCTGACAACGTCAATGCTGATGTGATCAAATCATTATTAGCGCATGCAGATTTTGATTGGAATACCCCAAATCGCGTGCGTTCAGTGATTAGTGCCTTTACCTCGCAGCCAACTGCATTATGGACGCAAGCAGGCTTGGATATCTACACAGACGTGATTAAAAAGCTAGATGATACCAACCCGATGATAGCTTCGCGCTTATTGCAGGTATTGGCACGCTGGAATACGTTGGCTGAGCCGCGCCGTCAAATGGCACATGATCATCTAATTGATTTACAAAAGCAGGTTTCTTCTAAACACGTGCATGAGAGCCTAACGAGTGTATTGGGTGCAGCGAAAGAGTAGAGCTCAATTAGTGGTTCTATTATTCTAAAACCATAAGCTCATAATTAAAAACCCCCATTTGACAGTTGACTGTCAAATGGGGGTTTTATCATTTGCTAAATGCGCATTAATTTATACGAATAGCCGTTAATCGTTAATAGCTATTAACGATTAGGCAAGATATCTTTGATAGCATCACGCAGATTGTGCATCGCTTCTACGGTACTTTCCCAATCTAGGCAACCATCAGTAATCGACATACCGTATTCGAGTGCATCTAAATCAGCAGTGAGCTCTTGGCGTCCGCCTTTTAGATGGCTTTCAATCATCATTCCAATGATAGATTTATTACCGTTTCTTATTTGATCGGCGACGTTTTGGATTACCATCGGTTGTAAGTAAGGATCTTTACCTGAGTTAGCATGACTTGAGTCAATCATAATCTTGCCACTGGTTTTGCCTTTGGCAAGGGCATCTTCTACTTGAGCAACGGCCGTTTCATCATAGTTAGGCTTGCCATTGCCACCGCGTAATACTACGTGGGCGTAAGGGTTACCTTTAGATTTAATAATAGAGACCTTACCATCTGATGACAGACCTAAGAAGCTATGACCGGCTTTTACCGCTTGCATAGCATTAACCGCAACAGTCATGCCGCCATCAGTGCCATTTTTAAAGCCAACTGGACATGATAAGCCTGAGCTCATCTCGCGGTGCGTTTGGCTTTCAGTAGTACGCGCGCCAATCGCAGACCAGCTGATTAAGTCTTGCATGTACTGCGGCGTATTTGGATCAAGGGCTTCGGTGGCGCAAGGCAACCCTTTTTCATTAAGATCAAGCAATAGCTTACGAGCGGTACGCAGACCTTTTTCGATATCAAAGCTGTCATTCATATCAGGGTCATTAATCATACCTTTCCAGCCGACAGTCGTACGCGGCTTCTCAAAGTAAACACGCATCACGACAAATACACTGTCTTCAATCTCTTTTGCCAATACGGCTAAGCGATCGGCATATTCATGGGCGGCTTTGATGTCGTGAATAGAGCAAGGACCAATGACCACGAATATACGTTTGTCTTTTCCATCCAAAATATTTTGAATGGTAGTACGACCATTTAGAACAGTTTTATAGGCTTCGGTTGATAAAGGAAGTTCAGTTTTTAGCTCATCGGGTGTGATTAAAGGAATAAATTTTTCAATATTCACGTCGTCAATTTCTGCATTATGGGTAGCGGTTGTTGTCATGATTATATATCGTCTAGCTAATTTATAGGGACTTTCATTATGCGGACAAAAGTACCGGTTGACAAGGGCAGTCGAGCAGTTAATTGACTGATAACTGGAATGCTGAGGCGAAAACTTCGTTATACTTGGTGATTGTAGATAATATAAAGTAGCATTAATGACGCTGGATTTTGTTGAGTAATTTCGCTATTTTTAGCATCGTCACGTATGATGACAAGATAAATGCCTAAATTTGGAAATAATAAATACTGTTAATCGTTAGAGTGAGCATCTGATGCTTGATGACTTCACGCTATATTTTATAATATCTAAATTCTATTTTTTGTACGACTTTTACTGAAACACTTTACTATTAAGAGCTTGTCATGATCGATACTGTTACGCCTCAAACTGATTTAACTGCGCCATTTGATACCAATAACAAATTGGCTACTATAGAGCGTAAGCCACTCGTTATCGGCATCGTCGCGGGTGAGGTATCAGGAGACAGTTTAGGCGCAGACTTTATGCAGCAGATGAACAATCTACGTGATGACATCATTTGGGTTGGGGTTGGCGGCAGCAAAATGCAGGCGCAGGGGCTTAAAAGTATTTTTCCATTATCGCGCCTAGCAGTGATGGGGCTGGTGGAAGTAATGGGGCAACTGCCTGATTTACTTAAGGCGCGCCGTGAGTTGCTCGCTGCTTTTAAAACAGCGGATATTGACTGGTTTATTGGCATTGATGCCCCAGATTTTAATCTGCGAGTATCTAAGAAATTAAAGCCGCAAGGCATATTCTGCGTACAGTATGTCAGCCCATCTATTTGGGCATGGCGTGAGTCGCGTATTCATAATATTAAAGCGGCGACTGATTTGGTGTTGTGTCTGTTTCCGTTTGAGCTGCCTGTTTACGAGCGTTATAAACATCCAGCGATATGCGTTGGGCATCCGCTGATGCATACTATTGATCAGACGCTGCTAGACAGGCCAATCAATCAGCGCCGTAGTGAGCTGGTTTGGCGCAATGATGGTCTCCAACAGTTTTTTATCGAACGCTTTGATGAAGTCAGCCAGCTTATTTGTGTGATGCCGGGCTCACGCCGCGGTGAGATAACGGCGATTTTGCCCTTGATGCTCGATGGTATCCAAAAGCTGCTTTTATTAGACCCAAAGCTCTGTTTTATTATTCCAACGGTTGATCAAAATCATCAATATATCGTCCAAGATGTTATTGATCAGCGCTCAGAACAACTACGAGCGGCTATCGTCGTGGTCTATGATGATAGTCAGCCAACCTTTAGTCAGCAGGCAATGGCGGCATCAGATATTGTGATGTTAGCATCAGGCACTGCAACGCTTGAGGCGATGCTGCTTGAGCGTCCGATGGTGGTCGTTTATCAGCTTAATCAGCTGACCTATCAGATTGCCAAGCGTCTGGTCAAAGTACCTTATGTAGGCTTGCCAAATATCTTAGCAAACACAGCGATTGTACCCGAGCTGATTCAAGATCAAGCAAGCGGTGATAATATATGCCGTACCGTCATGCGTCTTTTACAGCCACGCGCTTATGCTGAGCAATTGCAAGCGCTGATTGATACCAAGTATCTCTTGCAGCAGCAAAGTAATCATGAACCTGCCAATAGCGTGATTGAACAATGGCATATCCAGAGTAATCAATCAAACAGGCTGTAGGTTTATCAAGCTAATTTACCTCATCTCATAATCTCTTACACATAAGACCGTAAAATAAATGAATACAATGCTACAGACAGAAAACCATGTTTTAGAAATTGAACGCAGTATTGAGCAGATTGATATCAAAGGACAATATATTAATCTAGCATCTCCCATCCATGTATCTGGTCAACTTAATATTACTGAATTACTTGCTCAGTATTCTGAAGATATTGCAAAGAGCCATACGGGCTTAACATTCCAGATCGGTGTTGATGAAGCAGGGCGTGGACCATTATTAGGCAGTGTCAATGTCGCTGCGGCGCTATTGCCGCGTGCTTGGACAGGACTGATTGAGGAGCAGCCACTAAAAGATACCCCTTTGTCGATACTGACCGACTCCAAGCAGTTGAGTGAAAAAAAGCGTGATATACTTTATCCTTTGGTTCAACAATATGCGATTGGTTATGTCATTGCTGATATTCCGGCCGCCGTTATTGATCAGGTAAATATCTTACAAGCTACCATGCTCGGTATGCGTTTATGTACCGAAGTGCTATTAGAAAGCATTGCTTATCATCTAAGTGACATGATGAAAAACGCCCATCAGCTAGCTATTGAAGTTCTATTCGACGGTAATCGCTGTCCTGAACTGAATTATTCAAGCCTTGCGCGGTTAGGAATAAAAGAAACAATGATTGATTGCCAAGCGTGGGTCAAGGGCGATGCGCGACATACCAGTATTGCCGCTGCCAGTATTTTGGCAAAAGTTAGCCGTGACAAAACCATGTACGCGCTTGATGCTGAACATCCTGAATATGGCATTGCCAAACATAAAGGCTACCCAACACGCGCTCATATGGAAGCAATCGATAAATATGGCGTATTAGCAGCGCACAGACGCAGCTTTGCGCCGGTTAGAAAGGCACTAGAAAGCGAATGTTAAGGCATTAATAAAAAATTAAAGAATCAAATAAATATGGTAGATACATAAAGGGTAAGTCTTTTATAAATAGCCTAAGTAATATAAGGAGTATTTTTTAAATCAATAAAAAGGCTTATTAGCGACCTAATTAAAACGATGAATTCGGCTGCTGCAAAAAATCCAGCTCTTCAGCAGTAGATTCTCGACTTAACGCCGCATTCCGATGCGGATAACGCCCAAACTGCTCGATGATTTCTTTATGCTGCTGTGCAAATTCTAAAGTAACTTTGTCATCGAGTTTTTCAAACAGCGGTAGATAGCGCTCATGAATCGCAGTCGATTCAGAGTGCATAAATGGCATAATGATAAATTTGCGCCATACCATCGGTAACGTATCAAAATACGGCTTTTGAATCGCTTCTTGAGCTAACACTAATGCCATACCATCTTGCGCAAATGCACACGGTTGATTGCGACATAAATTGCGTGAAAACTGGTCTAATATGATAATCTCTGCCAAGCGTCCAGCCAAAGCGGTGATTGAGCTATTGCAGTCAGTCGGCGCTTCTGCAATGCGCCAAGTCGCATATTCACCTTGTTTCGCCGCTTGCCAAATCTTGCCAAACCGCTCTCTTATTTGCTGATCAAACTCCATATTTTCATCAAACCAATAGCGCTCATTTTCCTTGTCAAACCAAAACGTTAACACCGTCCGTGCATCCACATTTAGATGGCTCAAGTCGATATGGTTTGAATCCAATAATGGCACATTGGCTTGGTTTTTTGCAGTAGAATAATCGGTTGAAAGTGACATGAGATATTCTAATTATGATGAATTTAGTCTACTATAGCGCAAATATTTATGTCTGTCATGATACGAGCAGCCGCTATTAGGTAACCCTTATGAATACAAAAAATTCGCTACAAAATACCCAGTCATCATTGCCATCAACCCCATATTACTTGCTTGATGAAGCCGCAATCGTCGCCAATATGCAGATTATTGCACGACTGTGCGAGTTGTCTGGTGCAAAGGCACTGCTTGCGCTGAAATGTTTTGCCACATGGGGCGTGTTCGATATTATGCAGCCTTATCTACATGGTACGACATCATCTTCGCTCAATGAAGTTAGGCTTGGCTATGAGACTTTTGGTAAAGGTAAGAACAGTGACAATAAAAAAGAAACCCATGCTTATAGCGTCGCCTATAGCGCGGAAGAAATTCCTGAAGTATTAAAGTATGCCGATAAGATTATCTTTAATTCTATCTCGCAGCTAAATGCCTTTAAAGACCAAGCCAAAGCACAAAACATTCCAGTAGGGCTGCGATTAAATCCGAAAACCAGCAATTCATCATTTATTATTGCCGATCCAGCACGTCCTTTTAGTCGTCTTGGTGAGCATGATAGAGAAAAAATCGAAGCAGTTCTCACGGATATCACTGGGGTTATGATTCATAACAACTGTGAAAATGATAGCTTTGAAGCGTTTAGTGAGAGCTTGGCAGATATTGAAGCTAGATTCGGTGATATTTTGGTAGAGCTTGAATGGGTAAGCTTAGGCGGTGGCATTCATTTTATCGCGCCTGATTATCCGCTTGGAAAACTTGCCGAGCGTTTAAAGACTTTTAGTGAAAAGTATGGTGTACAAATCTATCTTGAGCCGGGCGAGGCAAGTATTCACGGTGCTGGCACGTTAGTCTCGACTGTGTTAGATGTTTTGCATAATGAGAAAAATCTCGCTGTAGTAGATTCATCCATTGAAGCGCATATGCTTGATTTGCTGATTTACCGTGAGTCAGCGCCGATAGTCGCGGTTAATAGTGATTTAATGAATATTGTGCCTCTTAATATTGACCCGACTAATATTGCACCTATAAGCGAAAATGTTGCAGCAGCTGATAATACGATTATCTATGGTCGCTCGTGTTTAGCAGGTGATATTTTTGGTGAATATAAATTGCCAAATAAATTGAAAGTAGGTGATACCATTGCGTTTGGCAATGCCGCCGGTTATACCATGGTGAAGAAGAACTGGTTTAATGGCGTCAATATGCCAGCGATTGTTATTCGTCGTCTTGATGGCAGTATCGATGTACAGCGCGAGTTTGATTATCAAGATTACAAGGCTAGCTTGTCTTAATTTTGGCGTTAAGGTTTTAGTCTATAAAACTTGTTTTTATCTTAATGATTAATTTTTGCCGAAAAGGTGGCGAAAATTGTTATAATTGTCACGGGCAAAATAAGCATCTTTACCCGACGGGTGCGTGGGTTTTCCTCGGTCTTCCTTTTTAATTCACGCATATCATTCACTCGTTTCTGTTTTGACTCGCCATCAACTATGGTATCGACAGGGACACAAAGGAGGATTGTTCATTGAACACAAACCAACAAGCTAAACCTAGCAAAAAAGACGTATTAATCATCGGTGCAGGTGGCGTGGCTCAAGTAGTCGCGCATAAATGTGCAATGCATAATGACGTCCTTGGCGAGATTCATATTGCCTCGCGTACGCAAGATAAGTGCGATGCTATCGCTCAAAGTGTCGTGGAAAAAGGCAGCTTTAAGCAGCCTGCTACTTTGCATACGCACCAAATCGATGCCCTCGATATTCCAGCGCTGATAGCCTTGATTAAACAAACAGGCATTCAAATCGTCATCAACGTTGGCTCGCCATTCCTTAATATGAGCGTGTTAGAAGCTTGTATCGAGACTGGCGTCGCTTATATCGATACGGCGATTCATGAAGACCCACGCAAGATTTGTGAGACCCCGCCATGGTATGACAACTATGAGTGGAAGCGTAAACAGCGCTGCGCGGATAATAATATTACCGCTATCTTAGGCGCAGGATTCGATCCCGGTATGGTCAATGCCTATGCGCGTCTTGGCTATGACATGATGGATAAGGGCTCAGTGACCGATATTGATATTATTGATATTAATGCTGGCAGCCACGGTAAATACTTCGCGACTAACTTTGATCCTGAAATTAATTTCCGTGAATTCACTGGTACGGTTTATTCTTGGCAAGACAGCAAGTGGCAGTCAAATAAGATGTTCGAAGTCAAACGTACGGATGATTTACCAGTCGTTGGCATGCAAAACAGCTATCTAAGTGGTCATGACGAAATTCATTCATTATCAGCCAACTTAGACGTACCAAATATCCGTTTTTGGATGGGCTTTGGTGAGCATTACATTAATGTCTTTACCGTGCTGCAAAGCTTGGGCTTATTGTCAGAGCAGCCGGTAACGACTGCTGAAGGTCTTGAAGTTATTCCTTTAAAAGTGGTCAAAGCGGTACTGCCTGATCCAAGTTCGCTTGCGCCAAACTATACTGGCAAAACCTGTATTGGTGACAAGGTTAAAGGTAAAAAAGACGGCGTCGATACTGAGGTATTTATCTATAATATCTCCGACCATAAAGAGGCTTATGAAGCCATGGGTAGCCAAGGTATCTCTTATACCGCGGGCGTACCACCGGTTGCTGCTGCTATGTTAGTTGCTACTGGCGAGTGGGATGCTGGTAAAATGATCAACGTTGAAGAACTCGATGCCAAGCCATTTATCAATCTGTTGAATAAGATTGGCTTGCCAACTCGTATTCAAGATGCGGATGGTGATAGAGCGCTTGAATTTGATATCTAAATTTTTACGTTAGCTTTTACTGTTCGTTAAATAAAAAGCATCCTATTGAGTCAAACTCGATAGGATGCTTTTTTTATCGCTGCTTGTATCATAAAAGCAAGTATCATAAAACTAATAATTATAAATGACATAAGGAAAATCGCTGTGTCTTTAGAAAAGTATAAAGTCTTTAATTTGATTGAAGATGTGACAGAGTTAAGAGTATTACTTATTCTAGAATCGCCTTATATCAATGAATACATCCATCAGCATCCAGCGGCAGGAGAGTCGGCGCTTGAGCTGACTCAGTTTTTGATAGCACAAGGTTACCTGAAGAGTTTTGATGCACAATTACCGATAGGATGTAATATAAAAAAACAACATTACAAGCCACTTGGCATTTTAAATTGTTCTACTTTACCGATGAATAAAGCATTTTATCCTTGTGCTTTAAACAATGCAGACTTATTGCAAGTGAACCAGTTGGCAGCTATTAAACAGTATTTTGTACAAAGTAGTTTAAATAAAGGTGATGAAGAACCGCAGACTACAGCAAATAAAATTTTAGAAAACGATTTTTTAAATAATCTGATTTTTAGAGATTTTAAATTTCGATTAACTCAAGTACTTGAGCAAGCGCCATCCGATGTTCTCATCGTACCTTGTGGCGATACGGCTACTGGTTTCATAAATGCATTCAAAGCCATTTATAATAAATCGTTGATAGTTTTAGATGGTTTGCCGCATCCAACTGAGCCAGATTGGGCGGAGAAAATAACCAATATTAATTTGACTGATCGAATTGCGCCTAAGCTATTGCCTTAGTCGTAATAGCAGTTTATATAAAGGACGACCGCTTCCATGAGCATTGAGGAGAAAAAACCTACAGAGTCTCCACAGGTTACTGTAGATGCTGTTAGAGAATGGCTGATTCAAACCACGCGGCTTTTTACTAAGTTCGCTTTTATACTTCTTATTCTAGGTAGCGCCTTACTATTAAGTTTTGCGCTGCATTTGCCGCCTTATGTGTTTTATAGTCTTGTCCTGCTAATCGTTGCTGTTTTATTTATCATGCTCATTATGGTGTCGATTAAAAATATCGTTTATCTCTATTTAAAGACCAGTATTTGGGGGCAAATCGTTATTTATTTACTGGTCGCCTTAATCAGTGCGCGCGCCTATCTTTATGCAATTGGTGAGATTAATCGCGTATTCTTGGTAGACCCTAGTAATTTAGCGCTGACGACTAGCGTGTTGACGGGTATTGTTTTCTTTAAATACGCCATCATGGCATTACTTGGCAGCTACCTAATTGCTATCGGCTTATATTTTTATATAAAAAAGGAAGATAAACTCTCGATAAATAATAGCCAGCCTTTGGGTAAAAAAATACTATCAGGCATCGCTTTCGTATTTATTATGGGCATAAGCTTAGTTGCTGCTAGCAATATCTCAAAATATAGCGATGCGCTGATTCAAACCTTTGCGTTAAAAATAGATTTCTATAGCCATTACACGTGTACAGGAGAGGATTTTCAAGATATCGAAGGCGTATTATTCTTATCAGCCAGTGATATTTTAGTCGCAAAAAAGGTTGGCTCAATGGCGTGGGAATTTAAAAAGGTGAAGTGCGAGCCGTGATAGTTCGCTCTTACTCTTTTAACTATACTTTGATATGGTGAATTTACCTATTTGACTGTCAATAGCTTATATTACTTGAATGCTTACTGACTGATCTGCAACTGCTCTATGCTTGCTAAAGGATATTATTATGATAACTCGAACTTTACTCCTGATACCTATAATGATATTGGCAGCTTGCAGCTCTGATACTGTAAACTCTGCTGACAATACTGTTAATCCATTAAGCAGTCCACAAGATAATACTAATGCTCACCAGAGTTTGGAGCCAGAGGGCAAATATAGTAAAGTCTCTAATAACGAAAGAAAAAAGATAGCTCATTCTAATAATACTTACTATAAGAGCAAGGCGAACGTTGTTCATATCCCAGGCTCTAAGCAAGTTAAAATCAATATTGATGATTCATTAATTATTATTAATCTTATAAGTAATGATGGGTCATATCTAATATTTAAAAACAGTAATGATTATCTTAATAAATTTGCTGAAATTGGTTTTAATTACACCTATGACACTGATCTTGAAGATGCTATAAAGCGAATTAAAGTATTCAAAAGCCCTGATTCAGAGCAAGGGATACTGATTCTTCCAGAGGGCACTGAAGAATATCCTACCTACACCATATCGCCCTTTGATAGCACAGGTATTAAGCATTCCTATACTGCTGAAATCCAATCATTTGACTGTGATAACTTCGATACTATCATTTTAGGCGCTGCCACTCTAAACGATAACGTTGCCCAATCAGTTTCAATAAGCCAAAAAGGCAAACCCTGCAAAGTGAATATATCTGACAGTAAAGTAATTGGAAGTATTAAGCCAGCTAAGCAGGGGAATAAGTTTAAAAAATCGCAACAGTTTATGTCTAATGAGCTTACTCAGACTTATAGCAGCAACTTATATCAATTTTATAATTTCGATGTAAACGCTGATGGGATTAAAGACAAAATTATTACCCATAAGAATAATAAAGATAATGTTCACCAAGGTGACGATTTGTTTATTTACTTAGGAACTTTAGATAACAAGTATAAGCTCAGTTTAGAAACTAATAACTTCACTGACGAAGCGGGATGGTTTCTAAATGACATTACGCCTCGCTCTGATTATTCAGGATTTATATTAACGACCTACTTTGCTGATCGAGGACACTCTGAGCAGTCATTTTATTTTGGACTACAAAACGATAAGTGGTTAATAACAAAATATGTATCAGCAGGCACCCTTATCACAGGAGTGCCGTATTACTGTATAGAAAATCATAGCTCTGATATATCAAATGTCAGCTATGGCGAATCAAGTGAGTATTCTGAAGCAGCATTTGAAAAAAATTGTCCGCCACTAGTGAGTCGTTATAAAGTCACTGCAAATAAAGCTGAGATACTTGACCAAAATTTCAAACCGCAAATACCCTCTAATTATTATGTAAAAGGCGATGTCATTGAGGCAGTTGCTCAAAATGAGGATTGGATAAAAGTAAGCTACAAACAAGACCGTAAATATGGCTGGGTAGATAAAGGTAGCCTTAAAGCATTACGCTAGCCAGTCAAACTAGCCGTATATAAACGCTGTCTGAAAACTTCAATTTACTAGCCGGATTTTTTAATTTAGCGCATCGTAAACCTTTAATCGCTAAAATTTATTCCTCATTTATCAATAGCTTCTGAATCTTTTAGCCCAAGCACACCTAACGGCTGCCTAAAATTCTGCAAAGCAAATTATGTTACTATTCGGCTAATATTTTTCTCAAAATACAAAACTATCTAAAAGTAGATCTATTTATTCGTTACCAGTAGCACGCAAGGAATACAACCATGACCATCGACCCATCAGACGACAAACTCTCTGAAGTGTCTAAGCCAAGTAATCCAAACCAGCCAAACGAGCAGAGCCAACAAGCGCAAACGCCATTTGAACGTAGTCAATTTGGTGGCTCGCAGCGTCAGCCGAAGCATCACCTCGATGATGATGCGCCTATATCGCGCAGTGACCTGAAAAAAGGGGCACAAGAGCTATCGAAAAATTCTGTCGCTCATATTAACTGGAGCGTGTTAATTATCTCATCACTGGTGATTGCTGGCTTTTCAATATGGGCAATCGTGATGCCAGTGGGTGCCAGCACAACCATGAAAACAGTCGTTGATTGGATTGCGACAAATCTTGGTTGGTATTACGTCATTACTATGGTGATGGTTATAGGGTTTGTATTATGGGTGGCACTCTCTAAAGCAGGTAGCGTACGCCTTGGACCGGATGATTCGCGTCCGCAGTATAAGCTTGGCACGTGGGTTGCGATGTTATTTGCCGCAGGGGTCGGTATCGATTTGCTGTTTTTTTCGGTGACGGGTCCTGTGGTGCAGTATTTAACACCACCATCAGGTGATGGGGCAACTGCTGATGCGATGCAAAATGCGGTTGTTTGGACGATGTTCCATTACGGTATTGCGGGCTGGGCGGTATATGCGTTACTGGGTATGGCGATGGGTTACTTTGCCTATCGTTGGGATATGCCGTTGTCGATTAGGGCGGCGCTCTATCCGCTGTTTGGTAAACGCGTCAATGGTCCTATCGGTCATGGTATCAGTATTTTAGCCTTGGTTGGTACAGTGTTCGGTGTCGCTACTACCATGGGTATCGGTGTGGTATTGCTAAACGTTGGCTTCTCAAAAATTTTTGGATTAGAGGAAGGTCTTACGCTACAGATTGCATTAGTTATCGGTGCAGTGATCCTAACGATAGCAGCAACCACTTCAGGCGTTGACCGTGGTATTCGCTGGATATCCGAGCTCAATCTATGGAGTGCGGTGGCGATGATGGCGTTTATTCTCATCGCTGGACAAACGGCATTTTTGTTAAATGCATTAGTCGAAAACTTAGGTCAATTCTTTGTCACCTTACCTGCGCGTATGTTTAAAACGTTTGCTTATGTACCGGGCAGTAGCGAATGGATGGGTGGTTGGACACTGTTCTTTTGGGCGTTTTGGCTGGCATGGGGACCGTTCGTTGGCGTGTTCCTTGCGCGTATTTCGCGTGGTCGTACGTTACGTGAGTTCGTTATCGCAGCGATTACTGTACCGGTATTATGTGACTTTATTATCGTCTCCTTCTTTGGTAACTCAGCCCTGTATGAAGTCTTACAAGGTAACACCGCCTTTGCTGAATTGGCAGTTAAAAGCCCAGAGCGCGGTTGGTACGCACTTTTAGAGATGTTCCCCGGAGCGCCTTATTTAGTCATATTGGCGACGTTCTCAGGTTTGCTGTTTTATATTACCAGTGCCAACTCAGGTGCTATGGTGATGTCGAATTTCTCTGCTTCTATTCCCGATCCTTCAAAAGATGGTCCGAAATGGCTACGTATATTTTGGGCGGTATTGACGGCAGTATTGACCATATCGATGCTGATAGCGGGTGGGGTGATAACGATGGAGTATGCGACGCTTATTTTTGCACTGCCAGTGACCGTTATTGTTTATTTAGTAATGTTCTCTTTTTACAAAGCACTAAAAATCGAGCAGGCTGAACGCGAAGGCAAAGTGCTGCGTCGTCCATCTATCGCACCAAGTGGTGGTCATATACCAGAGCGTTCATGGACACAACGGCTTGGACAAATGCTGACTTATCCATCCAAGCGCGAGTCTATAAGGTTTCTTGAGCGTACTGTTCGCCCAGCACTTGACGATGTTGCCAATGAGTTCCGTCGTCAAGGCTATGACGTTGAGCGTATCAATGCCGACCATGAAAGTAATGCGGCAGATACGACTAATTTTGTTGGCAATACTAACATTATCGCTGCATCGGGGCCGTTATTACGTCTGTCAACGACTGCTATGGCTGACTTTTATTATCAAGTGTCTATGGTTGAGACGCCAGCGCCTACCTTTAGTGGCAAAATGGCATCTGACAGCGATGTTTATTATCGCCTTGAAGTGACGACACAAACAGGTTCAGGTGGTTATGATTTGATGGGGCTAACTAAGCAGCAAGTGATTGATGATGTGCTTGAGCAATACCAAGCCTATCTGACTTTCTTGACGGCTCCTGCGGAAACTGATGTAGATTTGACTGCAGCGACGCCAATAGTGGGTAAGAGCTAATATAAGAATCTACTTAATTGTATCTATAATATAACAGAAGTGTGTTAAATATTAAGTAGTGTTATTATAGCGAACTACCTACTAAAGTAGCTTTTTTAAGTGGTTGGCAATAATTTCTTGTTATATTCATTATCTCTAACACCACTCAACCCTGAGTGTAACCACCACTAACGCAATTGAAACACAGGACTTATTTATGAAAAAATTACTATTGGCTGGCGTTGTTATGATGGCAATCTCTGCACCTACATTCGCTGCTGATTATAGCGGTCTGGCATCACCTAGCTCTTTAGGTAAAAGTGTTGCTAGCCTAAACAAGCAGTACAAAGTCGGTCTAAAGTATGATAAGGATTACCAAGGTTATAAAAATAGCGAGACTGCCGCGTGCGATCTTTATGTAGAGACAGATAGTAAACAGTTGGTTAAAAGTATTTATATCTCAGATAAAAATGATTGTAAATACACAGCTAAGTCGAACGTTACCTTTAACAGCACCAGCACGACCATTAAAGACCTACTTAATCAAGTTAAAATCAGTGAAGTGCAATTTAACCCAGGTTGTTTCAACTGCCCATCACGTATTGAAATTGGTGACAACTTAGTCATTAATCGCGCTGCTGATAAGTATTACACCGAGTTTGAAATTTCAGGTAATAGTGAATACAACGATTTCATCATTAAAAAGACATATGGTAGCAAGCACTCAGAAGCCAATGATTTTGAGCTAAGGGATGAGCTTGATCAAAAAGATGAAAAGTTCTTTAATCGTCAAGATTTTAAACTTGCTGCAATTAAGACCACTGATATGAAAAGCGTGCCGTGGAATTATAAGATCGTTGCTAAATAATTATTAATTTGCACTAAAATGTAGAACGTAGCCAAGTTAGACTAAATGCCGTCCACTAGGGTGGCTTTTTTATATCTTGTTAATTGTGGTCGCTGACATGATATGTAGGAACGAGCAGTAATGTCTTTTACTAGTCAAAATTTATTAGTCTCAAAGTGCACTTTTCGTTTTCTTTAAGATATTAG
>NZ_CBCPJH010000043.1:0-26519 GCF_965118485.1 Psychrobacter glacincola | reverse complement strand
GATGGTTGTTCGAAGTGTCTTGAAAAATCATTAAGCTTAGCGCCGATACATATTTTACTCGGTCTAATTACTTTTAAATGTTAGGTTGTGGTCATCACTGTTTAAGCGACAATTAATTTTGAATGTTATAAACCTGAAATGGATTTTGGAAAATTTAGGCCTCTAAAAAACACGTTTTTTGCTGAATTGAGGTTGGGTTCAAAAATCAGCATAGTGCTAAATTCACTGGGTTAGGTGTCATGATGGTTTTTGAACCAAAAATAGCTAGGTTGTGGTCAGATACGTATACGCAGTTTTAGGGCAGGGCACGGTTTGGGCACCAAATGGGCACCGCACCGAAAACGAGCTTTTTGACTGAGTAGATAAGCTTAACTATATTCAAAAATATATCTCGAGAATTTCTCTACAACCCCCGAAAATTAAACAAAAAAAAGCCTCACTGTTAAGTGAGGCTTTTTAAGTATTTGGAGCGGGAAAAGAGATTCGAACTCTCGACCCCAACCTTGGCAAGGTTATGCTCTACCACTGAGCTATTCCCGCTAATTATCAATTAACTATCGTCAGTTGATGATGGCGTATTATACGCAGTTTTCTGAGCGTGTCAATAGCCATTAAGAAGAAAAGTGAAATTTAGCAAAGTAGGCATGTTATTCCAGTATAGAACTATGATATAACAGATTGTTATAATCTATATTCCAAAAGCTTTGCTTTCTATAAATAGGCTGGAATGTAGCTTTATAATGACTTTCATCATATTTATTTTATGATTAATAAACATAACACTTAAGGATAAGTAGTATGAGTCAACAATATACCATCGCTGATTATTTGTTTGATCGCATCGCAGAAGCGGGTGCAACTGAGATATTTGGCGTGCCTGGTGATTTTAATCTAACCTTTTTAGACAATGTACTCGCCTCAGACAAATTACGCTGGGTAGGTAATACCAATGAGTTAAACGCAGGTTACGCAGCTGACGGCTATGCACGTGAGCGTGGCTTTGCCGCTATGGTAACGACTTTTGGCGTAGGCGAGCTGTCGGCTATTAATGCCACGGCAGGCTCGTTTGCAGAGTATGCGCCAGTGCTACACATCGTTGGTGCGCCTAGCACTGCTTTGCAAGATTCAAAACGTCGCATTCATCACACATTGGGTGACGGGGTATTCAACCATTTTATCAAGATGGTTGAGCCTGTTACCGTGGCACGTGCGCAAATTACACCTGATAATGCTGCTTCTGAGATTGATCGTGTCATTCGCTTGATTCTTAAAAAGCATCGCCCAGGTTATTTGCTTTTATCACCAGATGTGGCAAAAACGCCGATTTATCCGCCGACGACCAAACTTATTGATAGTGAAGAAGACATCACTAGCCAAGCGGCGTTAGCAGATTTTAAGCAAGCGCTAATAGAGTTTTTACCCAATAAGACCACAACGCTCATGGCAGATTTGATGGTTCATCGTTTGGGTCTACAAAGTCAGCTTAAAGCTTTGATTGCTGATACCGATATTCCTTATACCACGCTATCGTGGGGCAAAACCTTGCTTGACGAAAATAGCTCACGTTGGGCAGGGACTTATGCAGGCGTGGCATCGCGTCCTGTCGTTAAGGATATGGTCGAAAACTGTGAATGTTTGATAAAAATTGGTGTGCAATATACCGATACCACCACCGCAGGGTTTAGCCAAGATATTGATGAAAATGTGGTGGTTGATCTGCATTATGAGCGTGCGAGTATCGCCGGCAAAAACTTTGCGCCTATCGCTTTAAAAGACGCTTTACAAGTATTGCATGAAGTGATGACCTCAGGTATCAAAATTGTGGCAAAGCAGTTCTGTGAAGAGGTAAAGCCGCATGAGCAACATGGCAAGGATGATGAGCCTATCCGTCAAGATGATTTATGGCATATCATTGCTGATGCGCTTGATGATAAAAACTTGGTATTTTCTGAACAAGGTACCGCCTACTTTGGTATCAGTGATGTGCGTCTACCAGAAGGCGTGACGTCTTATGGACAGCCAATGTGGGGCTCCATTGGTTATACTTTGCCAGCGAGTTTAGGTGGTGCGATTGCTTCACCGCACAAACGCAGTATTTTGCTCATTGGTGATGGTTCAGCTTTATTGACCATTCAAGAGATTGCCGTAATGATTCAGGAGCGCATCAATCCTGTGATTGTACTGATTAATAATGATGGCTATACCGTTGAGCGCGCGATTCATGGCGAAAACCAATATTATAACGACATCCCTAAATGTGATTGGCAATTAATGCCAAAAGCGTTTGGCGCTACTGACGATAATAGTTTGCTACTAAAAGTAGAAACAGCTGGCGAATTAAAAGCGGCTCTCAAGCAAGCGGCTGCCGCCAAAGACAAGCTGGTAATGTTAGAGGTAATTACTGATAAACACGATATCCCGCCATTACTTGCAGATATTAGCGCCGCGCTTAAACCTAAATAAAGTTATTTTATTAAGCCATTTTTCATAAGAAAGTCATCAACATTCAAAAGCTCTATTTAGTATAAGTGCTAAATAGAGCTTTTTTGGGGTTAAAACGCGGTGTCAGTCAACTAAATAAAGCCACTCCTTATGTCTGCTTGCATACTTTAGTATCATGGTAGGTTGGGCTATGTTTAGCCTGGAGTATTCAACAGGAGATGTCTCATTATGATTTGGCTGAAAATGCTTATTGGTGCCTTGATGGTACTGGCAATTCAATTGTTTGCACAAACCAGGTTTTTCTATTTGGCGGCGCTTGCTCCGCTTTTCCCCACTTTTACTTTAATCAGTCACTTTATTGTTGGCACTGAGCGTAGCCCTGCTGATTTAAAGATTGCATTGATATTTAGTATGCTTGGCGTCATACCGCACCTTATCTATACTCTTGTAGTATTTTTCAGCATCAGCTATGTCAGCTTATATAAAGCATTACTGTTAGGCGTTATCGCATGGACAGTAGCAGCGGCTATTTTAGTCCTTGCTTGGCAATATATTCATGCTTAATCGTGATGAATGAAATAACTTAAAAAATGCAAAATAAAATGTATTAACGGTGTATATAGTACTGAGTACATATTTCTACAGTTATTTTATATAGAGCTGGTCGTAGATGTTATGCTTAATGGCAATTTTATAGTCTTATCCGTAGTAAATTAAGGTCAACACTAATGCAATCACTCCATTCGTCATAACTTATAAAAATAGGGCTTAAAAAAAGATGGATACCTTAAATATCCTGTATTTTGTAGGAGCAGTATTAATTTTTGCCAGTATTATGGCAAGTACCTTGTCAGCACGTTTGGGCGTTCCTTTATTATTGTTGTTTTTAGTAGTAGGGATGCTGGCTGGTGAAGATGGCATCTTAGGTATTGAGTTTTCTCAATATGGGCTTGCCAATTTTGTTGGGCAGGCAGCTTTAGCGTGTATTTTGTTAGATGGTGGACTGCGCACGTCTTTTAAATCTTTCCGTGTAGGTCTAAAGCCAGCTATCACGTTAGCCACTTGGGGTGTGCTTGCTACCGTCATGATACTGGGTATATTTGTGACTTGGTTATTAGATGTTGACTGGCGATTGGGTTTGTTAATGGCAGCGATTGTCGGTTCGACCGATGCGGCAGCGGTATTCTCATTACTGCGTAATGGCGGTGTAAAGCTGAATGACCGTGTACAAGCTACATTGGAGCTGGAGTCGGGTGCCAATGACCCTTTGGCTATTTTGCTGGTGACAGGGTTGATTGCCCTAAATGTCGATCCCGCCGGACAAACGGTTTTGGGGTTTTTAGGATTATTACTACAGCAGCTGAGCTTTGGCTTAGGCATGGGGTTGCTGTTTGGTTATTTGTTAGCAAGATTATTACCCAAAATACTGTTGGCAGAAGGCATGTATGCCATCTTAATTATGTCTGCTGGTTTGGCAGTTTTTGCCGCGACTAATTTAATTGGCGGCAGTGGCTTTTTGGCAATTTATCTTACTGGTGTGCTGATTGGCAACCATAAAGTGCGTTCAACCGAGCATGTCATGCGAGTGATGGATAGCTTTGCATGGTTGTCACAAGCAGTGCTATTTGTGGTATTAGGTTTATTGGTAACGCCATCGAATGTCATCGATGTTTGGTATTATTCAGTGGCGATTGCCGCCTTTATGATATTAATTGCTCGTCCTATTGCCGTCTATACCAGTGTTAAACCTTTTAAATTTAAAGACAGAGAGATTGGCTTTATCTCTTGGGTGGGGCTACGTGGCGCGGTGCCGATTACGCTTGCCATTCTACCCGTGATGGCAGGAATAGATGGCGCCTTTATGCTATTTGATATTGCCTTTGGCGTGGTGGTTTTATCTTTGATTTTGCAAGGTACGACCATACCTGTGATGGCAAATTTATTTAAAGTGCGTATCCCAAGCAATAAAGATCCAGAAGAAGAACATGAAGTGTGGGTGTCTGATAAAGCGAGCATTACCTTATATGAGTTTGAAGTAAAAACTGGCGCATTTGCGATTGACCGTCATCCTATGGCCATCTCTAAGCGCGTCAACCCTGATGAGATTAGTATCTTTGCCTTGGTGCGCAGGCAACATATTGTGATGGTTGAAGAAACTACCAAGCTCAAATGTGGTGATAGAGTCTGGTATGCAATGAGAGGAAACCATGCTAGCCAAATTGCTAAAATATTTAATGATACGACGCTAGACCTGAAAGCCATCGATGATTTTTATGGTGATTGGCTACTATCACCCAGTGTCAAACTTGGCGATTTGCCGTTTTTTACCGGTATTATGACTTCGGAATCTTTGGTAGATAAATTGAAATCAAAATCTGAAGACGGCTCAAAAAGCATGTGGGAGCAAACGGTGGCTGAATATGTTATAGACAACTTGGACATAAAGCCAGTATCGGGCGATACAGTCGCGATCAGTGATGAGTGGTCATTGGTGATTAAAGAAGTAGATGACAAAGGCAAGCTAAGAACCATAGGTTTAAAACATCAAGAGCTTGCTAAAGTAAGCTAGTTTTTTGGTTATATTTGCATAGATATAGACACTATTTGTGATACCTGAGATGTTCGCACAATAAAAAGCCCTATTGATAATCAATAGGGCTTTTTCAACAGCATTTTTGAATAGTAACTACCACATCAAATCATCAGGAATCACATAGGCTGCATACGGGTCGTCTTCTGCCAGCTCATCTTTTGCGGTATCATTTGATACCACCATAAAGCCTTCCATTTTTGCATCGATACGATCAGCAAGCGGGCGCGGTAGTAGCGCATAGCTGTCATCTAAGCGAGCAATGGCCACATGACCTGCCACGATTTGATCGTATAGCTTTTGAGTGATATTGATTTTTTTGACTTTAGCATCATCGACAAACTGATAACTGATGTCGCCGTTTGTATCAGTTAATTGATGCTGCTTAATCATTTGAATGATATTGGCTCTTAGCATCTTTTCTTCTAAGACGCGTTGCTTTTCTTGATTGAGTTTTTGGTCTTTTTCTAGCTTTTTTGCTTGGGCGTCTGCCAAGGCCTTTTTTGCTTCAATATTTAACGCATCACCTGTGCGCTTGGCATGCTGCGTCTGTTTACTGATTTTATTGGCTTTTTTACTATCAACCAAGCCTGCTTTTAAAAGTTGAGCCTGTAGGGCGTTTTTTGCCATATCTGCATTACCTAAATGAAACTGCCTAAGTGAAATAATCTAAATTGTTATCAGTTATGGTAACAAATTCTGCTAGGAGATGTCAGCAAATACGGTATTTTCAAAGTCTGTTATTGAAAAGAGTGATGTAAATCTTGTCATTAGCTGTTCAACTTGATTCGCAATGCTGATGCGCTAAGTGAATAAAAGCTTTAGTAGCCGCATTCTGATAAGCGCCTTTTCGTTGCAGTAATACTGCAGTGCGCTGTAGTAAAGAGGGAGCAAGTGCAATCGCAATTAGCTCATCTCGATTGCTAACGATATTGGACGGTAATAATGTCGTCAATTGAGTATGGTGTATGATTTCAAGAACGGCGCTTAATGAATTGGCTTCCATCAGCACCTGCGGTTTTATGCTATGTTGACGGCAATAATGTTCAATTTGTCCACGAGTTACAAATTCATGGCTGAGCAGTACCAATGATTGCTCGCTTAGGGTTTGCAAATCAATCGTTTGATGCCTTGCAAGTGGGTGGTCTTTATTAACGACCAACGCTAGCGTTTCAACGAGTAAGGTTTGGGTTCCTATCTCGGCAGAATGTACCTCTGCAAAGGCAATACCCACATCAAATTCATCATCGAGCAATTGCTTTTCCATTTGCTCCTGCGACATCTCTTGTATGCTCAGGGTGATATTTGGGTAAAGATTATGAAAGGCTTTTATCAATGGCCCTATCAAGTAAGTAGTGAAAGTAGGGGTAATCGCAATACGCAATGCGCCGCGACTCAAATTTTGCACATCGTGAAGCGCTCGTCGTCCCTCTTCTAAATCCTGTAGTGCCTTGTGTGCATAGCCTGCATAAACTTCACCAGCATGGGTAAGTTTGACCTGACGACCCGAACGATCAAACAGTGTCACCTCCAGACTCTCCTCTAATTGTTTAATCTGCTGTGATAATGCTGGCTGCGAGACATACAGAGATACTGCTGCTCGTGTGAAGCTTCGGTGCTCTGCCACCGCAAGAAAATATTTTATGTGTCGAAGTATCATAATTTACATACCGTCTGTTATATATCGTTTTTTATCTAAAAATTTTATATCTTATAAAATATTATAATCTAACTATAATTATTTATTATCGATATCATAATATATCAGTATTTTACCTTATATTTATAACCGCGTATTATTCACTTTATCGACACCACAGAGTCACCGGTTATGAAAGATATTATTGAAGGCTTCTTAAAGTTCCATAGCGATGCCTTTCCCGAACGCGCTGATTTGTTCAAAAACTTAGCGACTAAGCAAAACCCGCGCACGCTATTTATTTCTTGCTCGGACAGCCGTTTGGTCCCTGAGTTGGTCACCCAACGTGAACCAGGTGGACTATTTGTCATTCGCAACGCTGGCAACATCGTCCCATCTTATGGGCCTGAGCCAGGCGGAGTTTCAGCATCAGTAGAGTACGCAGTAACCGCTTTACAAGTAACTGATGTGGTTATTTGTGGTCACTCAGACTGCGGCGCTATGTCTGCCATTGCCAATTGCACCTGCATGGATCACATGCCAGCGGTTGGCAGCTGGCTAAAATATGCCGACTCAGCGCGTGTGGTCAATGAATCTATCCATCATCTAAGCGATAGTGATCGTATTGAATCTATGGTACGAGAAAACGTCATCGCTCAGATTGAAAATATTAAAACCCATCCCTCGGTACGTTTGGCGATAAGAGAAGGGCGTTTGGCCTTACATGGCTGGGTTTACGATATTGAAACAGGTCGCATGGATGCTTTGGATGGCGCTACTAATACCTTTGTTGCGCTTAACGAGAATACAGAGGTTCGCGCTTATCCTATAGCGCTGCCAGTCGCGATTTAAATAATCCTTACTATTTTATTGACGATAAATAAGGCTTACTTAATTACCATTTTTCACTAACAATTACTCACTAATAACTACTAACTAATAAAAGGTACTACCATGATTCAGTCTCAAATTAGCAACACTACTCGTCAGGCGCTAACCGAAATCATCATTGCGGCAAAAGCTGATAAAAATTTATCGTTTGAGCAAATAGCTGCAGGCACTAATCTTAGTGATGTATACGTCACTGCAGCGCTACTTGGTCAGCATCCATTGCCAAAGGAAGCTGCGCAAAAAGTTGGCGCAACGTTAGGTCTTGATGATGATGCGATTACCTTATTACAGATGATTCCATTACGCGGTAGTGTCGGCAGTGAAATGCCTACCGATCCTACTATTTACAGATTTTATGAGATGATGCAGGTTTATGGTACGACTCTTAAAGCACTGGTACATGAACAGTTCGGCGACGGTATCATCAGTGCCATCAATTTTAAAATGGACATCAAAAAAGTAGCAGATCCAGAAGGTGGCGACCGCGCAGTGATTACTCTCGATGGTAAATTCCTCCCTTTTAAACCTTTCTAATAGTTTGTAATGGCTTAAATAAATATGGAAAAAGTCGGCGTCCTGCGTCGGCTTTTTTCAGTCACGTTTTTAGCGACAAAGGATACCTCATTATCAATGAGTACTGAACGTATTACCTCTAGGATAGACCAGTCGGCGCTGACGTTGTTTTGGCCTATGATAGTGATTGCTGGATTGGCATTAACGCTACGCCCAACATTGACGTCCACCGGTCCTCTGCTTGATGTGATTCGACAGAGTACCGGTATAGGACTGCAAGAAGCCTCTTTATTGGTGGTGTTACCGATGCTGTGCATGGGAGTTTTCCCTTTATTGCTACCTCTGATTGGGAAACACCTGAGCGAGAGCGCTTGGATAACAGGTGGGCTAGGAGCTATTGCTGCATCTGGTTTATGGCGTTTAGGTCTAGAAACAGGTTGGATGTTGATTGCTAGCGCTTTAATAGGCGGCACTGGTATTGCTATCGTACAGGCGTTAGCGCCCGGCGTGGTAAAACGCTGGTATCCTAAGCGCGTACCGTTAGCCATGGGTATTTATTCAGCATTACTTATGGCTGGGGGCGGCATTGCGGCAACACTAAGCCCAGTAGTTGCTCAGCATTATGGCAGCTGGCAAGCAGGTCTTGGGATATGGTTGCTGTTGCCTGTAGTAGCACTTTTGTTATGGTGGCTTAGACCCTCTGAGGTAATGGATACGAAGCACAATGGCGTGGCAGTCAATTTTTTTAAGAATCGGCGCGCATGGTTATTAGCCAGCTACTTTGGCTTGGCGAATGCCGGCTATGCTTGTATGATTGCCTTTTTGCCGACTTATACGCGTGGTTTAGGCTGGAGTGCCCAAAGTAGTGGTGAGCTGATCGGTATCATGACTATTTTTCAGGTACTGGGTGCGCTAGGAGCGCCTGCGCTATCTGCTAATCGCTTAGATCGCCGCCCTTGGTTATTCTTTGCGGTAGGTATCCAGCTTATCGGCTTTGCAGGGTTAATATTGATGCCAGCCTCTCTATTGATTCTTTGGGTGGCACTCATTGGCTGTGGTCTTGGGGCTTGTTTTTCGCTCACGTTGACAGTCGCACTTGATCACTTATCAACGCCTAAATTAGCAGGTGCACTGACGGCTTTTGTGCAAGGGATTGGCTTTATCATTACTGCGATTGTTCCTTATTTTGCAGGATTTTTGCGGGAGTGGAGCGGAAGTTTTCAGACTGTTTGGTTGATGCTATTGATGACGCTGATTGCTATGCTAGTTGTCACGATGAAATTTGCTCCTACAGGCTATGCTAAGGCGATGAATCTGCCTAATATTTAAAGATGTCTAATTTGGCGCTTATTTAGTAACTATTACTGCGCATTTAATATATTTGGATAAAGATGTTTTCAACCTATGATAGATAACTGTCATCTAAAAAATGATTCTAATATCGTATAAGTGTAATAAAAAACCGCCAAATAAATTCATTATTTGGCGGCTCTAAAATACAGTGGCTAGTCTGCTAACTATAACGAGATATGCTGAGCTTGACCTTTTTCAACGGCAAGTTTAGCCGCAGCTGATGCAACCGCTAAATCTTGTAAGCCAACACCGGTACCATCAAATAAGGTAATTTCATCATCTGAGCTACGACCTGGATGCTCACCGTTGATCACATCGCCAAGCGTCGTGATATCACTCTCTTTGATCGCACCAGATTTAATCGCATGCTGAGCTTCACCAATAGTGATTGATTGTGCGACTTCGTCAGTAAACACCGTAGCAGAGGCTATTAATGCCGGATCAACTTCTTGTTTGCCAACCGTATCAGTACCCATGCAGGCAATATGCGTACCTGGTTTAATCCACTCTTTCATAAGTAGCGGCTCAAACGCTGATGTAATAGTAATGATCACATCTGCTTCTGCGCACAGCTGCTCACGCTCAACGGCTTCAAATGCTACGCCTAATTCTTCAGCGATTTCTTGTAGGATGCTTAGGCGATCAGCCTCTTTATTCCAAGCGACTACTTTCTCAAAGTTGCGTTGCTCAAGTGCAGCACGCAACTGAAAAGTAGACTGATGACCAGCGCCAACCATACCCAGTACTTTACTGTCTTCACGGGCTAAATGGGCGATCGATACGGATGATGCCGCCGCAGTACGTACCGCTGTTAGGTAGTTACCACCGACTAAGGCGCGTAATTTGCCATTATCAGGATTGAATAAAAAAATCGTTGATTGATGGTTGGTTAGGCCTTTAGCCGCATTACCCGGCCAATAGCCACCTGATTTTAGACCTAGCGATTTACCAGCGCGGTCAAAGCCTGATTTAAAGCCATATAGTGCATCAGCATAGCCAATGGCTTCACGGATAACAGGGAAGTTATAAGCGTCGCCGCGTGACATTGCTGCAAAAACATTTTCAATTGCGGCAAATGCAGAAGGGCGATCAATTACTGCTTTACAAGCGTCTTCTGATACGATTAACAAGCCTTCGTTGTTAGCGTCGTTACTGTTATTTTCTTCACTCATTATAAATTCCTTTTTATACTTCTTGATTTGTCATTCTTACATACTTTAAATAAATAAGGGCTGCTGTAGGCTAAAGCTACAACAGCCCCTTTAAACTAAAATGATAAAACCAAACTAATCTAGATTATAGCTATTAGTACATTAGTTATTAATACATTTTACCGCGTGCAGATACTGGCCATACAGTTTCAACTTTACCGTTACGCACACCAATATAGAAATCATGTACGTTACAAGTAGGATCACAATGACCTGGTACCAGTTTTAGTTTTTCATTGACTTTAAGGACGCCATTTGGATCGCTTACTACGCCATGCTCGTCTGAACATTTAACGTATTCAACATCGTCACGACCATAGATGAACGGTAGGCCACTATCAACAGACTGAGCTTTTAGACCAGCATCAACGATGGCTTTATCAGCTTTAGCATGGCTCATCACAGACGTTAGGATGAATAAGGCGTTTTCCCACTCACCAGCATCGATACGGTTACCTTCTTCATCTAAAATACGACCGTAGTCGGCGTCCATAAAGGCGTAAGAGCCACACTGTAATTCGTTGAAAACACCTGAATTACTTTCGAAGTAGTAACTACCCGTACCGCCACCTGAAACGAATTCTGGTTTTAGACCGATTTCAGTCAATGCGTCGATTGCATGTTGTACTTGATCAATAGCCACTTGTGTTTTAGCTTTACGATCGCTAAAGCTATCCATATGCTGCATCGCGCCTTGATAAGCTTGGATACCAGTGAATTTTAAATTTTCAGCGGCAGCAATCGCTTTAGCAATCTCAACTACAGCTTCAGTGGTAGTGACACCACAACGTCCAGCACCGCAATCGATTTCGATATAGCAATTCAGTTCAGTGCCTGCTTTGGTTGCAGCAGCTGATAATTCAGCGACGTTATCGACATCATCGACACAAACAGTAATTTTTGCGCCCATTTTAGGTAAATTAGCTAAGCGCTCAATCTTGGCTGGATTACGTACTTGGTTTGATACCAATACGTCTTTGATGCCGCCGCGTACAAATACTTCGGCTTCAGAGACTTTTTGACAGCAAACGCCAATCGCGCCGCCAAGCTCTTCTTGCAAGTTTTGTACGTCAACTGATTTGTGCATTTTACCGTGGCTACGGTGACGCATATTATGTGCTTTCGCATAATCGCCCATTTTTTTGACGTTACGCTCAAGAGCGTCCAAATCTAAGATCAAACAAGGGGTTTGAATGTCAGCTTCGTCCATACCAACAGCGGCCGGTACGTTGTAACCTACTTCTAATTCTTCAGTAATCATTTTATGTCTTCCATGTTGTTAGTTAGTTTTATAAAAAGCCGTTTAAACTTGCGCATTATTTGCGCTGAGTTAACGCTTCATTTGTAATCAGTTATTGATACCTAATTGCTGATTATGAGTTGCCAATCATTAGTTCCACGGCAACTTATCAAGATCAACGTTACCACCAGTGATTATAACGCCAACTTTTTTACCTGCAAAAACGTCTTTGTTCTTTAAGATGACAGCAAGCGGTACGGCACAGCTTGGCTCAATGATGATTTTCATATGAGTCCAAGTCAGCTTCATCGCTTCAACGATTTCTTCTTCGGTCGCGGTCAAAATATCAGTCACATAATTGCTAACAAAATGCCAAGTTAAGTCTTTAAGCGGCACTTTTAAGCCATCAGCGATAGTGTTTGGTGCATCATCAGCGATAATATGACCGGCTTTAAATGAGCGCGCAGCGTCATCAGCGTTTAATGGCTCTGCAGCATAGATTTTGACATCAGGTGCTAGATTAGATAGCGTCAAGCAAGTACCTGAGATCATACCGCCGCCACCAATAGGGGCGACAACCATGTCAGGTTTTACACCCATTTCTTCCATTTGCTCTAAAAATTCACGTGAGCAGGTTGCTTGTCCAGCGATGACGCGTGGATCATTGTACGGATGCACAAAGTCGCCGCCTGTTTCCGCTTGAACTTTAGCAAAGACTTCTTCGCGTGAAGTGGTTGATGGCTCACATTCAGTAATGATACCGCCATAACCACGAACCGCTGCTTTTTTAGCTTCTGGTGCACTGTGCGGCATTACTACATTACAAGGGATGCCACGACGACCCGCTGCATAAGATAAAGACAGGGCGTGGTTACCCGAGCTGTGTGTACAGACGCCATTTTTTGCGGCTTCGTCAGACAGACCAAACACTGCGTTTGATGCGCCACGTACTTTAAAAGCGCCTGCTTTTTGGAAGTTCTCACATTTAAAGAACATCTCACAGCCTGCCAACTCATTTAAAAAGCGAGAGGTCAAAACAGGGGTGCGATGGATGTATGGTTTGATGCGCTCATGCGCTTCTAACATATCATCAAGGGTTGGAATCACTAATCCATCTTCGTTTGTGATCATAAAAAATAGTCCTTCATCTTTTGTTTAATTACTTGTTATTTAATGGCTGGTTATCTAATAGCTTTTATTTAGTTGGTGCGCTATGGCGATAATACTCCTGCGCAGCAGCAACGCCTTGACCCAGTTTAATAGGGTAGTCCAAATCAACCATCGCCATCTCAATCGTTGCAAGCCCTGCTAGTACCATGACTTCAGTTAATGAGCCTAGATGACCGATTCTGAAAGCCTTACCATTCATCTCGCCCAAACCAATACCAAAAGAGATACCATATTTATTAAAAGCATGATCGGTCAGCTTATTACTGTCAAAGCCTTCAGGAACAAAAATAGCGCTGACGGTATTAGAATAAAGATCAGGTGTTTTTGCACATAACTTCATACCCCATGCGCTAACGGCTTGGCGTACGCCTTCAGCTAAACGGTAATGACGTGCATAGACATTCTCAAGACCTTCGTCAAACAACATCTCAAGACTTTCTCTTAAACCATAGATAAGATTTAATGGTGGCGTATAAGGAAAGCCGCCGTTGGCATTGGCATTTAACATATCACGGAAGGCAAAATAGGTACGCGGTAACTCAGCTTCATCCATATGACTCAAGGCTTTTTGACTGACGCCCAATATTGCCATACCAGTTGCAAGCATAAAGCCTTTTTGTGAACCAGCAACCGCAACGTCTACGCCCCAAGCGTCCATCTCAAAAGGCACGCAAGCAATTGAGCTGACACCATCTACGAATAATAAAGCAGGGTGGTCACTGCTATCCATGGCTTTACGAACGGCGCTAATGTCACTTAAAACACCAGTTGCAGTTTCGTTATGAGTGACCATGACGGCTTTAATTTCGTGTGCCGTATCTTCGCTCAAAATAGCTTGGAATTTATCAGCAGGTGCGCCTGTGCCCCAATCGCATTCAACGACTTGCACATCAAGTCCGTGGCGCTGACACATATCAATCCAGCGATGAGAGAACATACCATAGCGTGCAATCAGAACTTTATCACCAGGTGACAAAGTATTGCTAATAGCTGCTTCCCAGCCGCCTGTGCCACTAGAAGTAAACAAAATGATTTCACTGTCTTGGGTGCCAAATACTTTTTTACAATCAGCAAGCACCGGTAAGAAGGTGTCTGAGAAATCAGGAGCACGGTGATCTTGCGTCGGCACGTTCATCGCGCGACGTAATCTGTCAGGAATATTGGTAGGGCCAGGAATAAAAATTGGGTTTTGTAGCGACATGATTGACATCCTTGTGAGTGCATATAAAGGGGCACAATAATTGTATAAGCAGGGGTTCATGCGAATTTAATGCAAGAGTCTTCCTGACTCATACAGTTTGGTTTTTGTGTTTTTAAGATTTAAAAAATTAACCATGTCAAAGAAAGGAGTTGCAGGTGATTGGTCACTTTACTACTTACTGCGTTCTTTTTATGGTGTTCTTGCGGTAACGGTTTTTACGAAGGATAAATAAGAGGTTTTGGTCGAAAAAGTGTAGGTACTCATCAACTAATCAAAATATAGCATTAAAGATGAGTTGTAACAAGGTATTTTTAAATAACCTTTGTGCTAGACTATGTTTACCTATTACAATGACTATTTTCTGCTCACTTGTCAAGATACACCCAAGTGTTAAGATTTATCTAGGTCATAATAGTTTTGTGCCATCAAACTTACTTTGATTGGTTTTGTTCTGCCAATAGCCAATAGGGTAACGTTTACATCGATATTCCTGAGCCGTTACACTTAAGTTAGTTATTTTTTTGCTAGCTTCTGCTTTAAATTCTGTACTATAGCTTTGCATTTTCTTGATCATGGTAAACGCCTCATCGAGTGATTGGTTTACCACGTTTATCTTTACGATTTTTTTAGTATTGCTCGAATTCTAACTGATTTATTCACTGTAGCAAACACAATAAAACAATCCCTTCACTATCACTACTGAAGGCTTATGGAAGAGATTTAATTTGTTATGGGTATCAACCCTAAATTGTGCTGGTTTGGATAATGTTAAGAAAGTTAGATAAAAATTTAAATAATTCCTATTATTTAATAAATCGGTTATTTACTAAATCAGTAAAAACGCTTAAACCATTAACTTTGTACCACAATAAACATTTAATAAGAAGATTTCATTATGATAAACAAACGTCCGTTATATATTCCTTTTGCGGGACCAGCATTATTAGAAACGCCTTTATTAAATAAGGGTAGCGCTTTTTCATCAGAGGAACGCGATAGCTTTAATTTAACCGGTCTATTACCTCATAATATTGAGACGATTGAAGAGCAGTCATCACGTGCTTATCTTCAGCTACGCTCATTCACCAGTGATATGGATAAGCATATTTATTTGCGTAATATACAAGACACCAATGAGACATTATTTCACCATTTGATTGAGCAGCATATTGAGGAAGTAATGCCGCTGATATATACCCCAACGGTTGGGCAAGCTTGTGAAAAATTCTCACAAATTTATCGCCGTAAACGTGGTTTGTTTATCTCTTATCCTGAGCGCCATAAAATTGATGACATGCTGCAAAATGCCACCAAACAAAACGTAAAAGTCATCGTTGTTACTGATGGTGAACGTATTTTGGGCTTAGGCGATCAAGGTATTGGCGGCATGGGAATTCCAATTGGTAAATTGGCTTTATATACCGCTTGTGGTGGTATTAGCCCTGCATATTGCTTACCGATATTGCTAGATGTTGGTACTAATAATCAACAATTGCTTGATGATCCTATGTATATGGGTTGGAGAAATCCACGCATCTCTGGTGATGAATATAATGAATTTGTCGACTTATTTATTCAAGCAGTTAAACGTCGTTGGCCTGAAGTATTATTACAATTTGAAGATTTTGCACAAGAAAATGCAACCCCATTATTAAATAAATATCGTGATCAGCTATGTTGCTTTAATGATGATATTCAAGGTACCGCTGCTGTTTCAGTCGGTACATTGATCGCAGCGTGTCTAAACAAAGGTCAAAAACTTAGTCAACAAAACATCGCTTTCTTGGGTGCAGGATCGGCAGGTTGCGGTATCGCCGAACATATCATTCGCCAAATGCAGCGTGAAGGGTTAACGGAAGAGCAGGCTCGCAGACAAGTATTTATGGTTGACCGTTATGGTCTATTAACAGATAGCATGACAGAGCTACAAAAATTCCAAGAACCGTTAGTGCAAAAAGAATTAGATATTGAACATTGGGATAAGAGTCAGAAGCTTGGTTTAGCACAAGTGGTTAAACAAGCAAAAATAACGGTATTGTTTGGCGTAAGCGGGCAAAAAGGTCTCTTTACACAAGAGGTCGTTGAAGCGTTATGTGCTAATACTGAAAATCCAATTGTCTTGCCGCTGTCAAATCCAACATCTCGTGTTGAAGCAACACCGCAAGAAGTGACCAATTGGAGTCGTGGTAAGGCTATTGTTGCAACGGGTAGTCCTTTCCCTAACACTACTTTTGAAGGTCAGTCTTTCGAGGTTTCTCAGTGTAATAATAGCTACATATTCCCAGGTATTGGTTTAGGTGTATTAGCAGCACGTGCAACGGGTATCAGCGATAATATGCTGACGGCGGCAAGCCAAGCACTTGCAGATATCTCAGTGGAATATGAAAAAGCACCCGGTGCCATATTGCCACCTATTAAATTCATTAGAGAAATTAGTGAAAAAATTGCCTATGCAGTTGCTCTACAAGCGATTGAAGATAAGTTGGCATTACCGGTCACGGCAGAAAATTTAGAACGTCGTTTGAAATCTAACTTCTGGTTACCAACATATCGTGACTATCGCCGCACTTCTTTCTAACGGTTAGAAAATACAAATAAAAAAGCCGAATGTTACGATTAAAAGTAGCATTCGGTTTTTTTATTGCTTTTTATTTTATATTAATATTTGGCTAATATAAAGATGATTGAATTTGAAAGTATAAATGAATCAGTCTGACTTCATAGGAGTTGAATTTACTTGAGTCAGGCACCAATGCTTGATAGGAGTGAGTTATTTGATAGTGACAGCTGGTTCGTTATCGATACTGGTCCCGAATCGACTGAAAATCGCGAGCTGTGGAAGGCTTTGTTACGTAATTTGCCGGGTAAAGCTAAAATAACAGGTATTTTGGTCACCCATTTGCATCCGGATCACATAGGGTTGGCAGGATGGTTGCAGGACTATTGCACTGCGCCTCTATATCTCTCTGAGAAGGAAATGCAGCAAGCGGTGAATGAGCAAAATCATTGTAATGCGAAAGATTATGACGATTTAAACCGATTTTATTAGCAGATGGACGCCTCAATAGATGATATGGAAGGGGTAAAGGAAGGCTGGTCATTTTTGGACTTGCTTTATGGTCCTTTGCCGACTGAGGTAACCATCGTGAAGTCTGGTGATACGCTGCAGATAAGCGGCGAGTCTTGGAGTATTTGGTCCGGCTCAGGTCATTCTATAGAGCATCTGTGGTTACAAAATGCTTCAGGGGATATTTTAATTTCAGGCGATCAAATCATAGCTAATATTACTCCCTATGTTGGCATTAGTTATATGAGTCAAGAAGCTGACCCTTTAGGCGATTGTTTGTACAATTTGAATGATCTGATAAAGTGGATAAGTGCCAAAGCACTGGCATTACCTGCTTTATTGTGAGCAATACTGACAGTAACTTGCATGTTACTTTAGGGTACCGATATTTCAGGCTTAGACATTGAACGCCACAACATACCGAATAAAACGTCAAAATTTGCATTTAGCGGCGTATCTGCTTGACGAATATTCTGCATAATGCCAAGTCGACTGACAAACCCCATAAACACGTCGAACAGAATATGCAGTGGTACTGTATCAACGAGGACCCCTCGCTTTTGACCATCCTCTAGTACACTCAAAAACGCATTAATAAGCTCTTTATTCTTATAAATAGCAATATTGTGAAAACGCGCTATCGATACTTTAGATAGCACCATCACCGCGTCAGGCTGAGTATCTACAAAATCAAGACATACCCACAATGTTTTACGTAAGCGATCCTCCACACTGTCAATGCCTTGTAGATGATCCATCATTCTCGCCGCTAACCTCCCTAGCACCAAATCCATAATAGTGTAGAGCACCGTTTGTTTATCACCAAAATATTTATAGAGCGTTTGCAGCGACACGTTTGCAGCATTTGCAATCTGTATCATAGTGATATCGCTTGCATCATGGCCTGCAAATAATTGGCGCACTGCTTTTTCTATTTTTTCTAAAGTGGCGGGTCGCATGTCGGATAAAGGAGCCAAAGATAAGGGTTTACTCTGAGCCTCTTTTTTGGAAACGGTACTATTAGTTTTATTATTAGTCTTAGCGTGAGTCTTGCTAACTCTGTGATTAGAGCCATCATCAGTAGTAAGTTGTGGTTTTGAGCGAGTGGTTTTCATACCTTATTGTTCCTTTATAGTATTGGCTTTTGGATGGTTTTAGAGTTTATAGTAAATCGGTAAAGATAATGTATATTACCATTATAAAATAATCGATTGCACAAGTTGTATTAATTTTCTAATATAATAGCCATACAGATTAGTATTCAATGAGATTATAAGCATTATAGTTAAAGGTAATATAAATTACCATTATTTTATAAACATAATATAGCTGTTATTTTACAACTCTATTTACCATCTACAAAAAGGGATTTTTTATGACTGAGACCGCCTACATTTATGAGTCACTTCGCACGCCACGTGGCAAAGGAAAAAAAGATGGCTCGCTTTATCAAGCGACTCCTATTTGGCTAGTTCGCACTTTGTTAAAAGAGATGCAGCAGCGGCATCATTTGGACACCAGCTTAGTTGATGATGTGGTGCTTGGCTGTGTAACTCCAGTTGGCGAACAAGGTTCTGATATTGCTCGTACCGCTGTCATAGATGCTGGCTGGGATCAGAGTGTGGCTGGTTTAACGCTGTCTCGGTTTTGCGCATCAGGTCTTGAGTCGATCAATCTTGCCGCTGCCAAAGTCATGTCAGGTATGGAGGACATGGTGGTCGCAGGTGGCGTTGAATCGATGAGTCGCGTACCGATGGGTTCTGATGGCGGTGCGTGGTACATGGATCCACGCGTCAACGAAGCGACACACTTTGTCCCACAAGGGGTTGGTGCGGATACCATAGCGACGCTCAAAGGCTTTAGTCGTACTGATGTCGATGAGTTTGCCACTGAGTCGCATCGCCGTGCTGCTGCTGCGTGGGAGCAAGGCTACTATGATAAATCAGTCGTCCCTGTCACTGATATGAATGGCATGCTGTTGTTAGATAAAGATGAAACCATTCGTCCAAACACCGACGTGGCCACCTTAGCTGGGCTTAACCCTTCTTTTATTATGCCGGGAAAAATGGGTTTTGATAGCGTTATATTAGATAGATACACCACCATTGAAAACGTCAACCACGTTCATCACGCTGGTAACTCGTCAGGCATCGTCGATGGGGCTGCGCTTTGCTTAGTCGGTAGCGCCGCTGCTGGTCGCAAAGCTGGTCTAAAACCACGCGCCAAAATCACCATGGCCTCAGTCATCGGCTCAGAACCCGCCATCATGCTGACAGGTCCAACGCCTGCCTGCCAAAAAGCTCTCAAAAAAGCAGGGTTGCAAGCGTCCGATATTGATCTTTGGGAGATTAATGAGGCTTTTGCAGCGGTTCCTATGAATACCGCGCATGACTTTGGCATTTCACTTGATATCGTTAACGTAAACGGTGGGGCTATTGCGATGGGTCATCCTTTAGGTGCGACAGGTGCGATGCTCATGACCACCGTCCTAGACGAGCTTGAACGTCGTGACCTAAAAACAGCGATGATCACCTTATGCGTCGGCGGTGGGATGGGCATTGCGACTATCATTGAGCGCGTCTAGCACTGATAGACAGCGCTGATAAATAGCACTGATAGGTTTCTAGTGATTAAAGCGAAATACAATAATATAAGAAGGACTTAATATGAGCACAAATAGCGTAGATGCCATCAATGCATTGAACCACTTTTCTGCCGAATCTGATAATGGAATTATCACTGTTATTATCGATCAAGCAGATCGTAAAATGAATGTCATCGGTGATGGCTTTACAGACTCCTTTGCCACGATGACCGATAGCTTTATCAACGATGCGTCCGCCAAAGGTTTGATTTTAACCTCTGGCAAAGAAACCTTTGTCGTCGGTGCCGATATTGACCAATTGGCTAGTATCCAAACCGCTGAACAGGCCTTCGAATTGGTCGAAGATCTTAAAGGTAGCCTGCGTAAACTTGAAACATCCGGTAAGCCAGTAGTCGCTGCCATAACTGGAACGGCACTCGGCGGTGGCTTAGAGCTGGCATTGGCTTGTCATTACCGTATAGCAATTGATTCTCCTAAAACCAAACTGGGTCTACCTGAAGTTAAGTTGGGTCTGCTGCCGGGCGGTGGTGGTACTCAGCGTTTACCGCGCTTGGTTGGTATTCAAGCGGCATTAGAGCTTATGACTCAAGGTAAGGAGCTGCGTCCAGCTGCTGCTAAAGACATGGGTCTGATTGATGCCGTTGCCACTGATAAAGTAGATATGCTAAAGCAGGCCAAAGATTGGATCAAAGCCAATCCTTCCGCCCAGCAGCCGTGGGATAAGAAAGGCGTTAAAATACCAGGTGGTGATAGCAAAAACCCTAAAATAGTACCGATATTCTCTATTGCACCTGCGATGGCCAACCAAAAATCACATGGCAACTATCCTGCAATCACGCACATTATGTCTTGCGTGTTTGAAGGTTGCATGGTCGATATCGATACCGGTCTTGAGATTGAGTCACGCTACTTTGTCGCCTGTGTGCTCTCAGCTGAATCCAAAAATATGATCAACACCCTTTGGACGCAGCTTAATAGCATCAAAAAAGGCCAATCACGACCTGATGGTTTTGAGCGCTATAAAACTAAAAAGGTCGGTATTCTTGGTGCTGGCATGATGGGCGCAGGTATCGCTTATGTCTCAGCCAAAGCGGGCATAGAAGTGGTTCTTTTAGATACGGCTATCGAAGGTGCTGAAAAAGGCAAAAACTATTCTACTAAGTTGTTAGATAAGGCTATCAGCCGTGGTCGCTCTACTGAAGAGAAAAAGCAAGCGTTATTAGATAAAATCAAAACAACGGTATCTTATGACGATCTAGAAGGCTGTGATTTAATTATCGAAGCGGTCTTCGAAGATGTAGACATTAAAGCAGAATGTACCCGTAAGTCTGAAGCAGTGATAGCAGAAACTGCTGTTTATGCCTCAAATACATCTACGCTGCCTATTACTGAACTTGCGAAAGCTAGCACACGTCCAAACCAGTTTATCGGTCTGCATTTCTTCTCGCCAGTTGATAAGATGCCGTTGGTTGAGATTATCGTTGGTGAAGGCACTGATGAGGCAACCTTAGCCAAAAGCTTTGACTATGTCGGTCAGATTGCTAAAACCCCAATCGTAGTCAACGATAGCCGCGGTTTTTATACCTCTCGTGTATTCGGTACTTATGTCTCAGAAGGTATTGCGATGTTAAGTGAAGGCGTACATCCGCGCAGCATTGAAGTTGCTGGTATGAAATCTGGCATGCCCATGCCACCACTCGCGCTGCAAGATGAAGTATCGCTCAGCCTGTCATTACATGTCATGCAACAAGCTAAGCGGGCACTAGAAGCTGAAGGTAAAACGTTCACACCACATCCTGCCATGCCAGTGGTTGAAAAAATGGTTAATGAGCTTGGCCGCGAAGGTAAGAAAGTCGCTAAAGGCTTCTATGATTATCCTGAAAATGGTGAAAAGCGCTTATGGCCTGAGCTCACTGAACTGTATCCAACTAAAGATGAGCAACCATCGCAGCAAGACTTGGTTGACCGTTTATTATACGTCCAAGCTAATGAGACCGCGAAATGTTTCGAGGAAAATGTCGTACGTACCGTGGCGGATGCCAACATCGGCTCTATCTTTGGCTGGGGTTTTGCACCTAACCAAGGTGGTACGTTACAGTCCATCAACTCAGTAGGCATTAAAAAGTTTGTTGAGCGTAGCCGCGAGCTTGCTAATCAATATGGTGAGCGTTTTGAACCGGCTCAGATTCTTGTGAAAATGGCTGAAAAGGGCGAGGAGTTTGTCGATGGCTAATTTAGCTAATACTATGACAAATTGCTTGGATGGATTGTGTGTCGTTGACTTGACGCGCAATCTCCCAGGACCTTTTGCCACCAGACTGCTTGCAGACTTAGGTGCTGAGATTATCAAGATTGAGCCGAAAAATGGAGATCCTGCGCGTGCGTTGGGTGATTTGTTTACCGCACTCAATCACGGTAAGACAATTGAGAAGGTTGACTTTCGTGACCCTGAAGGCATTGAAGCTATCAAAGCGCATCTAAAAAATGCGGATGTGATGCTCGACAGCTTCCGCCCTGAAGTGCTTGAAGAAATGGGACTGGATGCCAAAACTTTGCATGCTCTCAACCCCAAGCTGGTCATGGTATCGATTACTGGTTATGGCATGGCTGATGGAATGTCTGACGGCAGTGACGACTCTCAAATTAAGCATGACTGGGCTGACAAAGCCGGTCATGATATCAACTTTATGGCGATGAGCGGCGTGCTTGACCAGCTCAAGACAGCCACTGGTGAACAGGCCATGCCTAATATCCAGTTTGCAGACTTGGCAGGCGGCAGTGACACGGCAGTGATTGCCCTTTTGGCCGCCGTGTTTTCAGCACAGCGTACCGGTAAAGGTCGTCACGTTGCGGTCAGTATGACGCACAGTTTATATCAGCATATGGTCATGCCCAAAGCGACCGGGAAGCTGGTAAAAAGCTTCTCTGGTAAAAATCCAGAGCCGCAACATGACTTTTTAGGGGGGTTACTGCCTTGTTATCGTTTGTACAAAACAGCCGACGAGCGCTACATGGCGGTGGGTTCATTAGAGTTGAAGTTTTGGCAAGGGTTATGTGACGTACTAGAGTTGCCTGAGCTTAAAACAAAGCATTGGCAAATGGGTGTCATGCCAAATACCAAAGACAGTCAAGAGGCGGCTCAAGTAGTTGCGGATACCTTTGCCAGCCAGCCACTTGTTTACTGGCAGCAGGTTTTTGAGTCAGCAGATGTGTGCGTGACTCCGGTGCTGACGTTGGAGGAAGCCCGCGCGCATCCTTTATTTGCCCATCAAGATGAACACAGTGCAACAGCAGGTTGGCAGTAAAACACAGTCAGTCCTATATAAATCAGATACGGTATCAGGCTCGCTTAGTCTACGATTTGTAGTACTTTTACTCGCCTTCCTTGTATCCAAATTATGTTGAACCGACTATAGCTCATCGAATTAACCATCAAGGATCAAAACCAAGGAGGGTTTGTTATGAAAAAGGTTTGGCTCGAGAATTATCCTAAAGGCGTCGTCGCTGATGTTTCAGCGACCAACCAATCCTTATTAGAGCTGTTTGAGCGCTCTTTTGCAAAATTTTCTAAAGATGAGCTGATCACCAATATGGGCGTAATGGTAGGTGTTGATACTGACTTTGGTTTTAACCACCAAATCAGTCCAGTGAGAATGACCAGTAGAAATAAAGCAATAATAATAGTTTGAGTGTGGCGTTTATTGTTCATAAGAGTATCGATATCTTGATAATATTTAATCTAAGCTATCCAAGCTAAAACAGACTAAGCTAAGACAGAGCGCTATTTGAGTGACAGCTATTAGTAGTACGGATTTATTAATAAAGAAGATGCTTATTATGATTATATGGTAATTATTATTACTATAATTATTTATAATAATTCTAATTAATACTTGACTATCATTGGAATATTGGAAAATAATAGGGTATTAAGCAATATATTAAATATTAATAGTAATTTTAATTACCGTAAATATTTATTAATTAAGTTGTTTGCTTTAATGATAAATATCACGAAGCGTATTTTAGAGAACTGTGATTATTTTATAAATTTTTTATTAACTTAAGATCAACACACAATCAAGGAAGATTTTATGGCTATCGCCTGTTTTAAACCGAAGTGGATGGACGAAGAGATTGAAATGCTGCACGAGAGTGCATTGAAGCTATTTAAAGATTGGGAGCAGCATGATGAAAAGTGGCGTGAAAGTGGCATGCTGGATCGGGAAGCATGGTTAGAAGCTGGCGAGATGGGCTTTTTATGTGCCTCTATGCCAGAAGAGTATGGCGGAGCAGGCGGTGACTTTCGTCACGAAGCAGCTTTGATTTATGGGCAGTCAGAAGCCAACCAAGCAGGGTTTGGCGGCTTTTTGCATTCAGGAATCGTAGCACCTTATATTTTGCATCACGGAACAGAGGCGCAAAAGCAGAAATGGCTACCGAAGATGGCGACCGGTGAGCTTATTGGCGCTATCGCTATGACTGAGCCGGGTACAGGCTCTGATTTGCAAAACATCAAAACCTTTGCCGTCAAAGACGGTGATGACTATATTATAAATGGCTCGAAGACTTTTATTACTAATGGTCAATTAGGTAACTTAATCATCGTTGCTTGTAAAACGGATAGAGAGCAAGGTGCTAAAGGCGTCTCGCTAATTGTGGTAGAAACTGATAATTCCCCAGGATTTGAGCGCGGTAAAAAGCTGAAAAAGCTAGGTTTGGCTTCACAAGATACCTCAGAGCTATTCTTTAGCAATATGCGTGTTCCGCAAGCGAATTTGCTCGGTAGCGTTGAAGGTATGGGCTTTATGCAGTTGATGCAAGAGTTACCACAAGAGAGATTAATTGTAGCGTTGGCAGGTATTGGTGCCATGAAATTAGCGCTTGATTTAACCATTAACTATACCAAAGAGCGTACTGCTTTTGGCAAACCAGTCTGGGGCTTTCAAAATACCCGTTTTAAACTGGCTGAGTGTAACAGTCATTATATCGCTGCAAGTGCGCTATGTGATGCCGCTATAGAGGCGTTGTTAGACAAAAAGCTTACTGTACAACATGCCGCATTGATTAAGTATTGGGTGACTGAAAAACAATGTATTGTCATGGATGAATGCGTGCAGCTGTTCGGTGGCTATGGCTATATGATGGAATATCCTATTGCTCGACTATATGCTGATGCACGGGTACAAAAAATCTACGGCGGTACCAATGAAATTATGAAAGAGTTGGCGTCACGCTTTATGTAATCTTTAATTTATTAAATAAAGTATCAAAAATAACTTTTTTGGGTGTTATCAATAGTAGCGTTTTCATTTTTTTTATTAAACTTTTGATGAGTTTTCTAGATTAGGTAACACTCAATTACTAAGGACGTTCTTTCAAGGAGGAAAGTATGCTCGGACAGATGATGCAACGCCCATTATTGATTAGCCATCTAATTCAACATGCTGCCAATTACCATGGCGATACGCCAATTATCTCGCGTGAGATTGATGGTAGTACCACTCATTCGGATTGGGAGACCATACACAGTAATAGTAAGCGTCTTGCTAATGCCTTGGCTAAACTTGGCATAGAGCAAGGCGATCGCTTAGCTACTATTGCTTGGAATAATCGTCGCCATCTTGAAATTTGGTACGGCGTGTCTGGCGCTGGCATGGTATGCCATACTATCAACCCGCGTTTATTTCCACAGCAAATTATCTATGTCGTCAACGATGCTCAAGACCAAGTGCTGTTTTTTGAAAAGACATTTTTACCGCTAGTCGTTGGGGTTAAAGACCATCTGCAGACGGTCAAATACTTCGTTTGTATGACCGCACCAGATGAAGAAGTCAGAGCACAAATACCCAATGTTATCTTCTATGATGATATCGTCGATGAAGAGTCGGACGAATTTGAATGGCCTGAGCTTGATGAAAATACACCGGCGTCATTATGCTATACATCAGGCACGACAGGTAATCCTAAAGGTGTGCTATATACCAATCGTAGTACAGTCCTGCATAGCTTTGGTATTAGCTTACCTGACTCGCTCAATCTATCAGCAAGAGATATCGTTTTGCCTGTGGTGCCGATGTTCCATGCTAACGCTTGGGGTCTGCCTTATGCTACGGCGATGATCGGGTCATCATTAGTGCTACCAGGACCGAATCTAGATGGGCATAGTTTGGCGAATATGATTGATGACTATAAAGTTAATGTCGCTGTTGGCGTACCGACTATTTGGCAGGCCTTACTAGCCGCTGCTAAAGAGACGGGCACTAAGCTACCAAGCCTGAAACGCAACGTGGTCGGTGGTTCAGCGTGTCCGTCGTCCATGATTAAGACTTTCCGTGACGAGTTCGACTGTGAAACCTTGCACGCATGGGGTATGACTGAGACCAGTCCACTAGGGACAGCAAATCAGCTCAAAGCTAAGCATAGCGATTTATCAGAGGAAGATAAGCTGACTGTCCGTTTGTCACAGGGTCGCCCACCATTTGGCGTTGAGATTCGTATTGTTGATAGCGATCAGAATAATAAACTGCTACCCAATGACGGTAAGACCTCAGGCAACTTGCATATCAGAGGTTATTGGATTGTAGATACTTACTT
>NZ_CBCPJH010000042.1:0-28742 GCF_965118485.1 Psychrobacter glacincola | reverse complement strand
CATAATTGTAGTAATGTATAAATCTATGAATCTATGAATCTGTTGTTCTAACATTTCAATAGTCTTAGGCTTCTCAATGTAGATAGTCTCACATTTGAGTGTCCCGAAGAAGCTCTCCATCAGTGCATTGTCTAAGCAATTACCCTTTCGGCTCATGCTTTGCTTGATGTTATTAGCTTTGAGCACATTCCCAAATTGTGTCATCTGATAATGCCACCCTTGATCTGAGTGTAGCGTTAGCGTCTCCTTGCGCTTTGTAGGTATGCCTTTAACTGCACTCTCAAGCATCTGTTTGACTAAGTCATATACTGGTCGTCTTGATAACTGGTAGCTGATAATCTCATTGTTAAAGCAATCGAGTATCGGTGACAGATAGAGCTTATCATCACCCACTTTAAATTCTGTAATGTCCGTGAGCCACCTGCGGTTTGGCGCGCGCGCCCTAAACCTACGTTTCACTAAATTCTTGGCGATGACGCCGCACTGTCCTTTATAGGAACGGTACTTCTGACGTCTTATCTTTGCGCTAAGCTTCATTTGACGCATAAGCTTAGCAATGAGCTTATGGTTGTGATGAATCCCTAGATACTTTAACGCGGCCGTGACTCTACGGTAGCCATACCTGCCTTTATACTGATGGTAAAGCTCAGTAATTCGCTGTTTTAAATCAGCGTACTTATCGTCACTCTCAAGCTTTGTTCTATGGTAATAAAAGACGCTTTTAGGCATACATGAGGCTTTAAGTAAGTCAGATAAACAACAGCTATCCCTTAGTGCTTCGATGAGCCTTGCTTTGTCACTACTTGTTCCTTTTGTTTGAGCAAGGCATCGAGCTTTTTTAAGTAGGCAACCTCCGCACGTAGGTATTCATTCTCACGTTTGAGTTCTGCTAGTGTTTTTTCATCATCTGGTTTGTCGGTAATAAATGGCTTGGTCATGGCGGTTCTACCTTTACGTTTGGATATTAGTCCAGACATGCCATAAAGTCGATACACTTTGTGCCAATGACTAATTAAGGCAGGTGAGCTGATGTTGAACGTTAAAGCGACCTCGGATTGACTTAATCCTTGTGTCAGCATGGTCGTAATCACGTGATGTTTAAACTCGCGACTATAGTGAGTTTTTCTCGACTTTGGCTTGATGACATCTATGCCACCGCTTTGGTATTGCTTAACCCATTTTTGTACAAGTTTCGAATCTACTTTAAACTTCTCACTTGTGGCAAGTCCGGTATGTCCTTGCCGATAGTATGCGATGACTTTGATCTTGAAGTCTAGTGTGTAACGCATAAAAATACCCCATAAGTTGTGTCCAACTTATGGGGGTCAGTTCAATTAAATGAGGTTTTTTTTTCTGGTGTTTTTAAGCTATTTTATACGCGCTGATAGCTTCTGCTGACACCAGCAATTAATGCCACCATCACCATGCCCATAATGATGAGGATAGCTGACATCATGTGTGCTGCCTCATAATTTAGCGCTTCTACTTGCTCATAGATAGCTATTGAGACCACCTTAGTTTCTCCCGAAATACTGCCACCAATCATCAGTACCACGCCAAACTCGCCGATGGTATGAGCAAAACTGATTAAGCTGCCAAGGACAATGCCGATACGTGCTTGCGGTAGTGCAACCCGTATAAAGCGTCTAAACCGACTTGGCTCTAACAGGCTTGCGACATCCATGACACTTTTTGGAATGCGTAAGAATTGCGCGTAGACCGGCTGAACAAAAAAGGGCAATGAGTAAATGATAGAGCCAATGACTAGACCCTCAAAAGTAAAGGTAAAGGCGCTGATATTATATTGCAACAGCCATTTACCGATACCGAAATTTGGGCTTAATAGCAGTAACAAGTAAAAACCAATCACGGTAGGCGGTAGCACAAGTGGCATCGCAATCACACCCATGAGCATGATTTTGATGCGTCCAGAGATACGGCTGCGACTGGGCTTTGCCAGCCAATAAGCTAGTGGCGTACCGAGCAGCAATAGGCATAAGGTAGTGATACCAGCAAGCTTGATACTGACCCATACAGGTAGCAGCATATCTGAGAGAAGAGACTGAGACATCATAGCGTTGTTAACTATCTACCTTTTATTCAATGGTTTACTTATAGAACATATCTATAGAACGTTATTAATGATGCGATGTTATTTAAAATACTTAATATCATGCTATAAAGGCATACTTACAATGATCGCTTTAGCCGATTGTAAGCACGCCTTTATTCATAAATAACAGTATAGAGCGAACAACAAAATATTTTATAGAGATTTTTCTAAAGATAATCTATTTAACCGCTAAATAACCGGCTTTAGAGAAGTAAGCTTGTCCTGTAGGAGAGCGTAGATAGTCAGTGAAATCTGCTGCAGCTGCTGCGTTTGTAATGACTATACCATCTTGTAAGATAGCAGGATAAGACTCTGGTGGTAAGATATAGAACTGCTCAGGTGTCGCTTTAATTGCCGTCACTTGCGAGTGTGCCACAAAGCCATAGTCGACACTACCAGTATGAGCGTATTGGAACGCTTGGCCAATATTTTCCGCTTGGATGATGCGTTTTTGTGCCATTAGATCGTCATAGAGGTTTTGCTGTTGCAGATAGACTTTTGCAGATTCACCATAAGGAGCAAGTTTTGGATTGGCAATTGTCATTTTTACTTTGTCATCGCTTTTAAACAGATCTGTCAAAGTAGTTTGATTCAGTCCAGCAAGAGATTTGGTGGCACTATAAATAGATAATTGACCTTGAGTATAAGTAAAAGGCATGTGGCTTGTGTCACCTTTAAATATCTCATCAACCAACTGCGCTGGGAATTCTTGATTGGCAGCTAAAAAAATATCGTAAGGCGCACCTGAGGTAATTTGAGAATAAAGCTTACCTGATGAGGCAAAGGTGACTTCGATTTTTTGATCCGGCAGATTTCTATCAGCTTTGTAGCCTTCGATGATGTCAGGTAATACATCGGATAAATTGGCTGCGGCAGCAATACGAATGGTTTGATCTGGTTCGGTAGTATTATCGGGATCCAATTGAATAGGTTGATCAGCTTGTTCTTTGTTACAAGCGGTTAGCATTAACGCTAAGCAGGCTGAGGTCATTGCTATTATTTTTATCATTATTATTTAACCTTGCTATTATTTATCACTATTAACTAACCGACGATGTTAGTCGTTATTTTGACCACGACTTAACTGTCGCTTTAACCATTATTACTGAGCCATTTAGAAGAGTCATCTAGATAGTACTCTTGCTTCCAAACGGGAATATCAGCTTTGATCGTATCGAGTATCCAGCGACAGGCATCAAAAGCTGGATAGCGATGGGCTGAGACGACGCCCACCCAAACGGCCACATCGCCAATCTCTAAAGCACCGATACGATGAATGGCAATAGCATGAGTGATCTCAAAACGCTTTTTTGCTTCTTCAATAATAGCGCGTCCTTGATTGAGGGCGAGGTCTTCGTAGCCGTAATAGGTTAAGCGATTGACGCTAGTGGCGTTATTGTGGTTGCGTACGCGTCCCTCGAAGCATACAAATGCCCCGCAACTGTCATCATCGAGGGTGTTTTTAAGCCGACTTTCATCAATGTCAGTATCTAATAGCGCAAAACCATCACGTTCAGCAATAAGGTAGGCTTCATCGATGCTACGTTTAATGTGCATCGACTGCCCATGTACATTGTCTGTCATTTATTTTCTCTATTTATTATTTTGAGTGAGCTTTATAATGATATAAGCAGAAAGTATGAGTAACATTAACCGCCAGCGACGGGTGTAATAAAAACCACACTATCACCATCATAAATCTCATCTGCCCATTTGGCAAAGTAGTCGTTTACCGCCACACGTAGCTCTGATTGCGAACGGCTAAAACGGTGCTTTTGGCGCAGCTTTTCATATAATTCAGTTAATGAGGTCGACTGTTGCACAGTGATTTTTTCTTCATGACAATTGGCTTCATCAGCTAAGCTGGCAAAGTATAAGACAGTGATATCCATCGTGGCATCAGTATTACCGTCGATTAAGGTGCTCATAGCAGACTCCATTATTTATTAATTGCTAAACGTATTGTATATCGTATCAATAAAGCCAATTTACGCATGCTGATAGTCAGATTTGCCACCCGTTTTATTCACCAGATGAATATTATCAATCACAATGTTATGTGAGATGGCTTTAGTCATATCATAGATGGTTAAGCACGCCACACTAACGGCGGTCAGTGCTTCCATTTCTACGCCAGTTTTATGAGTTACTTTGATGGTAGCGGTGACGTTAATGCTGTTTTTATCATCATCGTATACAAAGCTTAAGCCAATTTTATCTAATGGCAGGGGATGGCAAAGTGGAATAAGATCGTGGGTGCGTTTGGCTGCCATGATACCAGCGATATGAGCGGTCTGGGTGATGCTGCCTTTTTTGGTCATACCGTCAGCGGCTTTGATTTGCGTATAAATGTCCGCGGGAAAAACCACTTGTCCGAGTGCACTGGCTTCTCTAGTGCTCGCCGTTTTGCCGCTCACGTCGACCATGGTGATGTCACCGTCGCTGTCTAGATGCGATAAGCAAGATTGATTGTTTTTATTATTGCTACCTTTTTGACTGTCGCTATTCATTTTTATTTCTCTTAAATGGCTATTTTGTATTAAATAATCGGCTTCTTTCAATAAACCTTTTTATAATTAGTTTTGTTTATAAATCGTTTAAAGCTAGACAGGCACGTTCAAAATCTTTAGGAGTATTAAAATTGGTTAAATACTGCCACTCTTTTATAAAAGGTACAGGCTGCACCATCGGTTTAATAAACTCCATCACTTGTCGCTGCCCATCATCGATGTAGCGCTTTAAATCAGGCTCAATATTTAATCGATAAACACCTAATAGCGGATATAAATGGTTTTCATCGGTCAGACAAATAATAGAGCGGTCAGCTGCTTGCATGGTAGTGGGTTCTATTTTTTGCCATAAGTCCGTTGCAGAGATTAAGCTGTCACAGCTAATGACCAGCAGCCAAGAGGATTGCTCGTTGGGTACTTCGCCTAATTTCGTCAAGCTTGCCACAGATTGTAGCGCTGACTCAATGGCTACTAATGCGCCGCCGGTTTCGATCTGCTCGTCATCATTGCCAGAAATATTGTTGATAGACAGATAATCAGCAATATGAATGATTGGCACCTGTGGATTTTTGACAATCAAATCCGGATTGATGCTAAAACCACGCCCATTATCTGCGATCATAATCGATATATTTCTCATTATCGCTGCGCTTAATTCAAGCGCCTGCCTGACATGATAGTCAAGCAGGCGCTCACCTGTCGGTAGGATAAGCTCAGCTTTTGGCGTTCCCATACGTTTGGATGCGCCGCCTGCCAAGATAACGATACCTGCTAAGCGATTGAATGCACCTATTTTTATTAAGCTGTCTGCCACTTCAACCATGAATTAATCGTGACCTGGGTTGGTACGCATAAAATGTGGGACAAAATTGCAGGGACGCGTACGGCTATCGAGCTGCTCTTGCAGGATACCTTCCCAAGCAGTGCGACAAGCACCGGATGAGCCGGGTAAGCAGAAAATACCTGTACCGTTTGCCATACCAGCGACGGCGCGAGATTGAATCGTCGACATACCGATATCGTCTTTCGAGATTAAGCGGAACATCTCACCAAAACCATCAACCTCTTTATCAAATAATACGCCGACTGCTTCAGGCATACTGTCGCGGATATAGAAGCCCGTACCACCAGTGGTAATAATGGCGTGCACATCTGGGTCGGCAATCCAACCACTAATGACGGCTCTGATTTTATAAATATCATCAATAATCAACTGACGATCTGCCAATTGGTGTCCTGCTGCGGTGAGTTGGTCAACTAAATATTGCCCTGATGTATCTTCTGCAAGAGTACGACTGTCAGAAACCGTTAAGATGGCGATATTAAGCGGGGTAAAGGGTGCTTGCAGCTTACTCATGGATGTTCCTTAATAACTACGCTTGTTATAAAAAATGAAAATTTGATTATTAGTATATGGTTGATTCTAACCACCGATCATCGACAAGTTATTCATCATGCCGCTATTGGACTCATGGAGATGATGGTGTTCAGGTTTGATTGGCATAAAGCTATGTAGCGTATTGACTAGTCCTGCAACATCGTCTTGCTCTAAGTACTGACGAATATCGTAGTTACCTTGGTCAAATAAGCACAGATGCACCTTACCTTGACTGCTGACCCGCAAACGGTTGCAGCTATCACAAAAATGAGCAGCGTAAGGGGCAATCATGCCGATACGACCTTTATAATCTGGATGGCTATATTCTATCGCTGGACCATCATTGCTGCCGCGTATATGGGTTTGCCAACCATTTTTTAATAAATAATTGGTGATAATGTCGGACTGTGCATGCTGAGCAAAAAATAAATCGCTATTATCACTGGTCTGCATAAATTCAATAAATCGATAGGTAATAGCTCTATCTTTGATATATTCGATGGCATTCATCAGATTTTCAAAGGCAGTTTCTGCCATTAAAATGCTATTTATTTTTAGTTTGATATCCGTGGTCGCTAGTAATTTATCCATATCAGCCAACAGCTGTGGCAACATATCAAAACCAGTCATCTTATGAAAAGTCGCCGCATCAAAGCTGTCCATACTGATATTGAGTTGGTTCAGTCCAGCCGTATGCCAAGCTGCCAAATGCTTACCAAGTTTATAGCCATTACTGGTCATGGCAACGGTTTCGATACCCTCAGTGTTTTTAACAGTTTTAATAATGTCTACCAAATCACGACGTATCGAGGGTTCGCCACCAGTAATCCGTACTTTTTTGGTACCTACTTCAGCAAAACCGCGGATTAAGGTAGCAATTTCAGCGACACTTATCTCGTTCTGTGGTGGTTTGCCTTGATAGCCATCCGGCAGGCAATATTCACAGCGAAAGTTGCAAAAATCAGTAATCGATAAACGCAGATAGGTTAGACGTCGTGCGAAACCATCTGTTAATGGTTGAGAGAGCGTACTAGGGGAATAAATAGACGACATGGCGACTTTCGACGGTGAATCACCATCAGAAATAGCGGGTGCAGCGACAGGCGAATACAGTTGAGCATTTCCTGCATTGGGGGCAAGATGGTTCATAGATGATTACCATTAATATTAAGTATAGTGTGTACTTTTAGGCGTTGCCTCAGGTTGTGAGTGAAAAATTCTATTGAGATATCATTATGACAGCTTATCAGCAAATAACAATTAACCGTAAGTTACTTAAAAACTACCACCAAAGTAGTAGAAGCTAAATGGTGGTGAATAATAAGTTTCTCACGGTTAATGGTATAAATAGTTATTAACTGTTTAGCTGTAAACAACGCAGTTTTCAGTTATTAAACTATCAATGAAGTAGCTTTCAATGATTCAACCAAGGGAAGGGTTGAACCTGTACGTTTTCACCAGCCGATAGGTTACCAGAATCTTGCGCCAAGACAATAAAACAGTTGGCGTGGCTAAGCTGTTTGATACGGTGCGATTGCTGTTTGGTAAAGCTTTCAACTTGAAAATTGCCAGCTTCATTTTGTGACAGAATCCCTCTTTGAAAGTCCGTACGACCCGCTGATTTTTTAATATCATTTTCAAGCGTCGCAGTTAGGGTCAACTGCATAGGTCGCTCTTGTAGAGCAGCGCCTGCCATTTGCCACAATGCTGGCATCACAAACTGCAAGGTGCCGACGACCGTCGATAATGGGTTGCCGGGTAAGCCAAAATATAATACAGGCTTGACAAGGTTTTGAGTCAGCTCACCGAAGACAAACGGTTTGCCGGGTTTCATCGCCACTTTATAGTGATTAATTTTCCCTAATTGCTCAATAACGGTGGTCAAAAAGTCATAGTCGCCAACCGATACGCCAGCGGTAGAGATAAGTACGTCACACTCTTGCATGGCTTGGGTGACGGCAGTAATGGTTTTGTCTAAATTGTCAGGAATGATGCCATAGTCTCGAATCGTTACCGGCAAATTAGAAAGTAAGGTTTTCAAAGTAGGGGTGTTAGAATTATAGATTTGTGCCAAGCTGGTCAGCTCATGACCAATCGCAACCAACTCATCGCCAGTTGCGAGTACGCCAACGATTAAAGGCTGATAAACGTCTACCTTATCTAGACCTAAATTAGCCAGAAGGCTAATATCAGTAGGGTTGATACGTTTACCTTTACGTAAAACGGCTTCACCAACTTCAATCTCTTCGCCTTGTTTGCGAATATTGTCATCACGTTTGGCGTCTTGGCTAAGGATAATAGGATAAGGCTGTGACTTATCAATGTTATCTCTTATGGCGGCAAAGTTGGTGTTTTCTTGCATGATGACCGTATCACAGCTATCAGGGACGACAGCACCGGTAAAGATGCGTACCCCTTGTCCTGCTATGATTTCACCATCATAAGGGCTACCAGCTTGTGATTCACCGACGATATTGATCGTGCTGTCTGCTGAGAGCACACTGTCTTTAGCAATGGCATAGCCATCCATCGCAGATACATTTTGCCTTGGTATCGCAAAAGGCGAGGCGATATCTTCAGCCAATATATGATTGCGGCTGTCTAATAAACCGTAGCTTACGACTTGTCTTTTGGTCAGCGGATAGTCAGTGGTGTTATAACTGTCTATGCGCTGCTGTATTTTAGAGATGAGCCCTGCAACCGTAATCATAAATGTCTACTTATTTTATTGAGGTAACTTTTATATATAAGAGTTACTTTATACCATAACCATGTCGTGACCGACAGCATATTGAACAGCGCATTGATTAGCCGCGGAATACATTCTCTTGCTCAAGCATCATCTCGATGCCCTCGATATCTGCTTCATTGGCTAGTGTAAATAGATAATCGCATAATGCTTGATGAAACGCTTGCTGGCTCAGCTTATTATGAATAGCTGGGACAACTTGGTCATAAGTCATCTGTATGCCGGGCTCTTTATTTAGTACATCAACGACGTGGAAGCCATAGCGGCTTTCGATAGGGCTTGGCGCAAGTCCTGCATCTGATTTAAATAACGCACTTTCAAATTCTGGTACGGTTTGTCCTTTGTTAATCACACCCAACTCACCATCTTGTTCTTTTGAAGGACAAGCAGAGTGCTGGCGTGCCAATTGGATAAATTCTGCATCAGGATTGGTATTGTTTTTGATTTGTTCAATGAATTCGTAAGCGGTCTTTTTGAGCTTTAAGCGCTCGTCGCCATCTTCTGGTAAACAAGCCAGCAAGATATGGCGCACATTCATAATAGGATCGGTCATATAGTCTATGATATTTTGCTTATAATAACGCTCGCAGGTTGCCATATCAGGCATGGTTGCTTGGACGTTTTTATCTATCAAGGCAGAGATGGCTTGCTCTTCATCGTTTTCCCACGCCGCTTCACCAAGGTTTGGTTCATCCAATACCGCCAGTCTAAGTAGTTCGCGTACCACCAATGCCTGCGTCGCTAAAAACACTGCGTCTTCTTTATTTTCTGCTGGGTGATATTGCAGCTCTTGGGCAATATTGGTTCTATCTATCATCACACCGTTTACTGTGACCGAAGGCAATTCATCACGGCTAGAAGCGATGAGATTTTTATGGTTGCTGTGTTCTTCTGCCATTGCTTTTTCAATGAACTCTTGATCAGAATGTGGTTTTTGTAAATCCGTCAAGGTTGGCATTAGATGAACAATATCATCACCATGGTCATGACTATGCTCATGGTGATGATGATTGTGCTCATGACTATGATCGTGACCACAACCATGACCGCTATGCGTGTCATTAGCATCAGTAGAGGCATGAGCGGCATGGTCAGTATGAGTGTCACTGCTAACGCTAATATTTACATTGTCATTTACGTTATTAGTCGTCGTATGATCGGCTGGATTGTAGGTACTGACAGACATGGCTTTTGCTCCACTAAAGTTTTTGATAAAAGGATTTTTATGCTAAAAATCTTACAATAGAAATCTTAAAATAAAATTGAGGTTATAAGTTAAAAACTGAATAAAAAATAGAGCAGCTTTTAAACGATCTATTTAATAGTACTCAATTTATGATGTATTCATAAATCTAGTATCTATCAATTTATTTAAAAGCGGCTCTATGGTGGTTCTAAGCTTATTTTTTGCCATGCTCAATATTATTTATAAGATATAATAATATCGATAACATTAAGCCAGCTCTAAGCTCATTTTAGGACCAAATGGTTCGTAATGAACGCTATCGACACCATGATCTAAGCTCATTAGCGTATCGATAATACTTTCCATAAATGGCATAGAGCCACAAACATAAATATCAGCAGGCTTAGGTAAATTAGCAAGCCATGCTTCGTTAAGGATTTGTCCAGAATCAAAGTAGAAGATATGTTTTTCTACGTTTTCAGCCGTGTCCAATAGCGTGTTGACGACATTATTAAAGGCATGATGTTCTTGGTTCTGGCAAGCATAGACCCAAACGATTGGGCGTTTTGGATTGGCAGCCACTTGTGCTTCTAACATCGACAAAATCGGCGTGACGCCAACCCCAGCACTGATTAATACTAATGGCATCTCATTTTGTTCGACCAAATCTTTTGTCAGCTCAAAGTCGCCGGCAGGTGCAGACAGTAGAACCGTATCACCAACTTCTAATGAGTCGTGTAAATAGTTAGAGACCAAACCGCTATGCTCATTACGATTGTCGCGTCTGACGGCAAACTGAATACCCTTGTCGCTATCGGCTGAAAATAGAGAATAATGGCGCAGGGCAACATGGTCGCTGTCTGTTGGGTCTGTCTTTACGGTAATGTACTGACCTGCAGATAGTTTGAGCTTGCTTAAATCAATCGCTTGGTTGTTTTCTACATTGTTATTGACTGGCACAACGGTAAATGCGGCAATATCAGTCGCCGCTTCTGCTTTTTCCGTAATTTTAAATGGGGCAAAACCTTGCCACATTTCTTGCTCGTACATACCGTGTTCAATTTGGATAAAGATAGAAGCGATTTCATCATAAGCTTCTGTCCAAGCGGTAATAATGTCATCCGTTGCGGCGTCACCCAGTACTTCTTTGATAGCGCCAAGTAGATGATGACCAACAATAGGGTAGTGCTCTGGCAAAATTTGCAGCGCACGATGCTTGTGGCTGATTTGGGTCACTTGCGGCAATAGCGTCGCTAAGTTTTCCAAATGCTTGGCCGCTGCTAAAACTGTCATTGCCAATGCAGTTTGCTGGCGACCAAGTTTTTGGTTGGTTTCATTAAAAATATCGAGTAGTTCAGGGTGTTCATTAAACATATTTTTATAAAACACAGTCGTAATCGCGGTGCCGTGCTCTTCAAGTACTGGTACCGTTGCTTTGACGATTTCTAATGTTTTTGGTGAAGCCATTGTAGATCCTTTAGTGAATAGTCACATTGATAAATTTAGGGATTGAAGCTCAGAAAATGAACTTGGTAACAGTAAATGAGTATTGAAACTGCAATGAACGCTGTACTTGCGTGCAGGATTGAGCGTTCAGCAGTCAAATAATTAGCCTGTTTCCATAAGATTCATAAAAAATGAATCTTATGGTATCGTATTCCTATTTAAACATCAATGCTGTATCACTATCGTGCCTAATTCTATTGCGAACGTTTCTGTCTCACAATTTGATAACGGCGTCCTAAATACCATACTGGCGCGCTGATAATATGAATCAGTCTGGTAAATGGGAATATCGCAATCAGCGTGATACCCAGCGCCATATGCAGCTGATAGATGAGGTCAGTTTGCTCGATACGCGCTGCTGCTTGCCAAGGTCTTAAGATGGTGATGTCCTGTGCCCAGCCTGCTAAATTCATCATGGTAAAGCCATCTAAATGTTTGACTGAAGTAAAGATGGAGATTAGACCAAGGTTAAGCTGAATAAACAACAGCACCAGTATCAGCTTGTCTGAGAATGATGAGGTGTTAGAGATACGATCGTCCGTAAAGCGACGCCACATCAGCATGACCAAACCAAACCAACAGAATACCCCCGCAATACCACCGACGACCACCGCTAAAATCTGCTTATGTCCTGCGCTGATAAAGCGGTCATAGAGAAAATGCGGCGTCAACATACCGAATAAGTGCCCAAGCAATACCACGATGATGCCGACGTGGAATAAGTTGCTGGCAAGACGCATATTTTTGGTTCTTAGCATTTGTGATGAACCGGTCTTCCACGAATACTGAGATAAGTCAAAACGTACCCAAGTACCAATGATAGCGATGGTTAAGGCGATATATGGATAAACACCAAAAAGAAAGATTTGCAGCCAACTTAGATTGGCTAAAGACTGTACGCTAGGATCTGCAATATTCATGTCATCTCTCCTTATGACTGTTTAACCGGTGGATTGGTTTTAAAGTCTACCCAGTGCACAGGGGCGTCGACAGCATGTGGATTAGCTCTAACACCCGCTTTTGCCGCCAGACTTTGAGTGCTGGTCTGCGAGGAGCAACGCTCTTCTTGTTGCGCATCCAAAAACGTAACCACTTCTTCTTCCCATTCTTTATCTAATGCTTCAAAGCTGTCATCAGGCTTCTCTTTGCTGATTTTTTCTTGATACTCTTCGACCATATCCAGAGGCTTGCCAGCAATCTGCAATAGCGCATTAAAGCAGCCTTTATACATACTGCCGCGGTGTTCAAGTCGGGCAGCAAGCAAGGCAATGATGTGGCTGACATCCGCGATATCCATACGAATTTGAATATCATCTTCGATAACCGTTGCTTGATAAGCTAAAAACTCTAAATATAAAGGCAGATAATCAGGCAGCTCTTTCACGCTAATCTCAAAGCCAGCTTCTTCATACTGACCCATCAAATCAACCATGGCTTGACCGCGATCACGCGACTCACCATGGACATGCTCAAATAACCACAGCGACAAAGAGCGACCGCGCTCAAACAGACCGTCGTAACGTGCCTGCGCTTCAAGTGAGCCGGTATCGATTAAGTCTTCAATCAAGTCAATGATTTGCGCGCGTACTTCTGGGCTAATAATGGTCGATCTGGCGACAATCTCTGTGCAGTCAGCCAAGGTATCGCCTAAAAATAGCTCGTTGCTTGGATAGTCGATAAGTAAGCTGAGCACTTTGAGTATCTTCATTTCTGATGCGCCAATCACTGGCGGCATGACAGCATCGATGACAGCGCTGTCGGTATGAAATTGAGTAGTTTGCATCTTATGACTCCCATTTCTGTACGGTATCGATGAAATCACGACGATTGGTTTTGCGTTGTCCGAACATACTGTTATCAGATGTACCTGAACAGCCTTCGCCAAAGGTAAAGCCGCAACCGTTACGCTCAGCAAATGCATCGCTCAACGCTTCTTCGCGGTGCGCGGTTGGAATAACAAAACGATCTTCGTAGTTGGCGATAGCGAGATAGCGATACATCTCTTCAACCTGTAGTTTGGTCAGACCAACATCATCTAAGATGCTTTGAACTTCTTGCTTTTCGACCAGTTGCATACGCTTGTAGCTACGCATCGCAAGTAGACGTTTTAGCGCCAAACGAACCGGCTCTTCATCACCTGCGGTTAGTAGGTTGGCTAAATAACGTAATGGAATACGTAAGCTGTCGACATCTGGAATGAGACCATCCATACCGACTTTGCCCGCTTCAGCAGCATTTTGAATCGGTGATAATGGTGGTACATACCAAACCATTGGTAGCGTACGGTATTCAGGATGCAGTGGTAGCGCAAGCTTCCAATCAACTGCCAGCTTATATACGGGTGAACGCTGCGCTGAATCAATCACTGACTGCGGGACACCGTCTTTTAATGCTTGAGCAATAACGGCAGGGTCGTTAGGATCTAAGAATAAATCCAATTGCGCTGGATAAATGTCTTTTTCGTTTGGCGTACTAGCGGCTTCAGCTATTTTATCCGCGTCATAGAGCAAGACACCTAAGTAACGGATACGACCCACACAAGTTTCTGAGCAAACCGTTGGCAAGCCAGCTTCAATACGTGGATAACAGAAGATGCATTTTTCTGATTTGCCTGACTTCCAGTTATAGTAAATCTTTTTATACGGACAGCCTGAGATACACATGCGCCAGCCGCGACATTTTTCTTGATCGATAAGAACAATACCGTCTTCCTCACGCTTATAAATCGCGCCACTAGGGCAAGCTGCCACGCACGTTGGGTTCAAGCAATGTTCGCACAGACGCGGCAAATACATCATGAAGGTATTTTCGTACTCTCCATAGATATCCGCTTGAATGTTGTCAAAGTTTTTATCTTTGCGACGTTTTTCAAACTCCGTCCCTAAAATCTCTTCCCAGTTAGGACCCCATTCAATCTTTTGCATCCGCTTGCCGGTAATGGCTGAACGCGGACGGGCAATAGGCTGATGGGTACTAATAGGCGCGGTATGCAAATGCTGATAATCAAAATCAAACGGTTCGTAATAATCATCAATCTCTGGCAAGTCAGGGTTGGCAAAGATATTTGCCAAAACTCGGAATTTACCACCGATGCGTGGATTGATGGTGCCGTTGGCATTACGTATCCAACCACCTTTCCATTTGGTTTGGTTCTCCCACTCTTTGGGATAGCCGATACCAGGCTTTGACTCAACGTTGTTAAACCATGCGTATTCCATACCTTCACGGCTGGTCCAGACGTTTTTACAGGTGACTGAGCAGGTGTGACAACCGATACATTTATCAAGGTTAAGCACCATGCCGACTTGCGAACGAATTTTCATTGATGTGCTCCAAATAGTAGTAAAAAAAGCAGCTCTTTATTCTTCATTGATGTCGTTTTAAAAGATGTCGTTTCAAAATATATTGTTAAAAAAATAACTTCTAAAACGACCTATTTTCAATAGAAGAAAACGCTTTAATCCTCAATGGTGGTTGGTAATGGACGCGGTAATTCGTTATCTGGCTTATCCTCTAGCCAGTCAATTTTTGACATTTTACGAATCACGACAAACTCATCACGGTTACAACCCACGGTGCCATAGTAGTTAAAGCCATAAGATTGCTGAGCATAGCTACCAATCATATGCGTCGGTTTCAAGATAGTACGAGTCATTGAGTTATGAATACCGCCACGCGTACCGGTCTGCTCAGAACCTGGAATATTGACCAGTTTCTCCTGAGCGTGATACATCATGGTCATGCCTTCTTTGACCCGTTGGCTGACGATGGCGCGAGCGGTCAGCGCACCGTTGGCATTGAACAGCTCAATCCAGTCGTTATCGACGATACCTGCTTTGGCAGCATCAACTTCTGACATCCAGACACAAGGACCACCGCGACTCAGCGTCAGCATGAGTAAGTTTTCAGAGTAGGTACTATGGATGCCCCATTTTTGGTGCGGTGTTAAAAAGTTCAGTACAATCTCTTTATTACCGTTTGGCTTGGCATCTTTCACCATCGCCGTAGTTTTGGTATCGATCGGTGGACGATACTGCTGCATTTGCTCACCAAATGCTTGCATCCAAGGATGGTCTTGATAGAACTGTTGACGACCAGTCAGGGTACGCCAAGGAATCAGCTCATGAACGTTGGTATAACCAGCGTTATAACTCACTTCATCCGACTCAATACCTGACCAAGTCGGGCTTGAGATGATTTTACGAGGTTGGGCGACGATGTCTTTAAAACGAATTTTTTCGTGTTCGCTAGATTTGGCAAGATGGGCATGCTCGCGTCCGGTAAATTCAGACAATGCTTCCCAACCTTTTACCGCCACATGACCATTGGTTTCAGGTGCGAGCATCAAAATCATCTCAGATGCATTAACGGCAGTGTTAAGACTTGGTCGACCTTCAGAGATACCCGGTTCAGTCACTCTATGATTTAAATCACCGAGCTGTTTGACCTCAGTTTTCATATCCCAATTTAAGCCTTTTGAGCCGTTGCCTAGTTTTTCTAAGGCAGGACCCATAGAAGTAAATTTCTTGTACGTATTTGGATAATCACGCTCAACGGTCAAAATCATCGGACAGTTTTTGCCGGGTACCGGTTTTTCGCCTGCTGTTTTCCAGTCAGTGCCACCGAATGGCTGCGCCAACTCGCCCGGGGTATCGTGTTGCATCGGTAAGGTGACGACATCAGTCTCAACCTCTAAATGTCCTTTTGACACTTCAGAGAAGCTCTTGGCAATACCTTTATAAATTTCCCAATCCGTTTTAGATTCCCATGCAGGATCGGTCGCCGCAGTAAGTGGATGGATAAAGGGATGCATGTCTGAGGTATTCATGTCATCTTTTTCGTACCATGTTGCCGTCGGCAATACGATATCGGAATACATACAGGTCGACGACATACGGAAGTCTAAGGTGACAACCAAGTCCAATTTACCAGTAGGGCCTTTTTCGACCCAATCGACTTCTTTTGGCTGCAATTGACCGGCGGCATTTTCTTCATTGAGCAAGCCATTTTTGGTGCCCAAGAAGTACTTGAGCATATATTCATGACCTTTACCTGATGAGCCCAATAGGTTTGAGCGCCAGATAAACATGTTGCGCGGGAAGTTGTCTGGGTTGTCAGGTGATTCACAAGCAAAACGGATGCTACCATCTTCAAGAGAGTCAACGACGTAATCTGCTACTTCTTTACCACTTGCTTTGGCTTTAGCAGCGATAGTCAGTGGGTTACAGTTTAATTGCGGGGCAGAAGGAAGCCAGCCTGCACGCTCCGCTTGAATGTTGTAGTCAAGCATATGCTCAGGGAAGAACTTTTTATTAACCAGTGGCGAAAGTATTTCATGAGCAGAGATGGTTTCGTGACGCCACTGTGAGCTGTGCGCATAGAAGAAACTGGTACCCGCCATCTGGCGTGGTGGACGCATCCAGTCGAGTGCAAATGCAAGAGGTAACCAGCCTGTTTGTGGACGCAGTTTTTCTTGACCAACATAATGCGCCCAGCCGCCGCCCGATTTACCGATACAGCCACAAAGCATGAGCATGTTGATGACGCCGCGATAGTTCATATCGAGGTGATACCAGTGATTCATACCCGCACCGATGATAATCATCGATTTACCATGGGTTTTATGCGCGTTTTCTGCGAACTCACGAGCTACTTGGATGACACGTTCACGGCTCAAACCAGTAATCACTTCTTGCCAAGCAGGCGTGCCAGGTATGGTCGCGTCGTTGTAGTCATCAGTGACATGCTCGCCGCCGACACCATTATCTACGCCAAGGTTGGCAACCGTTAAATCGAATACAGTAGCGACGATAGCGGTGCTGCCATCGGCAAGGGTAATGGTTTTACAAGGAACGGTTTTTTGTTGTATGGCTCCGCCTGGTACGGACGCAAAATGTGGGTGTTCAACATGACCAAAATAATCAAAGCCGACTACGCAGGTTTCATTGCTGTCTTTTAAGGTTAATGTTAGGTCAATGTCTGCGCCTGTCGTACCATTTTTTTGCTCAAGATTCCATTTGCCTTTTTCACCCCAGCGATAACCGATAGAACCAAGGGGAGAAACCAGTTCACCATCACTATTTAGCCCGATGGTTTTCCATTCTGGATTGTTTTCTTGCCCTAAGTTATCAATTAAGTCAGAAGCGCGTAGATAGCGACCCGCATGGCGCGCGCCTTCTTCGCCCTCTAACATAACTAGCACAGGTAAATCAGTGTAGCGTTTGGCGTAATCTAAGAAGTAATCACTCGGCTGCTTAAGATAAAACTCTTTGATAATGACATGACAGAACGCTTGCGCCACAGCGGCATCAGTACCCTGTTTTGGATTTAGCCATAAGTCAGTAAGTTTAGAAACTTCCGCATAGTCAGGGGTGATTGAAACGGTCTTAGTGCCTTTATAACGAACTTCGGTAAAGAAATGCGCATCAGGGGTACGGGTTTGTGGAACGTTTGAGCCCCACGCGATAATATAATCAGAGTTGTACCAATCGGCTGATTCTGGTACGTCAGTCTGCTCGCCCCAAACCATCGGCGAGGCCGGCGGCAGGTCACAATACCAGTCATAGAACGATAAGCAAACACCGCCAATCAACGATAGGTAACGACTACCAGCTGCGTAACTGACCATCGACATCGCAGGAATCGGAGAGAAGCCGATAATACGATCAGGACCAAAGGTTTTGGCGGTATAGACGTTACTGGCAGCGATGATTTCGTTGACTTCCGCCCACGTTGAGCGAATAAAGCCACCCAAGCCGCGTTTGGATTTATATTGTTCAGCTTTGATAGGGTCTTGGACGATACTGCCCCACGCATCTACTGGATCAGGGTATTGCGCTTTGGCTTCACGCCATAGCTTAAGTAATGGCTTACGAACTTTAGGATATTTCACACGGTTAGCAGAATACATATACCAGCTGTAGCTTGCGCCACGAGGACAGCCACGCGGTTCGTGGTTTGGTAGATCTGGACGGGTTTCTGGATAGTCAGTTTGCTGAGTTTCCCACGTGACCAAGCCATTCTTTACGTAGATTTTCCATGAGCAAGAGCCAGTACAGTTGACGCCATGCGTTGAGCGTACCACTTTGTCATATTGCCAACGGCTACGATAAACGTTTTCCCAATCACGCGACTCATCGCGCGTCTCGCCATGCCCATCGGAGAATTCGCCCTGTTTACGTTTAAAAAAACGGAATTGGTCGAGTAAATGGCTCATTTCGCTATCCTCTGTATTATTGCCTAAGGTGTATCTAAAGCTGAATGGCGCAGCGCAAATAATCGCTGCCCACGCTGTAAATATTTTTCGATGGTGTCATTTTAAGTAAGCCGTCACCGTCTTACTATTAGCTAACATGAGCAGAGCCCTACCACCTTAGTAGTAGCTGTCAAAAATAAAAATGAATTAAAAACACCGTTAAGTGGAGGTGATTAATAAAAATTAGTGACCTAGAGATTAATAATTAGAATTTAAAACAAAAAAAGTGCTACTTACGCTGGCAAGTAGCACTATAAAGAGAGGCTTTTTAGCTTAAAAATTACTATTTAATAGGCTGTTTTTAAAAGACCGTTTTACGCCAATGGCTTTAGCAAGGAATTTCAGCTTTACGACCGCTGTAATACCACCATGTTAAGACAATACAGATAACATAAAAGATAATTAGCGCAATAAAAGTGCCATCAACACCCAATCCTGAGCCAAACATTTTGGGGATAAAGAACGCACCATAGGCGGCGACCGCTGAGGTAAAGCCAACCACAGCTGCAGACTCTTTACGTATCTCGATAAACAGCTCTTCTGTCCCTGCTTTCTCTGGCTCACGGCGATCATGAAAGGTTCTAAAAATGACCGGAATCATGGTAAAGGTAGAGCCGTTGCCGATACCTGTCGTAATGAATAGCACCATAAAGGAGATAAAGTAGCCAACGAAGCTGCCTTCACTGGTCTCGCTCGGTAAGAAATACATCACTGCCAATACGGCCAGCACCATGACGATATAGTTCCAAAAGGTGACTTTTGCACCGCTGGTTTTATCAGATATCCAGCCCCCTAATGGGCGAAATAATGCGCCAACGAATGGACCCAAAAAGGCAAATTTGAGCGCATCAATAGCGGGAAATGAGTTTTTAATCAACATCGGAAACGCTGCTGAAAAGCCAATAAATGAGCCAAACGTCGCCATATAAAGAATACACATAATCCAGTTATGTTTACGTTTAAAGATAATGGACTGGTCTTTAAATGAGGCTTTAGCGGTGGCAATATCGTTCATACCAAACCAAGCGAGCGCCGAAAACAGCAGGATAAAAGGCACCCAAATAAAACCAGCGTTTTGCAGATAAAATAATTTACCGCTTTCGGCAACCTGTGGATCACCGCCTAAGCTACCAAATGCGGCAACTAGGATAATCATCGGGACGACGAACTGCATCACTGAGACACCAAGGTTACCAAGCCCCGCGTTTAGCCCAAGTGCAGTACCTTGTTCAGCCTTTGGATAAAAGAACGAGATGTTCGACATTGAAGAAGCAAAGTTACCACCACCGAAGCCACAAAGTAGGGCGATAACGGCGAATATAATAAAGGGTGTATCAGAGTTTTGAACCGCAAATCCCATCCACAGTGCTGGAATTAACAAAGAAGCGGTCGATATCGCTGTCCAACGTCGCCCGCCAAAGATAGGCACCATAAAAGAATAAAAAATCCGCAGCGTCGCCCCTGATAAACCGGGTAACGCTGCGAGCCAAAACAGCTGCTCGCTATCAAAAGCAAAACCAATCTCCGGCAGCCGTACGATGACCGCGCTCCATACCATCCATACCGCAAACGCCAGTAGCAATGATGGAATGGATATCCATAAATTGCGACGAGCAACTTTTTTGCCGCCGCCTTCCCAAAATTCTTCAACTTCAGGACGCCAGTCAGTGATGAGCTTACCACCTTTAAAGTTGTAATGATTGCTCATACGATTCCTCACTTAATATCGTCTATACGTAGTTATAATTGGTGTTTTTATCACGTTAAATTGCTATTAAAATTGCCATAAACCAACATTTAAATTGCCAAAAATAAGTTAGTAAACTTTAGCAATGACGATATAGCGCTAACGGATTTATTCACAGGCATTTGCTATATTGGTTGCAAATGATGACTTACGGTACTGCGATATGGCGGTTATGAGTATTCATACATAGTGGTATACTGATGACTAAAAGGGGTAGAAGGCGGGCAAAAAATTAGCTACTAGAATGAGATTTGAGCGCATAATTTTTGTTTCTTAGTACGCTTTAACGTTGCGGTTAATACGGTTCAATAATGGATAAAAGTCATAAATGATGAATAGCTTGCGACGACACTCTCTAACCTTGAATGCTTGGGGCGCAGTCTTAATCATCACAATTTTATGGGTTATGTCAGCGATGGGCAGTGGCACATTGGCTTGGGTTGCAAAATCTGATGCTGAGGCTATTAATACCGCAGGCTCGATACGTATGGCTGCTTACCGTATCAGCTTTCAATTGGCGACGGATTTTTCTGATGACAACCCTTTTAGCTCAAGCTTAAATATTCGCCAAGACAGCTTGAATCTGACCCATGATAAGCAAGTTGAAAAACAGGGTAAATTGGATTTTTCTAATAAAAATACCGCTGAAAAAATTGAGCTTCTTGTTGAAGACATGGAAATTCGACTTGAAGAATTACAGATGTACCAACTAACAAGCGCTAATAGAAGTACGCTTATTAGTAATCAATTCAATCAGATAAAATCTCAATGGTTTGAGGCTTTAAAGCCGGCGTTATTAAGACAAGATAAGCAAGCGTTTTATCGCGTTTCGGTTAAGTATATAGATGATGTGAATCGCTTGGTTGGCGAGTTGCAGTACAGAAACGAGCAGCGCCAGACATGGCAGCAGAATCTACAAATCTTATCCCTGATACTGACTATCATTGTGATGTTGATAGGTATACGCCGGCTGAATCAAGGGGTACTAAATCCAATTCATCAGTTGATCAAAGCCAATAATCAATTTAGAAGAGGTAATGCCAATACCAGGGTGTCTATAATTGGTTATAGGGAATTTGAAGTACTGGGCAATTCCTTTAATGATATGGCAAGTACGATTGAGACCTATCAGCGCTCGCTAGAAAGTGAGGTGCAGATAAAAACCCAACATCTCACCAAAGCCAATCAAGTGCTGTCGTTGTTTTATGATTTCTCCAAATTTATTAATATCAATCAGGTCAGCTTGTATCGCCTTGATGCCTTGGTTGCAGATTTCAGTAAAGCTTTACCGCATTTAGAATTTACCTTGTGTATCCAAAATAAATATATCACCAATAAAAATGCCATCGTTCTGCACAGTGAAAAAATGCAAGAGCTGTGCAAAAAGCTCAACTGTGACAACTGTGAGATTAAAAACGCTGAATATACTAAGTCTTATCCTATTGCTCATCAACAAGAAGCCTTTGGGGAATTGCGTGTCAGTCCAAAATCAAAGCTTATAATGAATCGCTCTTTTATCGCTGATGGCGATGATGATAGTAAGGGCAATGATGACAATAAAGACACAGCATCGTCACAGCGCATTCAGCTAACAGATAGTAGTAGTATTTTCCCGTCCTCAAGCGCCGAGCTAGATGCTCAAAACGATGAGTTAATTGTGGCGCTGACCAGTTTAATCAGTACCGCATTATCACTACGCAAACAGCGTCAACAGGAGCATCAGCTTATTTTATTCGAAGAGCGCTCAACCATTGCGCGAGAGCTGCATGATTCTTTGGCGCAATCCTTGTCTTATCTAAAAATCCAAGTCAGTGTCTTAGAGCGCCATCTTAAAAGTAAGATGAGTGAGTCCGATGCGCCAGCTATTTACCAGAATATCGAACAAATCAAGGTAGGCTTGGGTTCGGCATATCATCAACTAAGAGATTTATTAGTCACGTTCCGTTTAACTATTGATAATGACAATTTTGATGAAGCATTGCATGAAGCTGCCAGTGAATTTGCTTTAAAAGGCGGTTTTAAGATGATGGTACACAATGACATTATGACCCTTAATTTGAGTGCTCACGAACAGATAGACTTGATTCAAATTGCCAGAGAAGCCTTGTCAAATGCGAGTCGCCATGCAAAAGCGCAAAATGTAGAGATTTATCTTGGCTATGAAGATGGCGACAAACATATCGTGATGAATATTGTTGATGATGGGGTTGGGATGTCAATGCTAGGCAGTGTCGACCAAACCCAACATCATGGCTTGATGATTATGAAAGAGCGCGCCAGTAATATTGGTGGCGAATTGATGGTTAAGGACAATGAGCCACATGGCACTATTATCACCGTTAGATTTGAGCCTAACTTTTTTAATAAAGAGGGTAATAAAGAAGCATATCTATAAAACCATGTATAAAACCATGGCTTTGATTGACTAGAGCGTGTCCTTGAAGATTCTTAAAGCAATAACCTTTAAGTTATGATAATTTTTTGACAATGTTTTTTTAAGTGTTTGAGACCTTGTAGTATTTTTTCTAATTGTGAGTAATTTATGAGTACTAAAGTTTATACCGCCGTTTCTCCAGCTAGGCTGTTATTGGTAGATGACCATCCTATGCTACGCCGTGGCATCTCTGAATTATTAAGTCTTGAAGATGATGTCAAAGTCGTTGGTGAAGCCAGCAATGGTCAAGAGGCATTAACGTTTTTAGAGAGCAACCAAGTAGATTTGGTGATACTTGATCATAAAATGCCCATACTCACTGGTATCGAGACTTTACGAGAAATCAAAGCAAGAAATATCAATACTAAGACGGTATTGTTTACGGTCTCAGATAGCGGTGAAGATGTACAAGAAGCGTTGAAATTAGGCGTCGATGGCTACCTGTTAAAGGATATGGAACCTGAGCTAATTATCATTGATATCCGCAAAATATTACGCGGTGAGTTAGTGATTAGCCCAAATTTGGCTTCAATATTGGCGCAAACCCTGCGTACACCCAGTATTGAAGATATCGCCAGTAATTTGACGAGTCGCGAGCTGCAAGTGATTCAAATGATCGCTGAAGGGTTGAGTAATAAGATGATTGCCAATAGTTTAGATATTGCTGAATCGACCGTAAAAGTTCATGTGAAGCATATCCTAAATAAAACGGGTCTACGTACGCGTGTTGAAGCAGCGGTTTGGACAGTCAATCATTTATCTAAGTAGCGCTCTCTTAACATAATGGTAAGTAAGATAAAAGTAATTAGAGCTTTCGTCGCCTTCATTAAAAAACCCACCTAACAGTAAGCTAGGTGGGTTTTTAGATTTAGAGAGTATAGCGGTTCATACATACAGTATACGGTCTATGTTTTAGCTTTGATTTTCTGCGGCAATTTGCCGATCGACGGATGACATTTGATATTCATCACCAAACGCACCTTCTGGCTCTGATAACCAGAAATAACAGACAATCCACGCCACAAGGGCACCGGCCGCGATAATATAAAAGAACTGATTGGGCTCAACAAAGGTATAAATGAACAAGTAAAATACCGCGCCCACGTTACCGTAAGCGCCTGTCATCCCCGATATCTGCCCAGTCAGACGACGTTTAATGGAAGGAATAATACCAAAAGTTGCGCCCTCAGCACCTTGTACAAATACCGAGCATAAAATAGTAAACACGACAGCGATAAATAGCGGCCATTCAGCATTGAGCATGCCCATCAGCGCAAAGCCAATACCGATACCAAACATATAAACTAACATCACTAAACGACGATTACCAACCTTGTCAGAGATATAACCTCCAAGTGGACGCGCCCATAAGTTAACAAAGGCAAAGGTTGACGCAATCAAACCTGCGGCGGTTGGGTCGAGTTTCCAAGTTGCGGCAAAGAACATCGGTAGCATGGAAACCACCGCTAGCTCTGCACCGAAGTTAGCAAAGTAGCTCACATTAAGCGCGGCAACGGATTTAAAGGGGTATTTATCATCTTCTGGAATACTCGCTTTAATAATAGGCACATTCACACTGATGGCTTTATAGATTTGATAAACCACCATCAACACAATGAGGCTATAGCAAACGATTGCGCCTGTCATACTGAGAAAGTCCATCGCTTGCGTACGATAAACCAGCAAGCCCAGTACGCCATATAAAGGTATGATAAACAAGCAATATAGCCATAAGTCTTTCCAAGTAGATACTTCTAAGGCACCTGCTTTTCGTGATTTCTTATGCGTCCCGACCTCTGGACCATCAGTGATTAAAAACCAATAAACCACACCGTATATAGCCAATAGCAGACCTGATAAGGCAATTGCCCAGCGCCAGCCGTCATCACCACCAAAAAACTGTAAGGCTACAGTGGGTATGGTAATAGCAGCGGCGGCGGAACCGAAATTCCCCCAACCAGCATAAAAACCTTCAGCAAAGCCAATGTCTTTTGGCTTAAACCATAATGCCGTCATATGAATACCGACGACGAAACCTGCGCCAACGATAGACATAAATAAGCGCGCGACGAATAGCTGCATGGCAGAGTCGCCAAACGCGAAGAACCACGTCGGTATCGCCATTACTACCATCAGTATGGAGAAGACTCGCCGAGGACCAAAACGGTCTAATGCCATTCCTACGACCACGCGACCAGGAATTGTTAGAGCGACGTTAGCAATTAAAAATAATTTGATATGATCTGAAGTTAAATAGCTTTCAGTCTGTAGCATCGATGTGGCAAGCGGCGCCATATTGAACCAAACATAAAAGGTGAGAAAAAAGGCAATCCACGTATAGTGTAGTGCCCTTATATCACGACGTTCAACCTCGAGTAGCTCTTTTGCATGCATGATAATGTCCCCATTATAAATTCTGATGCCTGTAATGGACACAAGATAGCAATAAGGACAAATCATAACCATTGAGCGAAAGCAGTATACGTAATACTTTCACTACTACTTAATAGGGAGTAATGAGTAGTTTTGGTTTTTTACTGCTTATTCATAATCAAAAATACACACCTGTAGTAAAGCGCCATCAAAAATGTTAAGTTATAAAGATGATAATCATTATCAATAATAATTTTTTTATCCATCACGTATCCTTTTTTATGATAAGTTCAAATAAAAGCAAGATTATAAATACAGTCCATATCAACAATTTTCATTGAATGAGCCAAGGAGTTATCATGAGTTCTGCTACTAATACAAATCCAGTCATTCCAAGCCATTGGAAAATCAAACGTTCGACACACTTCTTTACCAAGGATAAAGTTCCTAATGCCTTATTGACCCATCACAATACGGCAGAGGGCGTATACGGACAAATTTGTGTCATGCAAGGCACGGTAACCTTTTATGGTTTTGCGGATGAAGCGGCTACCGAACCTGAAAAAACCGTTGTTATTGAAGCAGGTCAATTTGCTGTCAGTCCACCTCAGTATTGGCACCGTGTAGAGCTAAGTGATGATGCCCAGTTTAATATCAATTTTTGGGCAGAAAGTGAGACGGGCAATAAATCGATGTTTAATAGCTCAAAGATTCATACTAAACCGATTGAAAAGTTATTTGATAAGGTAGATGAATCTTAACCTCGTTTTATGATTTTCAGTAAGTTTTGACTGATACGTCTTGATTAACCATTCAAACAGTTAATCGACCAAGCAAATAGCTACCTATTTAGGTAGCTGTTTCGCTAATAGTGAACGCTAACGTTTATAACTGTAATAATAAAAAATAGAAATAATTATTAACATTCATTTAATATGAATGTTAATATGTTTCCACTTTGATTTTATCTGTAAATTATCATCAAACGAATTTTAGTTAGTCAGTATTATTATTAATTTTTGGAAGCATAATTGTACCTATAAAAATTCATTTAATATGAATGTTTATAGTGTTAAATTTATCTATCTAGCCAGTAGGAGCAAGATATGGGCGAGTATAAGAAGTATTGGTGGGGCTTAATCGCCGTTCTCGTTATTACTTTTACCTTTTTAGGATGGGGTGGCGTGGAAGTTTATCGTACTGCACCTCCTATCCCTGATCAGTATGTTGATACGAATGGGAAGGTTTTAATCACAGAAGAAGATATTTTAGATGGTCAATCTGCCTGGCAGCGTACCGGTGGGCAACAGCTTGGCTCGGTGCTCGGGCATGGCGCCTACCAAGCGCCTGATTGGACGGCGGATTGGTTGCACAGAGAGCTTGTGGCTTGGTTAGATATCAGGGCAGAAGAGTTATATGGACATGATTTTGCGGCCGCAACCGACGATCAAAAAGCGGTGCTAAATGCGCAGTTGAAAAAAGAATATCGCGGCAGTAGTGTTAATGATAAAAATCAAGTGGTACTGTCTGATACTCGTATCGCTGCCATTAATGAAGTGGCACCTTATTATATAGGTTTGTACGGTAATGAGCCGTCATTGCAAAAGTCACGTGAAAACTTTGCAATGAAAAACAATACCTTAGCAGATATTAATGACAGACAAAAACTGACCAACTTTTTCTTTTGGACTACTTGGATTGCCTCTACCGAACGTCCTGGTACTGACGCTACCTATACCAATAACTGGCCGCATGAGCCGCTGATTGATAACGTCCCAACATCAGAAAATATCATGTGGTCTATCGCCAGTGTGGTGTTTTTAATCGCTGGGGTAGGTTTTCTCATTTGGGGTTGGTCATTCTTACGTAAAGAAGAAGATGTCAAAGAAATAACACCAGATGCTGATCCATTAACCAAAATTGCGTTAACACCTTCGCAAAAAGCGTTAGCAAAATATGGTGTTTTAGTAATGGGGCTGTTCGTCTTTCAGGTGTTTATCGGTGGCTTTGTTGCGCATTATACCGTTGAGGGTCAACAGTTTTATGGCATTCCAGTGGCCGACTTCTTCCCATACTCGTTAGTACGTACATGGCATATTCAGGCAGCATTGTTTTGGATTGCCACCGCTTTCTTGATGGCAGGGCTGTACTTAACGCCACTTATCAATGGCGGTAAAGACCCTAAATATCAAAAACTGGGCGTTGATATACTCTGGTTTGCCCTAATTATCGTGGTTGTTGGCTCATTCATTAGCCAATACTTTGCTATTGCCGGTATTATGCCAGCGAAATACAATTTCTGGTTTGGTCATCAGGGATACGAATATATTGACCTTGGTCGATTCTGGCAGATTTTAAAATGGGTCGGTATTTTATTCTGGTTGGTATTAATGACCCGTGGTTGTTTACCAGCATTTAAACAAAAAGGTGATAAAAATTTATTAGCGATATTCTTTGCTTCAGTCGTTTGCGTGGGTTTATTCTACGGCGCAGGATTGTTCTATGGTGAGCGCACGCACTTAACCATCATGGAATACTGGCGCTGGTGGGTGGTACATTTATGGGTAGAGGGCTTCTTTGAAGTATTTGCTACGGTATCGCTTGCTTTCATTTTCTATAACTTAGGATTGGTAAACAAAAAAATTGCTACTGGTTCTGCCATTGCTTCTGCGGCACTATTTATGCTCGGCGGTGTACCTGGTACTTTCCATCATCTATATTTTTCTGGTACCACTACGCCAGTGATGGCAATCGGTGCCTCATTCAGTGCGTTAGAAGTTGTGCCATTAATCGTATTAGGTTATGAAGGTTATGAGCATTGGTCCATGCAGCGTCAAGCGCCTTGGATGAACAAACTCAAATGGCCTATCATGTGCTTCGTTGCAGTGGCATTCTGGAATATGTTGGGTGCTGGTGTACTTGGCTTTATGATTAACCCGCCTGTGTCATTGTTCTATTTACAAGGGTTAAATACCACAGCCGCTCACTCTCATGCTGCATTATTCGGGGTTTATGGCTTCTTAGCGATTGGTTTTGTTTTACTGGTTATGCGTTATATTCGTCCAGACTATATCTTTAGTGAAAATCTCATTAAAACGGGATTCTGGGCGCTAAATATAGGCTTGGTATTGATGCTTGCGACCAGTTTATTACCGATTGGTATTTACCAAGCGTACGCTTCAATGACTAAAGGTCTATGGTATGCTCGTAGTGAAGGCTTCTTACAACAGGACTTTTTACAAACACTACGCTGGATTCGTACCTTTGCTGACGTTATTTTTATCGTTGGTGCAGTATGTGTGGCATTACAGGTGGTCAAGTTTGCTTTTGCAAAACCATCACACTCAAATTACCAACCTGATAATCCTGTCAATGATTAATAAAATGTGAATCAATAGAGTGCTAATTATAAAATAGTGTAAAAGTAAAAAAGCCCTGATAATTCAGGGCTTTTTATTGGCTAGTGAACAGTCTTTTGTATTAAAATTTTT
>NZ_CBCPJH010000041.1:0-29178 GCF_965118485.1 Psychrobacter glacincola | reverse complement strand
GTAAAATCAAAAACGCATTAGGATATGATCCTCAGTTCGATATCGTTCAAGGTATTGCTAAAACGATGCCTTGGTATGTGCAGTTTTTACAAAACAACTGGTAGTTGAATAACTATGTTGAAAGTAATTATGCAGCTTTTCTCATTGCTCACTGATAAGCAACTAAAGCAATTTTATACACTACAAGTATTAGTCGTTATTATGGCGTTCACTGAGTTATTAGGGATTGCTTCTATAGCGCCTTTTATGGCTTTAGTCGGCGATATGAGCATATTAGAAAAAAATGGTTTTTTTGCTCATATCTATCAGATGTCTGGCTTAAATAATCCTATAGACTTTTTATTCTATACGGGTTTGATAGTCCTAGTCATGTTGACGTTTTCTACTGTAATTTCTATGTTTACTACTTGGAGATTATCAATTTTTGGTGCTCGTATAGGTACCGAGATTGCGGATCGTCTTTATTCTTACTATATGCAGCAAAGCTGGCAATTTCATGCAAGCAGCAGTAGTGCACAGCTTACTAAGCAAGTATCTATAGAGGCTGCAAGAATAAGTTCACAGATTGTACAACCACTTATGGCGATGAACGCAAAAATAGTATTGGCTCTGTTTATATCTATCAGCATTGTGATTTATGATCCAGTAGTCGCCATCTTAGGTATATTAATATTTTCATCAGCTTATTTCGTACTATATAGATTGGTTCGGCAAAAGTTAGTCGATAATGGTCAGCAGTTATCAGAGGTTTCTACTCAACGTTTTAGGCTTATGAATGAAGGGTTTGGTGGTATTAAAGATGTGCTACTACTCAATCGTAGTCATGATTTTATAGAGCGCTTCCAAAATAGTAGTAATACTTTTGCTCGTGCTCAAGGGACCAATACAGCTATTAGCCAAGTACCACGTTATTTTATAGAGCTGATCGCCTTTGGTGCGATGATTTCTTTGGTATTGGTGTTGGTTAAATTGCACTCTGGTAATTTAGGAGAGGTCTTACCTATTCTAGCGATTTATGCCCTAGCGGCATTTAAGTTGCTGCCAGCTCTGCAACAAATATATTCTAGTCTATCTCAGATTAAAGGTAGTATTGCTGCGTTTGAAGCGATTAAAGATGATTTAGAACAATCATTTGGCGGTCGAAAATCTAATAGTAGTACTGTCGTACCCACAGCAGTTGCGCTGAAAAAAAGCATCAGACTTCGCGATATAGAGTTTAGCTATCCTGGTAAAGATAGACCAGCCGTGAATGGCGTTGATATTATTATTCCTGTAAACAGTGTAATAGGTCTAGTTGGTTCATCAGGCTCTGGTAAGTCAACTCTGATAGATCTGCTGCTTGGTTTATTAACGCCGAAACAGGGCACTATATATATAGATGATGTTCCTATCAATGCGGAAAATAAACGGGCTTGGCAAGATCTGTTGGGCTTTGTTCCACAAAGCATCTTTCTGAGTGAAGGAAGCATCGCCGAAAACATCGCTTTTGGTATTCCGGCAAAAGAAATCAATATAAAACAAGTTAATAAAGCATTAAATTTAGCCAATCTGACAGAATTAGTTGAGCAACTACCAGAAGGGATCGATACAAAAGTAGGTGAGCGTGGCGTACAGCTATCAGGTGGCCAACGTCAACGTATCGGTATTGCGCGTGCACTTTATCATGAAGCAGAAGTGTTGGTATTCGATGAAGCGACTAGTGCGTTAGATGGTATCACTGAAAAAATAGTGATGGACGCCATCCATGAATTTAGTGGTAAAAAAACCATCATTATGATTGCGCACCGTCTAAAGACGGTAGAGAAGTGTGATCTTATCTATTTTATGGAGCACGGAAAAATCATAGATTATGGTACTTATCAGGAGCTTGTGGTACGCAATGTCAAGTTTAAAGAAATGGCAAAATATGCTTAGCATTGCTGACATGATATTCAATATATATATATTGAATTATTAATATAATTTTTTAATTAAAGGAATGTAAAAGGTTATTAAGGTGCCTGTCTAGCATAAATCAAATAGACTTAGAGGTTATTTTATGATTGTTCAACTGAAAATATAAATCGTTTGATTAGAAGTTTTAAAAGAGCTTGCTATAATTTTAATAGAAAAATACATGCTAATAGGTAATTAAAAAAACCGTTTTGATGTAGTTGGATAAAATAGTGAAGTTTATAAAAGGGAGGTAATCAGAAATTTCGTGATAGTTATATCTCTTACCATCAAACCTACAGAGAATTAATGAAGGTAATATGAAAAAAATATATATAATAAGTCTTCATTTAAGACACGGTGGTATAGAGAAAGTAATTTGTAATTTATCTAATTTATTTATAGAGATGAAATATGATGTAGAAATTCTATGTATTTATTTTTATCAAGAGCCTGTTTATTACTTAGATAATAGAGTAAAAATTACGTATTTAAAATACGAATTACCAAAAAAAACCGCTTCATTGAAAAAAAGTTTAAAAAATCTTTGTTTTAAAAAGTTTATAAATGATTTATATACCAGATATAATCAATATTATTCGCATAATAAAGTGATTGCAAAATCTATTAAAAATATTAATAATAGTATTATTATTTCAACTAGAAATGAACATACTAAATTAATAAATAAATACTCAAAAAATAGTAATAAGCTAATTGCCCAATTACATTGTGATCATACTCAATTTAAAGGATATTTAAGGGATATAAAATATAAATATAGTAATATAGATTATTTATTATTACTCACAGAAGAGTTGAAAAATGAAGTAGAAAATGAATTGATAGGTCTAAATCGGAAAACAAAATGCTTAACCGTACCTAATTTTATAAAAATAAAGAAAAAAACAAGAATTCTAGAAAGAAAAAAGCAAGTAATATCTGTAGGCAGATTATCAATAGAAAAGGGTTTTGACAGACTATTACTTATATGGTCAAAATTTATCATTAATAATGAAGGTTATAAACTTAAAATAGTCGGAGATGGGGAGGAAAAAGAAAAGCTTATCCAACTAACACAGTCTTTAAATATTAGTGATTCTGTGATTTTTACAGGCTTTCTTTCTAATGATAAAACGCTTAAGGAAATAAGAGAATCTAAAATATATGTTATGACATCTTTACATGAAGCTCTTCCAATGGTTCTTTTAGAATCTATATCAAAAGGTACGCCAATTGTTGCTTACGATATAAGGGTTGGACCAGGATCAATTATTAAAGAAGGATACAACGGTTTTTTAATAAAAGAAAATGATATAGAAGAATTTATTAAAAAGATGGATTTTTTAATAAAAGAGAATAGTATTTATAGAAGTATGAGTAATAATGCTATCAATTCTTCTATTTTATTTTCTGAAGAAAAATTGAAAGATACATGGTTTGATATTTTAAATTAATGAGCATTAATAATTTATTTACAAAAATATTTAAGATTTTTACTTAAATATATAGCTAGTTCTTTATAAATAAAATACAATCATTTTAAAACAAGCGAGATGGCAGAAGAGCACATGACCTATTCAGCAGATTTTCGAGCGCAAGTGATTAAAAGTGTCAAGCAGAGTGACATGAGTATCCGCCAATCATGTACTTTCTATAGCGTTAGCAAAACTGCTTTACAACGCTGGCTCAAAGACTCAAGTATCAAACAAACTCGGGATAAACCACCGACTAAAATACTGAATGAAGCACTCTTAAAAGACGTTGAACAATATCCTGATGATTATCTGTACGAGCGAGCTAGGCGCTTCAACTGTAGTAAGACTGGCATGCACACTGCTTTAAAACGTCTCGATTTTTATAATAATAACTAATTTTGATAGTTAGTTTATAACACTTTTAAATAGGCTTGACTATATTTTTTATGATAGGTAGCTGATTTTTCTACGTAATGTGATATGGGAAATTGGATATTTAATATATAGAAAATTATAAATTTTGATAAAAACAAGGTATTCAGTATCAAGAGTCTTATTATGGGAATTAAAAATGAATAATATATATATATTTTGGACTGGAGATAATACTATTCCAGAGGTTAGACTAAAGTCAATAGAAACTATGAGAGCTAGCAGTCAATCAAATATTATTTTAGTGAATAATGATAACTTACATCAGTACGTTGACCCTGATAATATGCATCCTGCATACAAATACTTGAATCTTGCTCATAAAGCTGATTATTTACGTTGTTATTTTATGCATCATTATGGCGGTGGTTATTGTGATATAAAGCAAATAAATGATTCTTGGACTCCAAGTTTCGAGATGTTAAACAGTAAGCACGACTTACTTTGTATAGGGTATCAGGAGATTAACAGATGGGGGGTAGCAAACATCCATCAATCAGCACTTCTTTTAAATCGATCTATTTTTAATAAATTTAAAACTAAAGTAATTTATAGGTTCTATCAGTTAAATTATAAAAGCTTAATTGGCAATGGTGCTTTTATATTCAAACCTAAATCTAACTTGACTCAAGAATGGTGGAATAGACTAAATACCCGTTTAGATGAAATTTTACCAGCACTAAAGCTAAACCCTGCAAGTCATATTAAAGATCGCAGAGGTCATGAATATGATGGCGTTGTATCAAACTATGCTGTTCCTTGGAGTTATATTTTGGGCGATATAATACAACCTCTATCCTTTAAGTATAGAGCAGTCATCTCAAGAACTTTACCGCCTCCAAAATTTACAGATTATCAGTAAGTATGAGAGATAACATAAAATTCAACAATAGTTTTTTTCTGTTGAGACGACAGTAAAAAATTATTGTATTCTTCAGTTAGGAATATTTTTTTATTAAAAAAATTATATAGCTCGAATAGCTTTCTATAGTAGAGTTCAGATAAAATCGATACAATACATAAAAACTAATCAACTATTTAGATAAACCATGACTTATTCAATCGACTATCGTAAACAAGTTCTGTCTAGTATCGATAATGGTCTGACTGTTAGAGAAGCTGCTGCTTTTTACGAGCTTAGCACCAGTACTATACATAGCTGGAGACAGATTTTAGAGCCTAAGAAAGGGCGATATAAAGCCCCGACCAAAATAGCTGATGACGCTTTGCTTCATGATGTTAAAGCGTATCCTGATGACTATCAGTATGAGCGCGCAAATCGTCTGGGCTGTAGTAAAACCGGTATTCATCATGCCTTAAAACGATTGAACATCAGTCAAAAAAAAGACACTAGAACATCCAAAGGCCTGTCCGATAAAAAGAGCTAAGTATCTCAATCATTTGAATGAATATATGATTCAAGGCTATCCCATTGTTTATATGGATGAAAGTGGCTTTGAGCATGAGACCATCAGGCCTTATGGCTATGCACCGATAGGCAACCTTGTATCGATCGCTACAACTGGCAAGGTAAAAAACGTACCAACGTCATTGGTGCCCTGTACGAAAGAGTACTATTTGCACTTGATTACTTCGAGAAAAACATCAACGGAGATGTATTCTATCACTGGTGCAAGCACACGCTAATACCGAGCCTAAAAACCAAGTGCGTAATCGTAATGGATAACGCAAGCTTTCATAAACGGGTGCAAAAGCTGCTTAATAGACACGGCCATCACCTTTTATTTTTACCACCCTACAGTCCTGATCTGAACCCTATTGAAAAGAAATGGGCACAAGCTAAATTTCTACGCCAAGGACGGATGGAGAATAATCTCCCTAAGCTATTTTATGATATGGGCTGTATCGATTTTATATTAAACTGACTATAACACCTACATTCCTATACTGAATTAAAAATTATATTACTAAACTTAAATATATAGCCAGTTCTTTGTAAATAAGATGCAATTGTTTTAAAACAAGCGAAATAGCAGAAGAACACATGACTTATTCAGCAGACTTGCGAGCTCAAGTGATTAAAATTGTCAAGAACAAAGACATGAGTATCCGTCAAGCTTGTACTTTCTATAACGTTAGCAAAACCGCATTACAGCGCTGGCTGAAAAACCCAAGTATCAAACAAACTCGGGATAAATCACCGACTAAAATACAAGATGATCTATTACTAAAGGACGTTGAACAACATCCAGACGACTATCTTTACGAGCGAGCTAGGCGCTTCAACTGCAGTAAGACTGGCATGTATACTGCTTTAAAACGCCTAGGTATCAGTCAAAAAAAAGACCTTGGAGCATCAAAAATCGTGTCTGATAAAAAGAGTGGCGTATCAGAGTAAGCTTGATAACTTTACGCGGCAAGGCTATCCCATTGTGTATATGGACGAGAGTGGCTTTGAGGCTGAAACTATTCGTCTTTATGGTTATGCACCAGTAGGCAAACCTTGTATTGATAGCTACAACTGGCAAGCAAAAAAGCGTAATAATGTCATTGGTGCTCTGTATGAAAAGATGCTGTTTGCGCTTGAGTACGTTGAGCAGAACATTAATAGCACCATATTCTATCACTGGTGTAAGTACACGCTGATACCGAGTCTTAAAAAAAATGCGTGATTGTCATGGATAATGCCCGCTTTCATAAGAGCAAGCGTATTCAAAAATTATTAAATAGACATGGCCATCGTATTCTTTGGCTAATACCCTACAGTCCTGATTTAAACCCCATTGAAAAGAAGTGGGCACAAGCTAAGTTTCTACGCCAAGTTTGGATGGAGAATAATCTACCTAAACTCTTTCATGATATGGGCTGTGTTTCTTTTATTGTGAACTGACTATAATAGGTTTACTATCAAGAATCTGATAACCAACATTGAGCTTCGATTGAGATGTCAAATAGTTATCAATTTAAACCTCATATTTGAGATATTGGAATAATATGTTTTCTGTAGTGATCCCCTTATATAATAAAGAACTTAGTATTGAAAATACAATACTCTCAGTTCTGAATCAATCTTTTCAGGAATTTGAAATTTTGGTGGTCAATGATGGTTCGACGGACAATAGTGTCAATGAAGTTGAAAAAATCAATGATCACAGAATTCGTCTAATCAATCAAACCAATCTAGGAGTTTCTGCTGCTCGTAATCGTGGCATCATAGAAGCTCAGTTTGAATGGATTGCTTTTTTGGATGGTGATGATTTATGGTTAGAAAATCATTTGGAAGAAGTGGCAAATATGATTATAGTTTTTCCAAATGAAAAGTTTTTCAGCACGTCTTTTAGGTACTCAGATAATAGACGGTTGTTTAAACACAAACGTAACAGTACGATATTCAAGATTGATCGTTACTTTAAAGAAGCGGCTAGAGAGCTTTTAGTTTGGACAGGTACGGCAGTGATAAATAAACAATGCTTCATTTCTATGGGCTTCTATAACACCAATTTAAAAATTGGTGAAGATACAGATTTATGGGATAGGATGATTCGAGAGTATGGATTGGTCAAGAGTGAAATTTTCACTGCAATATATCGAATAGAAGCGGAGAACAGAACCACGCTAAGCAAAGATTTAGAGTCTACGTATGTATATAATGTTGACTTCAGTGAAGTCGCGAGTACTGACGAACAAATATATTATAAGGAAATGATTGCAAACAGGTTATACCAGTATCTTCGCGCAAAGGACTTTTATAGTTTTTATAAACTAAAAAAGAAGCACTTAACAGTAACTTATATAACAGTTGTAAAATATTCAGCGAAGCATGTAGTTAAGAGAGTATTTGGAAGAATACCAATAAAGTAACGTTGGAAGTACAGTTATTTTTTAGCGCCATATGCTCTGCTTACTTAATATTAATGCCAGTTATGTCATCGTTTTTATATTCATGAAGAATCTTCTGCAGTATTCGAGCTTTTACTTATGACAAAGAATTTAGATGTATGTATATACTCGCCTAGTGAAAAGATCTGGGGTGGTGGGCAGATTTATATAGAGAATCTATGTCGCTATATGAATGATAGCGGTCTCACTAGTGTAATCGCAACTTCAGAACCTGACAGTTTTTCTTGCCCTACTATAAGGATGGATTCAGTTGCTTCAAAAACTAAGCGACTGTCTAGTTCATTACATCTTGCCAAAACTCTTAAAAGTTCTGGTATTAAAGTTATCGTACTTAATGATCTGTCTTCACTATGGTTAGCAGCAGTCTTTAGATTACAAGGATTTAAGGTGGTTTCCCTTCTACACTTGTATTTACAGAAAAAGAATACTGCTGGTTTGGGGCATAGTGATGCTGAGTACCATTTCTTAAGATTGTCGAGCCGTTTTTGCGACAAAATATTTAGTGTGAATAAAGAGAATGTACAAGCTTTTCCAGTCGAAGTAGAGTTTGTTGGAAATTTCATATCACCTTGGTTCTTCGGTGTGTCTAAAGCTGCCAAAAAATATGATTTAGGGATTATCTCTAGATTGTCCAGTGAAAAAAATATTCTACTTTTTATTGATTTGATTAGTAGACTTAACGCTCAAAATACTGAAACAATTAAGGCTCTGATATTAGGGCGTGGTGAAGAAAAAAACAATATTATTAAAGCTATTGAGCAAGCAGGATTACAAGACATCATAGAGCTACAAGGTTGGTCTGATAGAAAAGAACTACCATCAATATATGACAGCATAAAATGTTTTGCTATTACCAGTTATCATGAAGGATTTGCGACTACCTTACTCGAAGCGCATGCTCGCGGTGTGCCAGCTATTACAACCAAGAGTGCTGGGTTTTGTGCTGAGTTTATAGAGAGTTTTGGTGGTGCAACAGGTATATCTTTTGTTCCAGAAGATGTTAAGTCGGTAAATTTTCAACAACGTGTCTTATCTTTAATTAAGCGTTCGGACGACTATTATGAGAGCTGCATTGATAAAGCTCATTTTTTTAATGAAGAAAAGGTATTAGGCAAAATAACTCAACAAATTGAGCAACTATTAGATAAGGAAACAAAGTAAGTTAAATTAAGGTGTTTTAAATTATCTCTACTTTGGTAGCCGAAGAAGCAAGGAGTGAACCGCCCCGGTATTGTCGGAGGCTCAACATTCTGAAAGAATACGACAATGAAAAGACAAACTCACAATCCTGAGATTCGAGAACGTGCTGTTCGCATGCTCATTGAAGCATCAAACGACTACCCATCCACTTGGTCAGCGATTCAAGCTATAGCCCCTAAGATTGGCTGTACGCCTGAAACCCTGAGGTCTTGGCATAAAAAGCACATCGATCAAACCATCCCTGCTTCAGTACAAGCGCAAAGCCAAGAGCAACGCATTAAGGAGCTCGAGCGTGAGAACAAAGAACTCAAGCAAGCCAACGAGATTATCAGGAAGGCTGCTGCTTTTTTCGCCCAGGCGGAGCTCGACCGCTGACTAAAACCATGATTCAATTCATCGAAGATAACAAGCATCTTTATGGGGTCGAGCTGATCTGTAGAGTCTTACCGATTGCCCCATCAACCTATCACCGTGCTAAATACTTGGAGGATTGCCCTGAGAAGCGTTCCCTTCGCAGTCAGCATGACGACTTTTACATCGGTGAGATTAAACGTATTTGGCAGGACAGCAAATGCCGTTATGGTGTACGCAAAGTCTGGCAGCAGATGAAAGCTGACGGGTTAAAAGTTGCTCGTTGTACCATAGAGCGTTTAATGAGACAGCATGGCCTACAAGGAGTCTGGCGTGGTAAGGGTAAGATTACCACCAACAGCCGTGACGACCAAAAGCGTGCTGAGGACTTGGTCAATCGTAACTTTAATGCCCATCGTCCTAATCAGCTCTGGGTGGCGGACTTCACTTATATTAAGACAACGAGTGGCTGGGTCTATACCGCTTTTATTATTGATGTGTTTGCTCGTGCCATTGTGGGCTGGAAAGTATCGAATCGCATGAATACCAATATGGTGATGGCGACGTTAAATCAAGCAATAGCAGATAGAAACCATCCCAAAGATGTGACTCATCACAGCGATCGAGGGGTTCAGTATTTATCCATCCGCTACACCGATAAAATGATGGACTCTGGTATCATTGCCTCTGTTGGCACAACTGGCGATTCATATGACAATGCACTGGCTGAAACGGTCAATGGACTCTATAAGTCTGAGGTAATTGACTATTTGAAGGAAAACTGGACTGGCGTTAATGATGTTGAACTGGCAACCCTTGAATGGGTGGATTGGTTTAACAAAATACGACTGCATAGCACTATCGGATATATATCACCTTTTGAATTTGAAAAGCGGTATTATGATAATCTTAATCTGTTAGGTGAAGCTGCCTGACTCAAATAAAACACCCTCCGATATACTCGGGGCGGTTCAGTTTTAGAATATGGGCTGTATCGATTTTATAAAGACTTGACTATATCAACAGAGAGCTCCCATAAAAACTTAAATTTATAGTGGTGTTTCAAAAAGTATGCTGATCAAAATTTAAGCTTTTTTTAAAAGCTTAAAAACATTATAAAATATGGCAAATCAAAGCAATGTTTTATTGATTTCTATCGCCAGCATACTTTTTAGCACACCCCAACCGTACGAAAAGATGTAGTGCTAAAAAGCAAAAACTAAATCAATATCACGAAGTAAGGGACAAAGTGCTGTTACTAGTGCGGATATTATTTTACCGTTAGCATTGGCAGATGCAAATTCAACGATTGAACGTAAGGCTATCTAAATGTTTAGTGTCGTTATACCACTATATAATAAAGAGAAATACATCCTAAGAGCAGTAGAAAGTGTTCTTTCTCAAAGCTTTACAGACTTCGAACTCATTATTGTAGATGACGGGTCCGTTGATGACAGTTTAACGGCTATTAAAAATATTTCAGACGTTAGAATTAAAATAATAAAACAGGCTAATCAGGGCGTAGGCTCCGCAAGAAATAAGGGGATGACTAAAGCGAAATATGATTGGATAGCTCTGCTTGACGCGGATGATGCTTGGTCTATAAATCACTTAAAAGAATTAGACAAGATCATTAGTATTTGCCCATCTGTAGGAATGGTAGCAAGTAAATTTTTAGTGATAAATACAAACCTAAAGCCATCTACAATGAATGAAGAAGAACCTAATAATATTCGTTTCATAGACTATTTTTTAGAAGCTTCAAAAGACATCGGGATAATATGTAGCTCGTCTGTTGCAATAAGTAAGGAAGCATTCAATAACGCTGGCGGTTTTAGTAATGAAAAGATGGGTGAGGACTTAAAGTATTGGGCAAAGATTGCGCTAGCTTACCAAGTAGCAACATCAGATAGGGTAACAGCTTACTACTTCAGAGGGACAGGCGGCATAATGGAGAGTGAGAGCTTAGCAGGCCAGAAACACCCAAATATCACATCTTTAAGAGATATATCACCATCTGTAAAGATGCTAATAGAAGAAGCTATAGAAAACCCTACGATCCTTAAAAAGGATAGTATCAGGACATATATTAATAGCAGAGTATACAGTGGAGTAGTGGGAGCAACATTCGGGGAAAACTTTGCTCTAGGAAAAAGCTACGCGAAGCTAGCGTTGCCGCAAAAAAGAACTAGATACATGTTCTTAAAACTATACCAAATAACACCAACACTAATTTTAAGAGCAACTAAAGCTAAATACGACGAATACAAAAAGAGATAGCCTAAGCAAAGAAAACTGTAGTGGTCAACTAATTTAGGACCCCTGATAAGAGGTTTTTGTTAAAGTAACGTTTCTCTTTCTCTGCTGGTGGCAAATAATCATTGAACGCATGCAGTCTCACGGTTTAATAGTAGCCCCAGATATAATCAATCATGGCAATTTTAGCCTCAAAGATATTCTCATAGCCGCCCTTTGGTATCCATTCCATTTTAAAGCTCCTAAAGAATCTTTCAGTTGGCGCGTTGTCCCATGAGCGAGGATTAGCAAAGCACTGCTTTGCCCTAGTGCAAGACGAAAGGCTATGCCCGTAGTGGATTTCCACGACGGCTCATGCTTTGCGTCATACCATCACAACTGGCCACGGATTCAGCAAACTTCTTACTGGTGTAATGGGTGCCTTGATCAGAGTGAAACAACACCCCACTTGGCTTTAAGCGCGTCTGATACGCCATCTGCAACGCTTTAGCAGTCAGCACGCTATCAGGGGAATCTGATACAGCAAAGCCAACAATACGCCGAGCATATAAATCTAACACCACCGCTATATAATACCAGCCACCCTTGATACGAACATAGGTTACATCATCCGTCCAGACTTGATTGGGCGCCGTTGGACTGAAATCTCTATTTAAAATGTTGTCATGAGCTTTATGCTGCTTATCAGCATGCTTATATTTATGTGTTTTTAACTGACAGCTTTTAAGCTCCATGCTGTTCATAAGTTTACCTGCCATATAACGAGTCAGCTTGATATTATGCTTATTCATTAGTATGGCGGCAATGCTACGAGCGCCTGCTGAGTGCTTTGAGTCGTTGAATATTTGACGGATTAATGCCTTGTGTTTGACGGTTTCAAGGCTGATTGATTTTGGCTGAATTCCATAGTAATAACTGCTTTTTATCACGCCAAACAGCTTGCACAGAAGGCTTTTACTGACCCGTTTATCTTGCTCTGCAAGCTGACTGATTAGCGATAGTCTTTCAGGCTGTCCAATGCCAGCAGAGCGGAAGCCTCACTTGAGCATGGCTCTTGTCTTGCGTCGGGGCGAAGCAGTGCTTAGTTTTATCCCTCCTCATTTAGAATGTCGCGCGCCATGGTAAGCCGCTTAACCTGCTTACGCAGATCTTGAAGCTCACGCTGTTCATCCGTTAAGGCATTGCCGACTTTAGGTGCTTGGCCAGTCATTTCTTGACGGTATTGACTCAGCCATTTCTGTAAGGTCGATTTGCCTATCCCTAAAGAATCGGCCACATCAGGTATGATGCGGTTGTGATCAGTGACTAAACTAATAGCTTCTAATTTGAATTCTCAGGTGTATTGGTTGCGTTTGTTGGTCATACTAGTTTCCTCTTTGGGTTAGTATAATCCTCTTAAATACTTTCCAATTCTATTATGCCACTACAGTTTTCTATCTTCAGTACTGTACATACAACAAATAGAGCTATTTTTATTACCTTTTGGTTACTACAACAGTATATATAATTAATAATAAATATAATGCATTTACAAAAAGAATACTTTATAGCATAATTTTAGTGATTAATTTTAATCTATTAAAGTTGAAGTGCTTTATTTCAATGGCATGAAAATTAGATAGAAAAAAGAATATTCTCGACTAGTTCAAAGGAGAACCAAGTAATGAGAGATATTGGTATAGAAATGCATAAACTGTGTGAAAAGCTTTTCCCTATATGTCGTAGCATAACTGGCACAGGCTTTCGAGAGTCTTTAAATATTCTAAAAAATGATATGCAATTGAATGGTTTGAATGTTTTTGAAGTGGCAACTGGCACCAAATGTTTTGATTGGGAAATTCCAAAAGAGTGGAATATTAGAGATGCCTTTATCATTACTCCTGACGGCAAAAAGATATGTGATTTTCAAGTTTCTAACCTTCATGCGGTTGGCTACTCTATATCCATTAATCAAGAGATATCGCTCGAGGAATTACAGAACCATCTTTATTCATTGCCAGAGCAGCCGAATGCGATACCGTATATAACCTCATACTATGAAGAAAGATGGGGTTTTTGCATCACTCAACAAGAGAGGGATGCACTTAAACCTGGCACTTATAGCGTATATATAGACAGTGATTTACGAGAAGGAAGCTTAACTTACGGGGAGTTGATCATTCCAGGTGCAACGAAAGAGGAGGTTTTTTTATCCAGTTATCTGTGTCATCCCTCAATGGCAAACAATGAGCTATCAGGTCCAGTGGTAACGATCTTTTTGGCAAAGTGGCTTTTAAGCTTGCCATTCAGAAAATATACTTACCGCATTATCATTATCCCTGAAACTATTGGCTCAATCACATATCTCAGTCGTCATTATAAGGCAATGAAAGAAAATATTATTGCTGGGTTTAATATTACCTGTGTAGGTGATGATAGGGCTTATTCATACTTGCCTTCTAGAACTGGCAATACTCTAGCAGATCAAGTGGCAAAACATGTCTTAACTCACACTCATCCAGAGTTTATCAGTTATTCTTTTTTGGACAGAGGAAGTGATGAGAGACAGTATTGTAGTAAGGGAATAGATCTGCCTGTATGTTCAATTATGAGAACAAAGTATGGGTGCTATCCAGAGTACCACACTTCTTTAGATGACTTGGAGCTAGTGACTACTAATGGGCTGCTTGGTAGTTATGAGGTGTTAAAAAAGTCGATTGAATGTCTTGAAGCAAACGAAACACTTGCAACGAACTGTTTATGTGAACCACAGCTTGGCAAGAGAGGCTTGCATCCTACTATTGGCACCAAAGATAGTAGCTCAGTTATCAAAAATATGATGAATTTTCTGGCTTACTGTGATGGTGTTAGTACGAATCTAGAAATAGCAGAGAAAATAAATGCACCATTATGGGCGTTGCAAGATACAATAAACAAGTTGAAATCTGAAAATTTACTTATAAATGTTGAATCGGTTTTAGGTGCTGATAATATAGTAAATCCCACTTAAAAGTGTTATAAACTAATTATCAAACCCAATTGTTATCATAAATACTATGACTTACTCACTAGATTTTCGCAAATAAGTTCTTAAAAGCTTAGACGAGGGTATGACCTTTGCCGGGGCGGCTGAGTTCTATAATCTCAGCCCAACCACCATACAAAACTGGAAGAGACGTGTTCATAGCAAAACAATCAGGCAAACCAAACCCTATAAAATACCAGATGAAGTACTACTTAATGATGTCAAAGAACATCCTAATGATTACCAGTATGAGCGAGCACGTCGTTTAAATTGTAGTAAAACAGGCATTTATCATGCCCTAAAGCGCCTAGGCATCAGTCAAAAAAAAGACCTTAAAGCATCCAATAAAAAGAGCGGCGTATCAGAGAAAGCTTGATAGCTTTACGCAGCAATGCTATCCCATTGTTTATATGGACGAAAGCGGCTTTGGGCACGAGGCCATTCGCTCTCATGGTTATGCACCGATTGGTAAGCCTTGTATCGATAGCTACAACTGGCAAGGTAAAAAGTGAACCAACGTTATTGGTGCTCTGTATGAAAAGATGCTGTTTGCGCTTGATTACTTTGAGACAAACATCAACAGCATCGTCTTCTATCACTGGTGCAAACACAAGTCAATCCCAAGTCTTAAAACCAAATGCGTGATTGTGATGGATAACGCCAGATTTCATAAGAGCAAACGCATTCAAAAGCTACTAAACAGGCACGGGCATCGTATTCTTTGGTTGCCACCGTACAGCCCTGACCTAAACCCTATCGAAAAGAAATGGGCTCAGGTGAAGTTTCTACGCCAAGGCTGGATGGAGAATGATTTATCCAAATTGTTTTATGATCTTTGTCCAAGGCATAACAATTTTATTTTGAACTGACTATACTAATGATTAGTCAGAGCTAGTGTTATGATCTCTATAATAGTTGTTACCGTCCTTGGTTTATCTATATTTAGTAATATGTCTTGTACTATTTTTTTAGAAGATCTTAATTAAGGACAGACGTAAATTTTGCTGAATAAAAAAGTGTTGGTCTAAATATTTGTATTTTCATATATTTAGACCAACACTTTTTTTTGGTGATTAATTTCCATTATTTAATCTATTTAGAAACCAGCGTTTTTATCTGAATATTTTAATTAATAGACATATATATGCTGTTATATGTATATATATGTGTGTTATAGTTTTGTTAAGTTTATTACAGAATAAATTATCGAACAATATTTGGTAGCTTTGCAACTGGTAGAGGGATTTTACATGTTGACTGATAGCACTATTCTCATCACCGGCGGTACTGGTTCATTTGGTAATACTTTCTTGCCAATGACCTTGGAAAAATATAATCCTAAAAAAATTATCATCTTTTCACGTGATGAGATGAAGCAGTGGGATATGGCGAAAAAATTCATCGGTGATGATAGAATTCGCTTTTTTATCGGTGATGTTCGTGACAAGGAGCGCTTATATCGTGCACTAGATGGAGTTGATTACGTTGTACATGCTGCCGCTACTAAAATTGTGCCTACGGCTGAATACAATCCCTTTGAGTGCGTAAAAACCAATATTAATGGGGCAATGAACTTAATTGATGCTTGTATTGATAAAGGGGTTAAAGGTGTGGTTGCGCTATCTACTGATAAAGCCAGTAGTCCAATCAATCTTTATGGTGCTACTAAACTGGCTTCCGATAAATTGTTCGTAGCAGGTAACGCTTATTCTGGAGAGCATGGAACTAAATTTTCAGTAGTACGTTACGGTAATGTAATGGGTTCTCGTGGCTCAGTTATTCCTTTTTTTATATCTATTAAAGATAAAGGTGTGCTACCGCTTACAGACGATCGTATGACCCGCTTTATGATTTCATTAGAAGATGGTGTTAAGTTAGTTTGGCATGCACTTGAAGATATGGTTGGTGGTGAGATTTACGTTAAAAAAATACCTTCTATAAAAATGAAAGATCTAGCCAGAGTAATCGCTCCAGAAGCCAAGCATGAAATTATAGGTATTCGTCCAGGCGAAAAACTACATGAACAAATGATTAGTAGCGAAGACTCTTACTACACCTATGAGTATCCTGAGCATTTCAAAATTTTGCCCATGATCAATAATTGGGCAGCATGTCCAAGACGAATCAAAGATGGTAAAAAAGTACCTCAAGGTTTTGTTTATGCCAGTGATAGTAATTCTGAGTGGATGTCTGATGGCGATCTACAAGATTGGCTGGAAATAAACCGCGAAAAAATAGGGAGTATTTAAATGATTCCCTATGGTCGTCAAAGTATCAGTCAGCAGGATATCGATGCAGTTACTGAGGTATTAAAGTCAGACTTTTTAACACAGGGACCTCAGGTTCCTGCATTTGAACAGTCTATTATAGATGCGTGTGATGCCCAGTATGCTGTTGCTGTTAATAGTGCAACATCTGCACTACATATTGCTTGTTTGGCTTTAGAGTTAGGCAAAGACAATTGGCTTTGGACAACGCCAAATACTTTTGTCGCTTCAGCAAATTGCGGTCTGTATTGTGGGGCCAAAATTGATTTCGTTGATATCGATCCTCACACTTATAATCTTTGTACGAAACAATTAGAGGAAAAGCTGATTGCAGCTGAAAAGTCAGGAAAGCTACCTAAAATAGTAATCCCTGTGCATTTCAGTGGCCAAGCTTGTGACATGCAAGCAATATATAGCTTGTCAAAAAAGTATGGTTTTAAAATTATTGAAGATGCCTCACATGCTATTGGCGGTAAATATAAAGGCGAGCCTATTGGTAATGGTCGCTATAGTGATATTACAATATTTAGTTTTCATCCAGTCAAAATAGTCACCAGTGCTGAAGGTGGAGTTGCGGTAACCAATAAAGCCGAGTTAGCAGAAAAAATGCTTCTACTTCGCAGTCATGGTATTACCCGTGATGAAGGACTGATGACACAGGCTATGGATGGTCCTTGGTATTATCAGCAAATTACATTAGGTTTTAACTACCGTATGACAGAGTTGCAAGCCGCTCTTGGGCTATCACAAATGCAACGGCTAGAGACGTTTGTTATTAAGCGTCATGAGCTAGCGTCTCGCTATAACGAACTACTTCAAAACCTTCCAATTACTTTGCCATGGCAGCGCTCAGACAGTTATTCAGCCTGGCATCTATACGTCATTCGTCTGCAATTAGAACAAATTGGTATCACTCATCTTGATGTGTTTAACGCGCTGCGCGCTGCAGGTATTTTAGTTAATCTGCATTATATCCCTGTACATATGCAGCCCTATTATCAAGAAATAGGTTTTACAGCCGGCCAGTTCCCTCAAGCAGAACAGTATTATAAAGAAGCAATCAGCATCCCTATGTTTGCAGCAATGACTGATGAGCAGCAGGATACTGTCTGCTCCACATTGCAAACCTTATTATGCGTAAAATCGTGAATATCGCAGAACAGAGCCAGAAGTTGGCTTTAGGAACCGCTCAATTCGGACTGGCATATGGTCTAGCCAATGAGACAGGTAAAGTATCAAGCGACGCCATTGAGCAGTTACTTAAAGTAGCCAGCGCATTTAATATAACTATGCTTGATACGGCCATTGCTTATGGAGATAGCGAGCAAGTATTAGGTCTGCACAACCTTGCGAAGTTCGAAATAACAAGTAAGTTACCTGCAGTGCCATCAAATTGTCTAAACGTAGAAGAATGGGTGTTAGAGCAAACAGTGTCTTCATTAAAGCGCTTAAGAACTGACAAATTGAATGACTTGTTATTACATAGGCCAGGCCAATTGCTAGAGTCGAACGGAGAGAAAATATACAAGTCAATGTTAAGACTCAAAGAGCAGGGTATGGTCGATAAGATTGGAGTTTCTGTTTATGGTCCTGATGAATTATCCGAGCTGATCAAAAGATTTGATTTCGACGTAATTCAAGCACCTATGAATATACTAGATAGACGGATGGAGAATACAGGAGTGCTTAAACAGCTAAAAAAAACAGGTGTAGCCATTCATATTAGATCTGCTTTTTTGCAAGGTCTTCTATTAATGCCAAGCGAAAAAATCCCAGTGTACTTTACTCCGTGGGCGTCATTAATTAAGCAGTATCACCACTGGTTAAATCAACAAGGCATCTCTCCTCTGCAGGCATGCCTAAGCTATCTTAACCAATATAGTGATATCGACAAAATTATAGTCGGAGTAGATAGTATTTGGCAGCTGAAACAAATAGCTGCTGCAATGGATACTCCTATTACTGATATCCCTGACTGCTTACAATCAGTAGATGAGGGTTTGATTAATCCGTCGAGATGGCAGCTATGACATTAAAACTGGGCGTAATCGGTTCATCTGAAGGTAATGGGCACCCTTACTCGTGGAGCGCTATCTTTAATGGTTATGATCCGGTAGAAATGGAAAAATGTGGCTATCCAGTAATACCACGTTACTTAGAGCAGCAGGACTGGTCTGCGAGTCAAATCAAAGACGCGAAAGTTACCGCTATTTGGACACAAGATATAGCGCTTTCTAGGCATATTGCCAAAGCCGCAAAAATCGAGCAAGTTATGTCTTGTTACACAGAGATGATTGGTCAAGTAGATGCAGTTCTCTTGGCGCGTGATGATGCCCCTAATCATCTAAAATTTGCTGAACCGTTTTTACGTCAGGGCTTGCCTATCTATATAGATAAACCCATTGCATTGTCAATTGATGCTGTAAATAAGATATATGCATTAGAACAATATCCAGGTCAGATTTTTACCTGCTCAGCCTTAAGGTACAGTAAGCAGTTAACCTTGACTATGGCGGATAGGCAAATGCTAGGACAGCTTAGAAAAATTATAGCATTCACGCCAAAATCATGGTCTAAGTATGCTGTTCATATTATTGAGCCTGTGCTAAACATGCTCCCAGAAGGTGATAAAACAGTAGAAATGACAGCCCTTTCTGCTGACAAAGATAGGGGATCGGGTAGCTTAATGGCTCGTTGGGAAAGTGGTTTACAAACAAGCTTTTTCGCTGTTGGCGATGATGTTCAGTCTTCAATCTGGATTCGGGTATGTGGTACGAATGGCTGGAAGGACTTTGAATTCACTGACTCATTTTCTGCATTCAAGACAGCTTTGCAGGCTTTTGTAGAAGGTATACAAGATAGAAAGGTGATGTCAGCTAAGGATTTTAATATAACTGTGGTTAAGTTGCTTGAAAGAGGTAGCCAATGACAGAGACGATCTTAATTACTGGTGGTACAGGCAAATTTGGCAGGCAATTTGTAGAGCATTTTGCAGGTAAAGGCTGGCAGGTTTTATTTACAACGACCTGTCAAGAAAATGCAAAGAGTCTAATTGAAGAGATAGGTAGTGGTAATTGTTTGATACCTTTTATAGTCGATTTTACTAAACCACAAGCTGTAAAAGAAACCGTGGCTAAAATTAAAAAAGATGGATATGTAATCAATCATTTGATCAATAATGCTCGCAGTTTGGAGTTTTTGCAGACAGATTTACTAGGTCAAACGAGACGGGATGATTTTTTAGCTGAATATTTGATTGATGTCGTAGTACCTTATGAGCTGTCAATGGCGCTGTTTAATACCCAACCACATCAATTACGCACAATTACCAATATAGGCTCTCAATATGGTCTTGTCGCTGCCAATCCTGCTCTATATGAGGATTACCCACGGCAGTCACCTATTCAGTACGGTGTTGCCAAAGCGGCATTAATACATTTAACAAAAGAGCTTGCTGTACGTTTTTCTGGCTTTGATATAAGGGTTAATTGTATTGCTTATGGTGGTGTTAGTGGGCGTGTTGATGCAGGTTTTGAAGCTAGATATGCACAGCTAAACCCAAGTGGCCGCATGTTATCTGAAGCTGACCTCATCGGACCTCTAGAGCTTCTAGTGTCAGATAGATGTAAAGCCATCAATGGTCAAACAATTCAGGCTGATGGCGGGTGGACATTATGGTAAAACGCAGAATTGCAATTATTCCTGCTCGAGGAGGTTCAAAACGAATCCCTAAGAAAAACATTTCTGACTTTAATGGTCAGCCGATGATTGCTTGGACTATTAGGGCTGCCAAGCAGTCAGAGTTGTTTGATCGTATCGTCGTATCTACAGATGATCCAGAGATAGCAGAAATATCGATACAAAATGGTGCACAAGTACCTTTTCTTCGCAAAGACTTTGCTGATGATTATTGCACAGTCAGCGCGGCGACAACATTTGCTTTACAGCAGGCTATGGAGTATTGGAACGAAGAATATACTGTAGTGGTCCAGTTGATGGCTAATTGCCCATTACGAACCAGTGCAGATATTAAGTCGCAAGTTGCTATATTTGAAGCAAAGAATCGCACGGCTCAAATCAGCTGTTTTGAATATGGATGGATGAATCCGTGGTGGGCAGCAACAATTGATGATATAGGCAAACCCACTCAAATTTTTTCTGAAACATTGACGCAGCGCTCGCAAGACTTACCAAAACTTTATTGTCCAACAGGTTCTATTTGGATATCTACTGTAAAAGATTTATTGACTCACAAGACGTTCTACTCACCAGGTCATACATTTGAACCTATATCATTACAAAGTGCAGTAGATATAGATGATCTTGAGGATTTGAAAGTAGCACAAGCGTTGCTGCGGGTAAGTGAGTACTAATTATGGAAGCACCATTACTTAAGATTGTATTTCGCTGTGATGCTTCTATTAAAATAGGGTCTGGTCATGTCATGCGCTGTCTGACTTTAGCTAATGAAATGGCTCAGCAAGGAGCTGAATGTAGTTTTATATGTCGTCGGCATCATGGAAATTTAATTGAGAAAATACAGGAGCATGGACATCAAGTATATCCGCTTCCTTTAGAAAGTGATTCGCATGTTGAAGCAAACAATAAGGCTGTACTTGCTCACGCTGATTGGTTAGCTAGTACGCAGCAAAGAGATGCAGAGCTAAGTCGCTCGATAGTGGAGCAGATAAAGCCTGATTGGTTAATTGTTGACCATTACTCTTTAGATGAAAGTTGGGAAAAAAGGCTACGTCAATATTGTAAAAAGTTAATGGTAATCGATGATTTAGCAGATCGAAACCATGATTGCGATATATTGCTCGATCAAAACTTTGGCCGTAACCCGCAAGATTACTATAGTTATATTGATAAAGACTGCCAACTACTTTGTGGACCTATTTATACCTTACTCAGACCTGAGTTTGCTGAATGGCGAGGATACAGCTTATATCAGCGCCGAAAAGGTAATTTGGCAAGGGTTTTAATTAATCTAGGTGGTGTTGATAAAGACAATATAACGACTAGAATCTTGAAAGCGCTGCAACCTAATACTCTACCTGATAAATGTTCAATTGTCGTTGTAATGGGTTTAACATCACCATGGATTGAAGTAGTGAAACAACAAGCTTCAATAATGCCATGGATAACAGAAGTAAAAGTAGGGGTGGATAATATAGCCGAGCTAATGGTCCATAGTGATTTGGCTATTGGTGCGGCAGGATCAACGTCATGGGAAAGATGCTGCTTGGGGGTACCAACTATTATGTTGATTTTGGCTGACAATCAGCGCGCTATTGCTAGGGCATTAGAAGATGCAGGTGCCGCCCAGACGTTTGAAATAGCTATGTTGGAGACTGAGCCGTTAGTATTCGCGCAGTATATAGAAGCAGTGATACCAAAAATGAAAGAAATGAGTAAGGCAGCTAGTGCAATTACTGATGGATTCGGAGTATTACGGGTCTCTAAAGCTCTAATTCAATAGCCAAGGAAATAACATGAGAATTAGTTTCCTATGTAGTGATCACGCACATCCAGTCAATGACTATTTATTTATGTGGATTAGAAATAATAATAACAAACATGAAATAGAGCTAGTACGTCAAAAAAAGCATTTGTCCGGAGGAGATATTTTATTTTTAATTTCTTGTACAGAAATTATAGATAGTAGAGACCGCAATGCTTATACAAGCTGTTTAGTCCTTCATGCAAGTGATCTACCTCAAGGTAGAGGTTGGAGCCCTCATATATGGAGCATTTTAGAAGGAAAAGAGGAGCTGACTTTAACCTTGCTAGAAGCTAGCGATAAAGTCGATAGCGGCAAAATATGGAAAAAATTAAAGTTTCAAGTCCCTAAACATGCTTTGTGGAATGAAATCAATAAGCAAGTGTTTGAAAGGGAAATTGAATTAATAAATTTTGCGGTTAGTAACCTTAATAATATTGTGCCTAAGCCACAAAACCTAAGTATAGAACCAACGTATTATCCGAAGCGCACACCAGCTGATAGCGCAATTGATCCTCAGAAGAGTATAGAAAGTCAATTTGATAAAATCAGAGTCTGTGACCCTGAGCGGTTTCCTGCTTATATAGAGATATACGGTGAGAAGTATAAAGTTACTTTGGAGAAAATAAATGATGAATAGCCTCAATATCAATGGTCGTATCATAGGTAAGGGTAAAGCACCTTATATCATTGCTGAGATGTCAGCAAACCATAATGGAAACCTTGATGTAGCGTTACGTATTGTCGAAGAAGCCAAAAGGGCCGGTGCTGATGCTATTAAAATGCAAACATACAAACCTGATACGATTACCTTAAAGTCAGACTTACCAGACTTTCAAATTTCAGCTGGATTATGGGCTGGACGTACTTTATATGATTTATACGAGTGGGCTCATACACCTTGGGATTGGCATAAGCCGCTTTTCGATCGTGCTCGGCAATTAGGTATTACTATATTTAGCTCACCTTTTGATACGACAGCCGTAGACTTATTAGAAGGTTTAGATGCTCCTGCATACAAAATAGCATCTTTTGAAGCGGTCGATTTATCATTGATCAAATATGTTGCTAGCACTGGCAAACCAATGATTATATCTACAGGAATGGCTAATATTGAAGAAATAGAAGAAGCGATAGATGCTGCACGTGTTGGTGGCTGTAAGGAGCTTGCTATCTTGCATTGCGTAAGTGGTTATCCTGCGCCAGCTTCAGATTATAACCTACGTACTATTCCAGATATGATAGAGCGCTTTGGGCTAGTAACAGGTTTGTCAGATCATACTCTTGATAACACCACAGCTATTACCAGCATAGCGCTTGGGGCTTCTATTATCGAGAAACACTTTACTCTTGATCGTAATGGTGGTGGTCCTGATGATAGTTTTTCATTAGAGCCTGCAGATTTGATCGCTCTATGTCGTGATACTAAGACAGCTTGGCAAGCGCTTGGTCAGATAGATTACGAGAGAAAGTCTAGCGAAGAGGCTAATATTAAGTTTCGCCGTTCATTGTATTTTGTACAGGATCTGCAGGCAGGTGACACAATCACTGAAGAGTCTATACGTAGTGTACGACCTGGGTTTGGCTTATTACCAAAGCATCTATCTGAAATTATAGGTAAAAAACTTATTAAAAAAGCGTTAATTAATCATCCTGTAACTAATAGTCATATTTATATAAAAAATATAGAAACAAAAAATTATGAATAAACTATTGATTATAAGAACTCCTTTTCAGGCATGGCTAGCCGAAAGGGTTCTAATAGAAGAAAAAGTTGATAGTTTTGACTTAGTTTATTTTACGCAGAATAATTCCATAGAGGATAATTATTATTATCAGAAGTTAGCTTTAAAGGCTAAAAGATCTGAATATATCTTTGTCTTATCACATAGAATTAATGTTCTATCACTTATTTTTTTTAAGCTTCGCTCTAGATCATGGTATAACTACTCTCAATACCATACTATTTTTTGTGCAAGTATTGATGCTTTTTATATCACTTCTTTGATAAGGTCAAATCATAATTGTAGATTAATAACGTTTGATGATGGCACTAGCAATATTGATACTAAGAGTTCGTATTCATACTTTAAAGAAAGTAGAAGTATAAGGGATGTTTTTTATAGGTTTTTACTAAATGGACTATCTTTAACTCAGGTTAAAACTTTGATTGATAAGCACTATACTATGTACGATGGCTATGAGAATATAGTTGACTCTAGCAAAATATTTTTTTTGGATAAGCTAAAAAGATCTTCTTATGAGGAAAAGAGTACAACCAAAACTTATTTTATAGGTGCTCCTTTTGAAGAGATTAGGAGCGATAAAGAGATTAAGAGGTTAGAGAAGTATTTAGAAGATTGGAATTTTAGCGCGTACGTTACTCATCCTCGAGAAAAAAAATTGCTTAGAATCAGAGCTGAAACTCTAGATAAAAAAGGGCAAATAGCTGAAGAGGCTATTTTAGAAAATGCAAAAGATGCTTCTATCATACTGATTGGTGGCAATCTAAGTTCAGTTATGCTAAATATTGGACATATTTGTAAGGAGGTGATAGTTATTATTCCAGAGAGATCAAAGATTACTAAGAACATTGCTAGAATGAGTATTGACTTTGGCTTTACAGTTATTTTTATCTAGCTTAAAAAAATATAAATAGAATGTATCAAATAGACGAAATACTATAGTGATAGTTATATTTTTTCTAAAAATAAAAATAAAAATAAAAATAATTTTTTAATTATCCACAGATTTGTTAATTAAGAAATTGATAGTGGTTTACTAATATTTAATAAAATAATTATTTTATTAAATATAGTCGATTCAATCTAAAGTAGATGTAACAAAAACAGCTTTATACTGATATATTCTTTATGGCTTGCTCTGGGCTTTATATTCTAGAAGGTTTGAAAAATCTGTTTCAGCAGTACGATGTTTTTTGAATTGGACCGACCTTATCTCGATAAACACTTAAACTCTAATAATCTATTCCTATAAGGTAAGAAAAATGAAGGTTTTAATGGTTATAACTAGTTTGGGTATGGGAGGAGCCGAAAAAGTAGTAACAACCCTAGCTGATCAACTTGTAGACTTAGGTCATGAAGTGAAAATTGCTTATTTGACAGGTGAAGCATTAGTTGTTCCAAAAAATAAATGTATAAGTTTAATAAACTTAGAAATTAAATCATTCGGCAGTCTAACAAGCGGCTATTTGAAGTTGCGTAAATTGATTGATGAGTTCAAACCAGATGTCGTACATAGTCATTTAGTGCATGCTAATATACTTTGTCGTACTCTGCGTCTGTCAAAAACTATACCTAAATTAATTAGTAGCGCTCACAATACTGATGAAGAAGGATGGACAAGGTTTTTAGCTTATCGTTTGACAGATAAGCTTGCGGATATTTCTACTAATGTCAGTGATGAAGCAGTTGAGGCATTTATTGAAAAGAAAGCTGTGCGACGTGGAAGAATGCTGACTTTGTATAATGGTATTTCTACTACCGAGTTCGTTTTTTCTCCACAAGCAAGGAGTGATATACGACGGGAACTAGGTGTTACAGACGATCAGCAGTTAATTTTGGCAGTCGGCAGACTAAATGAGCAAAAAGATTATCCTAATCTTTTATCTGCTATATCAGAAATCTCCGATAAGTATAAAAATATAAAGCTAGTAATAGTTGGGGACGGTCCTCAGCTTAATAAACTGGAAGAAAAAGTAAAGTTATTGGGTTTAAACGATAAAGTCAAATTTCTTGGACTTAGATCAGATATTCCATCATTGATGTCTGCAGCAGATATTTTTACACTATCTTCAGCTTGGGAAGGTTTTGGGTTGGTCGTTGCTGAGGCGATGGCATGTAATCGAGTTGTAGTTGCTACAGACTGCGGTGGTGTAAAAGAAGTGGTGGGTAATGCAGGTTTTCTTGTTCCTTCCAAAGATTCACAAAAACTTGCCGCTGCGCTTGAACTGGCTTTGAACTTAAGTGATGATGAATGTTTACAAATAGGTGCTAAGGCTCGTCAGAGAGTCATAAAGCACTACTCATTATCGACCGCTGTACAAAAGTGGTTACATTTGTATTCAGCACCTATACATGATTTGAAAATTCCTTTCGCAAACGAAATACAGAGGTAGCTATGTGTGGTTTAAATGGTTTTTTTAATGCACATGCTAGTGGTTACTCTGCTACTACCTCAATAAAAAAAATGAATGATGCTCTCTATCATAGAGGACCAGACGCTGGTGATAGCTGGTTAGATAAAACTATGAGATTGGCGCTTGGCCATCGGCGTTTAGCTATCTTGGAGCTTTCACCTGCAGGTGCGCAGCCGATGCACTCTAATTGTGGAAGGTATGTGATTGTATTTAATGGTGAGATATACAACCATCTGCAACTGCGTCAACAGCTTAATCAAGAGGGCTTTTTGCTGCAATGGAAAGGTCATTCAGATACAGAGACGATGCTTGCTTGTTTTGTGGCTTGGGGTATAGAGAGAGCCTTACAGTCTATGATAGGCATGTTTGCCATTGCTCTATGGGATAAGCAAGAAAAAATACTGACTCTTGCAAAGGATAGAATGGGTGAAAAACCCTTATATTGGGGTTGGCAAGGCAACAGTTTATTCTTTAGCTCTGAATTAAAAGCGTTGAAATCACATCCTGTTTTTAAAGCAGATATCAATCGTGACGCAATCACTTTACTGTTGCGTCACAACTGCATCCCTGCTCCTTATAGTATTTATCAAGGCATTAAAAAATTGCGACCTGGTTACTGGTTACAATTGCCTCTAGCAAAAATAGAGGCTGCTAAGACAACAATACCTAAGGCCTATTGGAGTTTTAATACTGCAGTTGAAACAGGGCTAGAAAATCCTTTTACTGGCAGTCCAGAGCAAGCAGTTGATGTTTTAGAATCAGCACTTGTGGAGAGTATTGGCAGTCAAATGCAGTCGGATGTTCCACTTGGTGCTTTTTTAAGTGGCGGTATTGATAGCAGTACCATAGTTGCATTAATGCAAGCACAAAGCGAGCGGCCAATTAAGACTTTTACTATTGGTTTTGAGGATGAAGGATATAACGAGGCCGTACATGCAAAGGCTGTGGCCAAGCACATTGGTACTGAACATACTGAGCTTTATATAACCCCTAAAGATGCTTTATCAGTGATACCGAAACTATCATCTATATACTGTGAGCCATTTTCAGATAGTTCACAAATCCCGACTTTTTTAGTCAGTCAGTTAGCAAGTCAGCATGTGACGGTTGCCTTAAGTGGTGACGGGGGTGATGAGCTATTTGGAGGCTATAATCGCTACCTCATGGCTCAGCACGTTTGGAATAAAAATCGTAAATTACCTAGACCCATGAGACGCTTCGCATCGGGTATGCTGACTGCTTTAGCACCAAATAGCTGGGATACTGTTTTTAAAACATTTAATCCTATTATTCCTGAGCGACTACGATTGAGCGCTCCTGGTGATAAGGCTCACAAGCTAGCAGGTGTGCTAAATATTGATAGTGAACAGGGTTTTTACCAGTCATTAACCAGTCATTGGCAGCAGCCTGAGCAATTAGTTATAGGTGCAAAAGAACCTAGTGCTTTGATAAGTGACATAAATTGTTGGCCGCAGACAGATAGCTTTCAACACGCGATGATGGCTATGGATGCACAGACTTATATGGTCGATGATATATTGGTGAAGGTTGATCGCGCTGCTATGGCTAATAGTTTAGAGACCCGAGTACCGATGCTAGATCATCGTATTGTTGAGTTGGCTTGGAAAATGCCATTGGATTACAAAATACGTAACGGTGAAGGTAAGTGGTTACTAAAGCAGGTGCTATTTCGTCATGTTCCTCGCCAATTAATTGAGCGCCCTAAAATGGGCTTTAGTTTGCCTCTGCACGATTGGTTGCGAGGTTCATTACGTGATTGGGCTGAAGCATTATTAGATGAAAAACTATTATTAAAGCAAGGTTACTTTTATCCCGCACCAATACGTATGATGTGGAAGGAACACTTGAGTGGAAAATATAATCATCAAGATCAACTATGGAATATATTGATGTTCCAAGCTTGGCTTGAGAAACAATAATTTATATGGATAGCAAATTTATATTTATATTTTTGAATATATAAAATTTTTAGACTACAATCGGCATCATACCCTTCAAAAAACAGCCGTACAAAGCCAGTAGGTTAAATTAGAATAATGCCCCAATATGATAATCACAACAACAGTCCATTGATAGTAGCCAAAACAGATATGTAATTTGAACTTTCTTATTATTAAATTATAGAGACAAGCGAATGTCAGACCTAAGTTGGATTTATACATATGGGTTTTTAGGTATCAGGCTTTTTGATTTACCCAGTATGTTAATGTGCTTGCTACTAATTGTTATTCTTGGATACAAGTTTAGAGTTCCATCTAACTATCAAATAGTATTGGGATTACATTGCTTGATCCCATTCTTTCTGAACGATTTTTTGTTTAGTACTTCTTATATGGGCGATCAATTTAGATACTGGGAAGGAGTTAATGCAATAAGATCTGGTGAGCTAGGGCTCGTTGAAGCATTCACAGGGGGTGATAATGTATTTCAAGCCAGTGCTCTGCTCGCATTATTGCCATTTCCAGCTCCTGTTTCTCCTATTAGCTTAGGGTTTTACAATACTTTTCTCTACATTATTTTATTCTTCACTTTATATGCCAAAAATATTTTTACAAAAGTATCAATATGGTTTTATCTGTTATTTCCAAGTTTGGCTTTATATACAGCTTTAAGCTTGCGAGAAACGCTAATTCTGTTTTTTATGGTACTAACTGTCATCTATGCTCGTGAATCTAAAGTATTTCAAAGTATTTTATTTATTTTTCCTTTATATC
>NZ_CBCPJH010000040.1:0-29395 GCF_965118485.1 Psychrobacter glacincola | reverse complement strand
TCGCTTTAGGGAGGGGAGGGGGTCAAGAACATCAGCAATACCAAATAAATAGATTTTTAATTGAATCAGTATTCAGAACAATGTTTCTTAAAGCCATCCGAGGTAATCATATGTCTATTAAAATACCAACAGCGACAGCAGCTATTGCTAGCAAACAAGCTACTAAAAAGTCTTATGCGCTTGCCATACTTACAATGGCAACGTCCGCCTTGATGGCGGCTTTATCAATGACATCTATCAGCGCTCAGGCGGCAGGTTTGAATGAATTGTTTAGCAATAATAGCGCTCAGCAATCAAAATTCTTGCCAGTAGACAAAGCGTTCCAAGTCATTAGTAGTAATAAAGCGACTACTAAAGGTACCCAGTTATCAATTACTTTTGACATTACGCCAGGTCATTACGTCTATAAAGATAAGCTGACGGTAAACTTCCCAAAAGGTATCAGCGCGGCACCATTTACCTTTAGCCAAGCACCGGTTTCTATTGATGATCCAACCTTTGGTAAAGTGCCTGTATTTACCCAAAAAACCATTGTAGCAACCACCATGCTAACCACCAAAAATGGCAAAGCAGCAAAGAATGTGCCTGTTATGATTGGCTGGCAAGGTTGTGCAAAAGCAGGTCTATGCTATCCGCCAGAGAAAATTAAAACCACGCTCAACATCGCAGCCAAACGTTAGTAATCAGAAGATAACGAGTAAGTTGATTTACACAGTCTTTATAAAGTCGTTATAAATAGGTAGCCCTTCATGTCCATCAAGACCGCGAAAACCATATCATCAATCCAAACGTTATCAATGAAAGAAATGAAAAAAAAGCCGTTATCAACAAAAAAAAATACTAGAAAGAAATCGTATCTATTGGCATTAACCATTGCCAGTAGCTCGTTGGCGGTAGGGTTGAGTGCGACGACGATGACGACGCAAGCGGCAGGATTGGGCGACCTATTTAGTAGCAATGAAAGTGCTGGACAAGCGAAGTTTTTGTCAGTGGATAAGGCTTTTCAGGTCACCAGTAGCAGTAAGTCCGCAAAATCTGGGACCCAGTTATCCGTTAATTTTGATATCACGCCAGAGCATTACGTTTATAAAAATCAGCTTAAACTGATCTTACCTGCTGGCGTTACGGCTGCACCTTTTAAATTTAGTCAAAAGCCTGTCTTAATTGATGATCCCACTTTTGGCAAAGTACCAGTATTTGATCAAAAAAATATGGTTGCAACCACCACTTTGACTAGCAGCAGCGGTAAAAGTGTGGACAATGCAGAGGTAGTGATTGGTTGGCAGGGCTGTGCCAAAGCTGGGCTTTGCTACCCACCAGAAAAAATTAAAACCACCGTTAATCTTGCGGCGGTATCTACGTCAAATGCTGCAAGTACTGCAAGTAGTACAGCAGCAAGCACTTCTGTAACATCAGAAACGCCAAATGCAGCAGATGCCAATAGTCTTGAAGCAGGTAGTCTTGAAGCCAATAACCTTGCAGAAAACACGCTTGAACAGAATAGTCTCGAAGCAGAACAAACGCTATCGGATGATGAGGTGGTTGACTATGCTTTACTCGAAGATGATTCATTAGAAGGCGAGTTGACGGGTGCCACTACGATTTCTGGTGCAGACTCCGAAGTATCAAATAATAATGCTGCAACCAATGATACGGTAGTCGCCAATAACTTGGAAGAAAGTGATCCGTTTGGTTTAGCTAAGCACCCTTGGTTAGCATTAGGGTTGTTATTTTTGGCAGGACTTGGCTTAGCGTTTACGCCTTGTGTGCTACCGATGCTGCCGATTGTCGCTAATATTGTCGCCCGTCAGCAGAATCCAACGGTTAGAAAAGGCGTTATTTTAATCACTAGCTATGCGATAGGGGTGTCTATCGCTTACGGCATCTTAGGTGCGGTGATTGCCGTATTTGGTGAATCATTAGGGATTATTGGTTGGCTACAAAACCCGATAATCTTGATTAGCTTTGCGATAGTATTCATTTTGCTTGCTCTTTATATGTTAGAGGTATTTACGATTCGTCTACCGTATTTTATCACTAGTAAGATGCAAGGCTTAAGCCAAGCAGGTGATAGTAAGCTTGGTAGCGCAGGCGGCAGTTTAGCGGCCGGATTTCTATCGGCGTTAGTAGTATCGCCTTGTGTGTCAGCGCCATTATTTGGCGCGCTACTTGCTGTCTCAACGATTGGTAATCCGTTATTAGGCTTTGCTGCATTATTTATGCTTGGTTTTGGTTTGTCAGCGCCGCTGATTTTAATCGGTGCTACCCAAGGCAGTATCATGCCAAAAGCAGGCGAGTGGATGAACTGGGTCAAGCAAGGTTTTGCCTTACTATTATTTGCCGTGGCATTATTACTGATTGAGCGTGTCTTTATATCACCGCTGATGCTGCTAGTATGGGCATTATGGTTTATGGTAGTAGCGACATGGGCATGTAGCTGGCTTGGTAAAGGTCGAATGCTTTCGCAAGCTATTGGTTTGATTGCTGGTATTTGGGCAACTACTTTGGTTATTGGCGCTGCACTCGGCAATGATGATAGCTTACATCCATTAGAGTCGTTAAGTTCGGCTCCGATGTTAGTACAGTCTGCTGATGGTCAAGCTACTGCTCAAAACAGTGCATCAAACACCTCAGATAAACACATTACGACGCTGGCAGAATTGGATGCTATCACCGCCGCTAATCCTAAAGTCTTGGTCGATGTGACCGCTGATTGGTGTATTGAATGCCGTATTATGGATAAAAACTTATTTACCAGTCGCCCTGCGCAAATGCAAGGTTGGCAGCTAGTAAGATTAGATATTACAGAAACTACAGCGGATTCTAAAGCGATTTTAGCGCGGTATAAGCTCTTTGGTCCGCCAACTTTACTGTATTATCAAGATGGTCAATTGGTAAAAAAACAAGTAGGCGAGACTGGTCGCGCTGAGTTTGAGCAAACTTTAACGGCACTGAATGAATAAGTATTAGCTTAAAGGATTTTATCTTTTGCTGATTATATAAATGCTAATTAGCGAAGCCAACGTACCATGACGGTATGTTGGCTTTTTTGCATGTATTACAGCAGTATGTATCTATGAGCTATTAAAGTATTTTATAAATGGCATGTTTGATATGATGAATGGCGTTGCAAATTATTTTATTCACACGTAATTTAAGCCATACGTCTTTTATAATAGAGCATTTATAAGTATTTGGTTTTACCACACTTATGCTTATATACACGTGCCTAATGCATCAATAAAGCTAGTATAGTGCGTACATTTTCATTACAATAAAGCAACATTGCTAAATGCGCGCGATTCCGTGCTATGGCAAATTTTTATCTCCAATAATATCTAAGCTTTATCGATTTTCTATTCTTGTTTAGCGCCATCGCTAATGGTTATATCAATCATCTCATATATTCTACTGACGACCACTATGGTTAATGATGCTCAGTGGGATAAAGGATACTTATGTTTTCCAATATTACTTCGCAGCGCCCATTTTTTAATAATAGCAAAGCGCCTAAACAAATCATTATTCAAACGAATAAGTGCGTTTTGTCTATCGCTGTGGGCATTGCGCTCAGTTGTGTCGCGCTACAAGCGCAGGCTGCTAATACAACTAAAAATAATAAAACACTGCCATTTCCAGAAGCCGCGTTTGAATATGAAGGTTATGAAGTGCCACAGAATAGAAACCAGCAGCCTGCGAATGCTGCTGCGCAAAATAGTAATGTGGTCAGCAAAGAGTTCGTCGCTCAGCAAGCCGCGTTGTTTTTTGAATGTTCCCAAGTGCAGACTAGCTCTGCTAGGTTAGCATGTTTTGATAAGGTTGCTGAACAGGGCAAGACGCCAAGTTATGTAACGGGTAAACAGCCCTTAGATTTGGCTAAAACAGTTCAAAGTACGCTTTCAGGTAACCCGCAGGTAGTGTTAGCAGAAGGAAGTGGTACTGTTGAAACTGCTAACGGCAATGCTATCGCTAAAAAATTGTCTAGTAACGCTTCACAAGATAGTGAGACAAACCTTTCTGCTGAAACTGAAAGTTTAGATACGATTGGTCTGACACAAAGAGAGGCAGAAGTATTAGAAAATGTCGGTGTGACTCAAGCAGATATTGAAAAGTATACGCCGCTAAGCTTAGCTTATGATCTTGATAAAAACAGCGAGCGCGGTATATGGACAGTTAGACCGTACCGTCCAACCTATGTGATGCCGCTGTTTTATACCTTTGACCCTAATTTAAATCCCACTACGCCATCGCGAGAGCCTGAGTCTTTCACGTCAAATGATGTGCGTAACACGGACTTAAAATTTCAATTATCATTGAAAACTAAAGTCGCAGAAGACTTGTTTAATACCAATGCTGATTTGTGGTTCGGTTATACCCAAGAGTCGCATTGGCAAGTTTATAACGAAGATAATTCACGACCATTTCGAGCAACTGATTATCAGCCGGAGATATTTTTGACACAGCCTGTGACGGCAAATCTACCGTTTGGTGGGCGCTTACGCATGCTTGGAGTAGGTGCTATTCACCATTCAAACGGTCAAGATGATCCATTATCACGTTCATGGAATCGTGCTTATCTGATGGCAGGCGCTGAGTGGGGCAAGTTATCGGTCATACCGCGCATATGGGCGCGTGTGAATAACGAAGACAGTAGCAGTGAAGACAATCCAGATATCGAGGATTTCATGGGTTATGGCGATATCAAGTTCTTATATGATTTGCCAAATCAACAGAGCCTAAGTGGGACGTTGCGCTACAATCCAGGTACCAATAAAGGTGCTGCCCAAATTGATTATGTTTATCCATTGACGAAAAACGTCAATGGTTTCGTGCAAGTATTCCAAGGTTATGGCGAGTCTATCGTTGATTATAACTACGAAAACACCGCTATCGGCTTTGGTATCGTACTAAATGACTGGAAAGGGCTATAGTATCAACGCTTATAATATCGGTGCCTATCGTTATAGTGACAGCAGATTATGCGTTACTTAGCACCTTATCAAACGGGTCTATGGCTGGCAGAGTATCTCAATATACGCTGCCAGTTATGCGCGGTTTATCGTAGCCTACCGCAGTCGCAGCTCTCACAAAGTCACTCCTTATTAAACCCTTCCTTATCCAGTCAGCATTCATTTTTTACCAATATACGTAAGCAATTTAATCAGCGTTTTAGTAGCGGATTTTTATGTGCCCGCTGCCATCATAGTATTAAATGGCTGCCAAAACCTTTCACTGTTGATATTGCATCTGGCATGACGCTCGATATTCAAGCAGCCACTTATTATGATTATCCGATGCGCCAAGCTATCAGAGCCTTTAAGCATCATGAGGACATGACAAAGTTGCCATTATTGCTACATGCACTACGCCAAATGCCGCGCCCTCACGGCTGTCATCAGAATAATAGTGTCATTGTTGCCATGTCAACGACCAATCAGCGTCTTATCAAACGTGGTTTTGACCCTGTTAGTATTTTGGCTGCGCATTTATCTAAACACTGGGATATTCCTCTATGGCAGGATGTTAAGCGTACTGATGATACAGTCAGCCAGCAAGGACTCACGCGTGCTGAACGCTTAAGTAATCTAAACAATGCCTTTACCCTAATCGAGCCCGCTCCCGTTAAGCGTTTAATCTTATTTGATGATGTAGCGACTACAGGGGCTAGCTTGCAAGCGTTAGGTCGCGCTGCAGTGTTGCTTTCCCAGTCAATGTCTATAGTTCCATCTATAGCCACTTCCAAATCCCACGGTGATTATTATCTATATGCTTATGCATTGGCGCATGGTAGTCACTCATAAACGCTAACGACACTTATTGGCAATTACTATTATGTTGCTAATATGTTACCCTCGCATTATATTAACGACTAAATTGACCATTAATGAATATCACCAAATAATAATAAACGATTTAATATTTTCATAGAAAATGAAGTATTAGAGCTTCATGGCTAATATGTTTTATGGAACAAAAATTGCATATTTAAAGTTGAATATACGAGATTTGAATTTACTTAAAAATTTAATATTTACACTAATTGTAAATTTAGACCTGATTAAGTATACCTGCAGCTATATAGGGATTTGACGTGAAGGCATTGGGTAAACATCTACCACAGAAATTACGCATGACTAGCTCAGGGTTTACCCTGATTGAGCTGATGGTAACGATTGCGGTAATGGCTATTATCATGAGTATCGCTGCGCCTAGTTTTAATGAACAGTTGGCAAGAGGTGAAATACAGAAAACCGTCAGTTTAATTCAAACTTCAATAGATAGGGCGAAAGCTGAAAGTACTGTTTCGCGTAACGATATTACTTGGAGTTATAATGCTACTGATAAACAAATTAAATTATCAAATGGTATCAACACGATAGCTAACTATGGTCTGAGTAGTAAAATTTTACTAACATTCACGCCTACCACTATAACTTCTATAGTTATAAAAAAAGAAGGAATTATAACTACAGCGGTTGGTGCTGCTGCTGATATAACTATTGATGTGAGCGATACTAGAGCTACTAGTACTATAAAAAGAGTTCGAATAAACACTAAAAGAGCGTTTGAATGTTCGGGGACTAGTTGCTAATGAGTATCAAACAACAAGGTTTTGGATTAATTGAAGTAGTTGTGTCGCTATTGATACTATCGGTTGCTGTATTAGGTTTTACAGCGATGCAGGGTCAGGCGATAAAAGCCACTGACGAGTCTCTTGAGCGCACTCAATCCTTAATCATGATGCGCAATATGGGTGAAAAAATCAGAGTCAATCCGACTGTTATACCAGTCTATAGTGCAGCTATCAATACAGCTACAACGACTATACCTTCTAATACTTGTGGCCTAAACGGCACTATTAAAGCATGTAATCCAACTGAGCTTGCAACGGCTGAAGCTTATTTCTTTACTCAGGATATGAGTAACCGAGGGTTCACGGTTAACTTGCATCCATGCCCTAGTACTGGTGGAGGAAGCGATTCGAACATTATGTATTCTTGGTGCCTTATCAGTGCTTGGGGAGATACTAGACCGACTATTGGTACAGATATAAAAACCAAAGATATCGGAGGAGACAGTACCGACGGTAAGATGGATTGCTTAACTTCTCAACCAGCAGAAAATAACGAGAGTACTAAAGGTGGTAAGTATCATTTGGGCGCTACTTGTATGTTTATGGAGATAACCTAATGAGTTATCGTACTCCCCCTACATTTATAATTAAAAATCAAAGTGGATTTACTTTGATAGAGTTAATGGTCGCTTTAATATTGGGGCTATTAATTTCGGCTGCTGCATTGCAGGTTTTTTATACCAGTAGCGTAAATAACAATCGTCAAGCAGCTGGCTCACAGATTCAAAATACAGCCGTATTTGGAGTAGAGGATTTTAGTAAAAGTTTACGTCGTGCGAATTATGGTGCAAACTCAAACAATACTAGTAGCTTTTATCTTAATCACTTAACACCGCAGGGTGGCGTAGTTTTAACTAGACCCACAGGTACAAAGACGACAGGAACACCTCCTGTTACTACTGTAACCTGGGTCGGCTCCAACCTCAATGGACTAAAAGGCAGTGCTGCTTTACCTACTAGCATACTTTCAGCCAATGCTTCAGAAAATAGTGCTAGTAACATTGGCATCACTAATAGTGATCAGTTGACTATTCAATATCAAGCTTATCAAAATAATATTTTCAGTTGTGATGGTGAACGCATCAATAAAAATGACTATGTCGTAGAACGTTATTTTGTCCGAGCTGATAATAATTTAGCATCGCGCCAAAATGGTTTAGCCTGTGCTTCAATGATTTATACCTATAACGTGACTGCTGCTGAAGCGGGTATAGATGTAGAAGCAAAGCTTGCTAAGTTAACCGGCACTGGTATTATTATTATTCCTAATGTGGATTATTTTAGGGTGCTATTAGGTACAACCGCACAGAATAACTTTGCTACTAACCCTGCGGACTTATCAATTGTCTATCAACCTATTCCAGCAAACCCAGCCACGACATTAGCAGGGCAACGTATTGTTAGCTTACAAGTTGGTTTACTCACTCATTCTGATACAGCTACTACTTCGAAACAAGATAATACAAACTTACGATTTAATATTTTAGACAAGCGCGATCAAAAGCTTGAGGGCAAGGTGGCTGCCGGTGGCAAATACCTAAGAGATGTCTATGAGACAACTATATTAATCCGTAATGCACGAGGCAAACCATGATATCTACTTCGAAAAGTCAGTCTATCAAGAGCTCAGAGTCAGGTGCCGTTCTAATCGTCGTCTTATTAATGCTTATTTTAATCACTTTGATTGGTACGATAGCGATACAAAGAAGTAGTACGGACTTAAAACTTGCCACTGCCTCTCAAGTAAATAAACTTACTTTTCAATCTAGTGATGCAGCGTTTAATAAACTTGAAAAAGAAGATCGTTCTTTAGGCAAAGGTAATAGTGTAGATAATATTCGAGGTTACGTGACGCGACCAGGTAAAGAATATGTAGGTCGAGAAGTGGTATTTTGTTTACGTCCTAGAACTAATAAATTCTTTGATCAAACCAAATTGACAGAAAAAACATCTGATGGTACAGCGTATATTTCTGGAAAGAAAAATGGTTTTTGTAATGTTGGTGCCGCAGAGGATTATGTAGGTGAAAGTCGTACAGTAACACAGATGACATTTGCAAAGACCAAAACCAATGATGCACTTCCATATAGTTTAGAAGGCGATAAAACCTACACCGATGATCAGGTATCTCAAACAGGACAAACTCCATTTGAATGTGCAAATTTTGAAGTTTACGCAACATCGCTGATACCAGCATTTTCTAATGAATCTACTGCAAAAATAAATGCGTGTCTAAAGACTATAAATACAGATGCTCTAAAAGATAAATGTGATGCGAAGGTTAAAGCAGAAAACACAGATTATGCTACGCGTCCTGAATTGTTTGTAAAATGTAGTATCGACGCCTGTCTTGAAAGCCTTGGCGTTCCTTACAATACCCAAATGCAAGCTTATAAGTCTAAACCTATTGGCGTACGCTGCTTAAGCTGATCCCATATAATAAGGTAAATGTTATGAAAAATATTATTACTAATAAAGCCTTATCATTGCAGCTTAAAATGCTAACGACTGTAGTTGCCACTTTTATGTTTAGTCATGGAGCTCAGGCTAGTGTAGAGCGTCACGGAGATCTAGAGATTTATAAAAAACCTCAGGCTTCTGCTCCCGTTATTACTCTAATGCTAGATGTCTCCGGTAGCATGAATGAAATTGATGCACCTGCAAATGGCTGTAATTACGATGGAAGAGAGCCTTATAAAGACAACAGCTATGGTTATACCACCTATTATTGTAAAGTGGGCAGTAATAGATTCTATCGCCGTATCGATAATTTGAAAATGGGTGTTTCAGATCTAGTGAATAGTCCGGAGCTAAAAGGTAAAGTCAATATAGGAGTTGGTACTTACCCTTTATCAAAAGCAAGCAGTACAAATGCAGATATTGCAGGAAATGGACATATCGATATACCAGCCAATATTCTTGATAATGCTCACGCGCTATCTATCAATGCATTTATTGCAGGAATAGAGGCTAAGGGTGGTACTCCTATCGCACAAGCCTATGGCGAGGCAGGTGCCTATATGATGGGTACTAGAACAAATAAAAAAGTTACAACTCCCTATTTTTTATATAGAGAAACTTATAAAGATGACAGAGGCTTTTTAGGATGGGGAGTTCTGAGTGGGCAGGACTATGAATGTACAAACTGGGAAAGTATAGATAAAAACAAAATAAATATAAGTAATAATTTAATAAAATGTAATATGTGGAAGAAAAAATCAAATCTGAATCCTAATACCCTCGATATGGAAGGACATGAGATTGATAGAACAGAAACAGCACTTTACGTATTCTTTACTAATATCTATAAAAAAATTATCTCTGAAGGTGATCCTACTATAAGTAGTAATAATATTGTTCCATACCCTTTAATAGATACAACCTTAGTTGAAAACAAATATAGTGGGTTTAAACACTCTGTTGATGGCACTAAAAACGATACTAAAATCAATTACAAATCTCCTTTACCTGAAAGTAAGAAAAGCTGTGCAGGTAACGGTATTTATTTTTTAACAGATGGATATCCAAACCAATCAAGTACTACCATTGCTAAATCAGTAATGAATAACTCTTTAGAGCCGCTTACGGGTACTCAAAAACTCACAGTAGAATGTAGTGGAACTGGAGAAAAGGCTTGGCCATGTACCTTAGATTATTCTCAAAAACTCTTGAGTACAGATAATCCTAGTGGTATCGAAATAAAAACGGCAACGGTTGGTTTTGGTTCTGCTTTTAGTAGTATTAGAAGCGCTAATACTGAAGCGGAATGTGAAGCTGGTGATAATGATGACGTGAGAAATTTATGCAAATGGGGAATCCGTGGTAAAGGAGGATTTTATTATGCAGAAAATGGTCAAGATATTGTAAACAGCATCAAGTCTTTGACAGGTAAGCTGACGGAGGATATCCCTCCTATCTCAACAGGTAGTATGGCAGTACCTCTTGACGACCTAAATGTCTCGACGTCACGTAAGTTTGCTTATTTACCTTTACTTGATCCACAGCCTTTAGCTCCCAACAGATTATGGAGAGGGAATCTTAAGAAATATAATATTAAAAACGGTACGCTAGTTGATAAAGATAACAAAGCGGTTTTTGCTAATAAAGATGGCGTATTCGCGACTAACACCGCTGATATCTACAATACGGTAGCAGGTACGAGTCGCCCTGATAAGGCATTACCGCAAATAGGTGGGACTTTTCCACACATCTTCGAAAATGGTAATAGCCGTAAGCTTTATGTTAATCAAGGCGGTCGTTTAGAAGGTGTTGGTACAGATGGCATTACGGCAAATGCAAAGCCAGTAGGTTTTAATAACTTAACGAACTCGAACTATTCAAAATCTCAAAAAGTGCAACTATTGAACTTCTTAGGTTATCCAGTAGCAGCTAGTTTTGAAGTAAAAGATGAGAATAAAATAGGAGTGGCTTTTGACCCTACTAAGAAGCAACTAGGGGGTGTATTACATTCTCTACCACAGCTGATCTCCAAAAATGCGGAGCTAAAAGCAGATGGTACTATTGACAATAATAAACGTGAAGACTATGTGCTTTATGGCTCATTTGATGGTGCCTTACATGTCATAAGAGATACAGATTCTGGCACAAACAAAGCCGGCGAGGAAGTATTTACCTTTATACCAAAGCATGTCTTAGATCAACAGGGTGAAAGCTTTGTTGAGCCTGATCGAGTCGCTAATAACCCTATATTTGGCGTGGACGGCCCGTGGTCAGTATTTACCAATTATAAATACTCAAGTGCTAAAGTTGAAGCTCAGCAGTCGCTTGCTTTTGGTGGCTTAAGAATGGGTGGTTCAATGTACTATGGGCTGAATCTTTCTAAGCTCACTGATCCTAAAATGATATATTCTGTCGGCTCTACTTATGCCATCGACGGTAGTAATAGTGCCAAGGGGGTCAAAAATGATACTGTCCTCACAACCAATAATAGCGATCAAAAAGCCTATGCAAAAATGGGACTTAGCTTTGCCAAGCCAAGCGTAGGTTATGTGATGAGAAATAACAAACGCGTCATGGTCAACTTCTTAGCTGGTGGCTATGATCGTTGCTACGAAGATCCTAATTTTAAACTGGGATCGGCTGTGACGACCAACATAGGTACAGGATGTAATGGTAAAACCTCTGCTCAAGGTAATGGCATCTATATGGTGCAAGTCGGTCAAGAAAAGATCGATACTACGGTAACCGATACTGCTGCTGCAAGTAATGAAAATAGTTTTGATACAGCTATTGGTATTGGTAATGGTGATCTATTATGGTGGGCGAGTAACTCAGACGCTGGTGCAACAGGTCCAAGTTTCACTCCTGTAACCGATATGACTCATAGTGTGGTGACTGAAATACGCACACTAGATCGCAACTATGACGGACTGACGGACCAGCTGGTCTTTGCAGATTTAGGTGGACGAGTATGGCGCGTCGATATTAATAATTCTGATGATGGGGAAAGTTTTAAGGTCGAGCGTGTCGCTAAGATGCTTGATCTATCTATTCTTAGTACTGACACTAAACTCACTGATACTAATGCATCTAGTGGTAACGATGCCTTACCTAGAATATATGAAAAGCCTTTAGTGACCTTTACTAGACTAGGCGAAGGTACAGATATCGTAGGTCTAGTAACCGTAGGAACAGGCGATAGAAGCTCTCCAGTTACGGCACAAAGAGACGTAGCAGACCGTATCTATACTTTCGTCGATCGAGATATTGCGCGACCCAATCTTTTTTGTTATGACATAAGAAGCACAGCTGCAAACGAGTGTACAAATGTAACGATGGAATTAAAACAAAAAACAGCGGTAACTCCGGCAAACTTAGTGCCACTAACCATTGGTGTTAATGGCGAGTTTGGCAATGATAATTCCATTAAAACTGACATGGACGCCTATACTAAGCTTGGCTGGTATTTGCCATTGACATCATGGTCGACTTCTAATGCGACAGGTAGCCAAGTCATATCTGGTAGTAATAAAGGCATCAAGATGTTTAACCAGCCGGATGCAATAGCAGGACTATTGTTTACGACAGTTTATAATCCCAATATAGGTGATACATCAGGTACCTGTTCTGCAGGCGTGACCGGTCTGACTCAAAGGGAGCAGGTGTGCTTACCATATGGGGTTTGTATGAGTAAGGGAGCTGATGGGAATTGGCTAGTACGCAAGACTCGCTATCTATCTAATGCTGGTATCGGCATCGTGGATAATATTATCTCAGATGGTAACTTTAACGGTGACACCAAAAATAGTGTGGTCGTATTAGAAAATTTCTGTGAGGGTGCTGATTGTTCAGCTGGAAAACAAGATTTAATCATCAATCCTATTACTGAAGAGTTAAATTGTCAGGGTACCAGTTGTAAAGTAGTGACAGACTCGCAGCTAGATCCTATGCAATGGAAGGAGCGCTAAGTGAATCAGCCCTTTGAGCGCGGATTTACCTTAATTGAGCTGATGATTATCGTTGTGATAATAGGTATTCTTGCCGCCATTGCAGTCCCTTCATATAGAGAGTATGTTCGTAAAAATGCTCAAAGTGAGGTCGAATCAAGCATGCTTGGATTAAGTATAGAGCTTGAACAGTGGCGAGCAAAAACGTTGACATATGGCGGCTTTACCCCCAGTAAAGGCTGGTCGACTACCGCCGATACCGTATATGTGCCAAAGGGTAGTAGTGCAACGACTCATAATTATGCTGTACAAATTAAACATGTAGGGTCAGGAGAGACTCCTGCTGTGAATTCATTATCTACGGCGTCACCTGCGAACAGCTGGGTGATGGTAGCGACTCCACGTACTGGTAGCTTAGTTAAAGATATGCCGTCAATGGCATTGACCAGTCAAGGAGTCAGATGCCTATCTAAAGATAATAAGATTATGCTAAAAGCTGTATCTGCACAGAATTGCGGGGAGGGAAATAAAACATGGTAAATCAATCTGAGTTAGGGTTTACCTTGATAGAACTTATGATAGTGGTAGCTATTATCGGCATTTTAGCGGCTATTGCCTATCCTAGCTATCAAGGCTATATAGGAAAAGGCAATCGGGCTGACATGATGGCTGAAATGCAACAGATAGGGGCGAGAATAGAAGCCAATAAGATAACGTATAAACGCTATGATCGTATTCCATTAAATGAGATATTTAGTAATACCGTTACTGGCGCGAGCACTACTTTTCCAGACTCTGGAACTGCGCTATACAATGTCACTATTAGTCCTGTCAGTGGTACTACTCTAAACGGTGAGCAGTGGGTAGTTACCGCAACGCCTATAGCAAATACACGAATGGCAATAGCAAATGATGGCGTACTTACCCTAGATTATTTAGGGGAAAAATGTCGAGGTAGTAGTTGTGGTATGGGCGATGAATGGAACAAATAAGGAAAGGATTTAAATATATTATGAAGTGACAAAAATTGTCAGCCACTTTCATTAATAATATTCATTTTGACAAATTTCAGTAGTCTAAGCGTAACATTAATTACCGAAAGTTACGTTTTTAGAGATAGGAAATAATGGACTATAAAGACTAAAGGTTCTAAAACCTGTAAATTAAGTAAAATAAGACTGCTTCTTAATTTTGGCACGCTATATGCATCAATTATAATAAGAGAAATATATTATATCCCTAAAGATAAAACGCGCTAGTAAAACAACAGCCATTTATCTTTATATACCCCAAAAGGAGTTCTTATGAACACTGCTCAAAAAGGCTTTACCCTAATCGAACTAATGATTGTTGTTGCTATTATCGGTATTCTAGCAGCGATTGCGTTGCCTGCATATCAGAACTACACAGCAAAAGCACAAGCAGCTGAAGCCGTAGTTTTATTAAGTGGCCTCAAAACTTCAGTAATGGATATTGCTGGCTCATCTAGCCTACCAACAGCATGTAGTGCAACTGCTCCTAGAGATGACGATCCCTTAACTACTGCTGTAAATGAGACTGTACTTGCAGGTGCTCTACATACATCAAACGGCTTTACACAAAGTGGAAAATATGTTGCATCCATTACACCAACTTATGTGGCAGGACCACCTAGTGTATGTACTTTGACGGCAGCATACCAAACATCTGGCATCAATGATAAGCTTACTAACAAAAATGTGAAATTCATTTACACTGTTGCTGCTAATGGTGCTGGTACTTGGACTTGTACTTCTAACCTTGATGCAGCGGTACGCCCAAGTACATGCACAGGAGTATAATTCTATTTCTAAAAAAATTGCTATCATAAAAACGCATCAAGTTTGATGCGTTTTTTTTTAAGCATGAGTATACTGGTTTAGCCTAGCTTATAATCCAAAAATATAATATCCCACTAAAAACCAAACACTATGTTTGGTTTTTTTTATTTTTGAATAGACCTCTTGCAAAAGTCACAACCTATTCTCGAAATTAAAAATACCAGCAAACAGTGTCATTCTTAAATCATAGCGCTTACGTCTGTTTCGATAGCGTTCAGCTACGATTTTAAATAACTTAATTAGACCTATTTTATGCTCAACTAGAATACGAAACTTTGCTAAATACTGATTGGCCTGTTTGCACAGTGCTAATAACTCACCACCCTTCGGTTTCTTAAAGGGGGTAAAGGTATAGTCGTGTAGCTTAGCTATGCCTTGGTAACCACTATCTGCTAGGTAGCTGGTGTTCTTAGGCAGCCAATCAGGGCAGGTCTGCTTGTAAAGACTAAAGTCATGTACTGAGCCTTTGCAAGTTTGCACATCAAGTATAAGACCCGTTTGCCAATGTGCGATGACTTGCGCCTTTAAGGTATGTTGTTTCTTTTTTCCACTGTAGTACTGTTTTTGGTTTTTTTTGGACGTTCAATGGGCGTTTCAGTGGCATCTATGATGACCGCTGACCAATTGATATCCTCAGGCTTACCGTGTGGCAGTTTTCGGGGTAAGTCAAACTTGCCTGAGTGAATAAGGACGTCTTCTACTTTTCTGACAATACGACTGGCAGAGGATTCATGGACGTTAAAGTCCATACCAATATGATAAAGCGTTCGGTATTCACGCCAATAGGTCAGTGCCAGTAAGATCTAAGCTTCTAAGCTAAGATCACTCGGACGACCTGATTTGGTCTTAGAGGCTTCATGACCTTGCATGGCTTCTAGCATTTGCTCAAAAGTGGCTTTGTGTATGCCTGTGTAGCGTTTAAAGCCTGCATCATTCTGTTCAAGCAGTTTGGTTATGTTTGGCATATTCATTAAATAGTTAAGGTTTAGCTATATTCTTTGAGTCTTTAAACTACTTTTGCAGAGGTCTAATGATGAGAAAGAAATAAGTAAGAAGAAAACCACCTAACAGCGTGCTATTATGTGGTTTTTTATTATCTCAATATATTTAACGGCTCTAAAGAGCCAGTTACTTCTCTAAATACTGAATTTTACCTTCGACACCATCCCACTTTTCAGCTTCTGGCAGTTGACCTTTCATCTCAGTGATATTTGGCCACTTTTGCGCCAGCTCTTCATTTAGCTGGGTGAACATCTCTTGCCCTTTTGGTACTTCATCTTCTGAGAAGATGGCATTGGCAGGACATTCAGGCTCGCATAGCGCGCAGTCGATGCACTCATCAGGGTCAATGACCAGGAAGTTCGGTCCTTCATAAAAGCAGTCCACAGGACAGACTTCCACACAGTCGGTGTATTTGCAAAGAATGCAGTTATCTGTAACGACGAAGGTCATAGTGGTTTACCTGTTATTGGCTTAAGGCTAAATAGAATAGTTTGTAATAAGGTGTATTTTAACGCTTTTATGATAATTTGACAAATCACTTTACTGACTAATGATTTTCTTCAAATGATACAGTAAATCATGCGCTTGCTTGGGCGTTAGGCTATCAGGATCAATCGCACTTAGCTCATCTTGTAAGCTAAACAATTGATTTTGCTGTGGAATATCAATCGTACTCTGATATTCCTTCACGCTTCTTTCACTTGCTATCTCTGCTCCGTTAGCGTGATATTGCGAGCTTTTATCCTTTACTGACTTAGCTAATTCATTTTTGTCATCAACGTTATCATTAATAACTTTGTCGTTATCTGTTTTAAGAGTATCTAGCTTTAAGGTATCTATTAAGTAACGCTTGGCATCATTAAGCACCTGGGTCGGAATACCTGCCATCTTCGCCACATGGAGTCCAAAGCTGGAGCTTGCTGCGCCGTCCTTAATTTGATGCAGTAGCAGCAGTTGACCATCGATTTCACTGGCAGCGACATGCACGTTACGAATACTAGCATGGCTTTCGTCTTTATTATTTGCCAATTGTGTCAGCTCAAAGTAATGAGTGGCAAATAATGTCAGGCAGCCAATCTCAACCAGTCGATTGACGCAAGCATGGGCAATTGCTAGTCCGTCGGTGGTCGCTGTACCGCGTCCGACTTCATCCATTAATACCAGCGACTTATTGGTTGCTTGATTGAGAATGTTAGCGGTTTCAATCATCTCAACCATAAAGGTCGATTTGCCGCCAGCTAAGTCATCTGCTGAGCCAATACGGGTAAAGATACGATCAATATCACCAATATAAGCACTAGCCGCTGGGACAAAGCTGCCGCAATGAGCAAGTAGAACAATCAATGCCGTTTGGCGCATATAAGTAGATTTGCCACCCATATTAGGACCAGTAATCATTAATAAACGTTCGGGATTTGTATCGCTACCGAGTGCACAGTCATTGGCAACAAAATGATTGCTATGTTTGGCAGGAGTATTACTGTGGGTATGAACAGGGTTTAGTGCGGCTTCGACCACGACATGGCGACCTGCTTTGATATCAATACTGGTTTGATTGCCAGTAATTGAGCTGTCTTTATTATTCGACTCATTACTCATCACTGGTCTTTGCCAGTTATAAACGATAGCGAGATTTGCCCAATTACTAAGTACGTCTATTTGCGCAATCGCTGCGCTAAGCTGTTGCAATTGCGCTAAATGGCTACCTAATATTGTTAGCAGTTCATTATACAGCTGCTTTTCACGAGTTAGGGCTAAGCTTTGCGCGCTGAGGTATTCGGTTTCCACCTCTTTTAGCTCATCAGTGATAAAGCGCTCGCTACTCTTTAGCGTTTGCCGTCTGATAAAGTGCGCAGGGGCATTTTTTGCTTGCGTTTTGGGTAATTCAAAATAAAAACCGCTGACCTTATTAAAGCCAACTTTCAGGCTAGGCAATTGGTTATCCAGTCGCGCACGTTCTAGCATCTCCTCTAATGTTACTTGGATATTGTCATGCAGATGGGTCAAACGATCAAACTCTTCATCATAGCCAGCGGCTAGCATGCCGCCATCACGGATATGCGCAGGTGGCTCCGTGATAATGGCGCGCTCAATCAGCTCGGCTATAGATTGTACAACAGGTAGCTGCGCAGGCAATTGCTGCATCAGCATGGGCAACAGTCCTGCTTGCTCGTGCTCAATACCAGCATTGCTTAGTAAAGCAGTTAATTGACTACTACTGGCAATACCATCAGCAAGCTTACGTAAATCACGTGGCTTAGCACTCATTAGCCCAATGCGGCTAGTGATACGCTCAATATCGCCAATGGTATTTAACGTTTCGCGTAGGTTTTGGACTAATGAGACACTTTCTAAGTTTTGATCAGAATATTCAGAATTGATAGATAGGTTGTCTGCATTGAGCAAACTGGCTATGACATCTAAGCGTAGATTGATATGCTCATGTTGACGCAGTGGGCGCTTCATTTGTTGCACGAGCAAACGTCGACCCATCGGTGTTTTGCAGTGATTAAGTACAGATATCAGTGACGTACCGTTACTACTGACGGGAGTAAACAGCTCAAGATTTTGCTGGCTATTGGCATCAATAATTAAGTAGTCATCGCTATATTCGACGATGAGCTGGTTCACTTGTGGCACATGACGTTGCTGAGTTTGCCGTGCATAATGAATAAGAGCGGCACAGCTAGACTGCGCTAACGGCGTGTCGCTAATACCAAGTCCATCGAGACGCTGCACCTCAAACTGTTGGCATAATGTCGCGCTGGCATGCTCACGATGAAAGTCATTGGCAGCCACTTCGATAATAGGGCAGTCAAGATTTTGACGTAACCATAGCAGCCACTCTTCTCCGTTACTATTTTTATCACCAATATGGTCACAGAGCGCTTCGCTAATGATACATTCACTGGGCGCAAAGCGTGCCAATACCGTCAGCATTTGGGTTTGTAAACCTTCGATATCATTGTTATGTGCTGTCAGACTTTGGGTTGTCAATGTGCCAGCAGCTAAATCTATTTGACTGATTGCAGCTTGCAAAGGTTGTTTGCTATTTGATTTAGGAATTTCGATATCAATAGCGACGACGGTCGGGGTGTGATTGGGCGCAATTAACGCATCATCGGTAATCGTTCCAGCGGTCAAAGTCTTGACGACTTCACGGCGCATAATACTGCCAGCAGCAGATTTGCTTTTATCTTTTTTTTGCTTATCACCCATAATGGGAGAGTCTGAAGTATTATTGGCTGATTCATCAATTTGCTCACAAACAACCACCGTTTGCCCAGCAGCTATAAGCCTTGCCATATAGCTGTCGGCTGCATGAAAGGGTACGCCTGCCATGGCAATTATATTACCAGCTTTATCAGTACCACGGCGAGTTAAGGTGATGTCCAATATCTGCGCAGCACGCTTGGCATCCTCAAAAAATAACTCATAAAAATCACCCATCCGGTACAGTAGCAAGGCTTGAGGATAGTTAACCTTCATATTTAGATATTGCACCATCATCGGCGTATGATCTGCCAAATGATAGATAGCATCGCCTATGACCAATGAGTCAGAGTCAACTGGCACAGATTTTAAAGTAGGTTTGATGAGATTGTTATTTTGAGCAGAAGGTTTAACTGGCATGCAGAATCTCTTAAGTTGTCTTTTTTATTTATTAAATAGGGGTGTCTAAATAAGTTTGGCTAGATATAAAGCTTTAATTATAAAGGCTAGTCATAATTGGTTCAAAATAACAGAGTATTGCCTAAAAACCGAAATATTAGTAAGCAAAAAAAATTGGAAAATATAGATTTATAAGTGTTATTTTAACACGTCCTATCACCTTTTTACGTCGGCAAATATCTGCTAACTGCCCTTGTATCCATCGCCGTCATAACCATATATAATGACGTCACACTTAATTGGGCGATATTTTATTGGACTGTTTTAAATTGGACAGTAACCAGCCAAATAATTAAAAAAACAGCGAGTAAAGCGTTGTCATGCGCACTAATTATCGAATATTTCCATAGGTCAAAAAATTATGTTATCAAAGATTATAGGCAGTGTCGTTGGCACCAAAAATGAGCGTGAGCTTAAACGCATGCGCAAAGTAGTCAGCAAAATCAACGCATACGAGGCTACGATACAAGCCCTGTCTGATGAACAGTTACAACAAAAAACTGAAGAATTTAAAGCAAGACACCAAAATGGCGAAAGTCTAGATGCCTTATTGCCAGAAGCGTTTGCGGTTTGTCGTGAAGCGTCGTTACGGGTTACCGGTATGCGTCACTATGATGTGCAGCTGATCGGTGGTATCACATTGCACGAAGGTAAAATCGCTGAGATGAAGACCGGTGAGGGTAAAACCTTGATGGGCACCTTAGCGATGTATCTCAATGCCATTAGTAGTAAAGGTGTACATTTGGTAACGGTCAACGATTATTTGGCGGCACGTGATGCTGAATTGAACCGTCCGTTATTTGGATTTTTGGGCATGACGGTTGGCGTGATTTACTCGCAGCAGCCGCCCCAAGAAAAAGTCGATGCCTATCAAGCCGATATCACTTACGGTACCAATAACGAATACGGTTTTGATTATTTGCGCGATAACATGGTCTTTAGTTTAAAAGAGAAAAAACAGCGCCCATTAAACTTCTGTATTATCGATGAGATTGACTCTATCTTAATTGATGAAGCCCGTACACCGCTGATTATCTCGGGTCAAGCCGAAGATTCTTCACGTATGTATGCGCTGATTAATACCATTATTCCCGTGCTTATTCGTTCAAAAGATGAAGAAGCCAATAAGAATAACGAAGAAGAAGATTTCTGGATCGACGAAAAGAACCGTCAAATTGAAATTAGCGAAAAAGGCTATGAGAAAATTGAGCGCTTCTTAATCGGAGTGGGTGAGCTTGGCGAAAATGAAAGCCTTTATAGCCCAAGCCGTTTGCCATTACTTGCTCACGTACAAGCGGCGATTCGCGCTCACCATGTATTTGTTAAAAACATCCATTATATTGTTGATGAGGGTGAAGTAGTCATCGTTGATGAAAACACCGGTCGTACTATGCCTGGTCGTCGTTGGTCAGAAGGCTTGCATCAAGCCGTTGAAGCCAAAGAAAACGTCGAGATTCAAGCAGAAAACCAAACGCTTGCCACCACGACATTCCAGAATTTCTTCCGTCTCTATGACAAACTGTCTGGTATGACCGGTACTGCTGATACTGAAGCGGCAGAATTTAAATCAACTTATGACTTAGATGTTATCGTTATTCCAACGCATGAGCCAATTTCTCGTATCGATATGGATGACCAAATTTTCTTAACCAAGTTAGGTAAATACAAAGGCATCATCCGCGAGATTAAAGATATTCAAGCAAAAGGCGCGCCAGTCTTGGTCGGTACAGCAACGATTGAAGCCAGTGAAGAATTGTCTTATCTACTTGATCAAGAAGGCGTTAAGCATAACGTTCTAAACGCCAAACAGCATGAGCGCGAAGCAGAAATTATCGCGCAGGCAGGTAGCCCAAAATCGGTCACTATTGCTACTAATATGGCAGGTCGTGGTACTGATATTATCTTGGGTGGTAACTGGCAGTCATTTATCGAAAATATTGATTCGGTCAGCCCCGAAGAAATGGTGCGTCTAAAAGCCGAGTGGCAAATAAAGCATGACCAAGTCGTTGCGGCTGGTGGCTTACATATTATTGGTTCTGAGCGTCATGAATCACGCCGTATTGATAATCAGCTACGTGGTCGTGCCGGTCGTCAAGGTGACCCTGGTATGTCACGTTTCTTCTTATCGCTTGAAGATGACTTGATGCGTATCTTTGCTGGTGATCGCGTCGTTAACATGATGCGCGCCATGGGTCTCAAAGAAGACGAAGCCATTGAACATAAAATGGTGTCAAAGTCGATTGAAAATGCCCAAGGTAAAGTGGAAAGCCGCGATTTTGATGCACGTAAAAATCTATTAAAATACGATGATGTGGCCAATGACCAACGTAAAGTTATCTATGGTCAGCGTGATGATTTACTGGCAGAGATGGATTTGTTAGAGGCCATTAAAATCATGCATCAAGAAGTCTATAACGCCATGATTAATCAGTTTATTCCGCCAGGCTCTATCGATGATCAATGGAACATCGATGGTTTGGAAGATGAGCTTGAGAACGAATTTAAGATTTCGATGCCCGTTAATGATTGGCTTGATGAAGACCGCCGCTTAGATGAAGAGGGCTTGCGTGCCAAAATTATCCAAACAGCATTGGATCGTTATCATAGTCGCCGCGAGCAGATGGGCGAAAAAGATGCCGCCCAGCTTGAGCGTCATTTTATGCTGCAGAGTTTAGATAAGCATTGGAAAGAGCATTTAACGCAGATGGATCAGTTGCGTAAAGGTATCCATTTGCGTGGCTATGCGCAGAAAAATCCTGAGCAAGAATATAAGCGTGAGTCGTTTGAGCTGTTCCAGATGATGCTAGGCGCGATTAAGTCTGAGACGGTTCAAGACTTATCACGTGTACATATTCCAACCAAAGAAGAGTTAGAAGCGTTAGAGATTCAGCAACGTGAAAATGCCGCCCATATGCAAATGCAGTTTGAACACAATGATATTGATAATATGGATGGCGGTGTGGAAAGAGCAGCAGCGCAAAGTCGCAATGTCATTGGCGGTGCTGCAGGTGCCGGTATAGCAGGTAATATGAAAGGCAATGATAGTAACGCAGACCCATATGCCGGTATGAATATCAGCCGTAACGCCCCATGCCCATGTGGTTCAGCACTTAAATATAAACAATGTCATGGCAAAATCTAAACTTAGATAAATAAAATTTCTTTATAAAAAAGTCCTTATCAAAATAGATAAGGGCTTTTTTATGGTTTGAATAAATACTTATACGATTTATATGATATAAAGCCTATCTGTAAAAAACTATGTATAAAAAAACCATGACCTATATACTAATGATTGCTTACAAATTCAACATAGGCGGCAATTTGCTGACAGGCTATAGTGTTTAGCATAATTATTTGGGAGAGCATGATGAATTTAGAATTATTAAGACAGTGGCGTCATTCTTTGGTGGTTACCGCATTATTAGCGGGAGCATTATCTATAACTGCCTGTCAGCCGAAGCAAGAGACGGAGCCAAGTCTAGACGACAGTATCAGTGAAGAGCAGGCAGTACCGATGTCTGCAGAGCCTGCAGAGCCAAGCGATGTAGTGGTAGATGCCCCTGCTATCGAGGTCGCAGATGATACGGTTGCTACGGTCAATGGTGGTGTAAGCCAGATGACGTATTTGTGCTCTCCTGAGCTCGCTATTGATGCGACTTATAAAGATAATGATAACCAAGTGGTACTTGCGACAGCTAAAGGCACCGTCACCTTGAAAAAAACTAATGATTCTAGCAATCCTGAAGTATTTGAAGGCACAACAGCGGTTGACGGTAGCACAGGCTTCGTACAATGGCGAGTCGCCAATCAAGATCGTGAAACGGGCGTAATGCGTACTGCTGGCGCAGATGCGAGTAACGTCAGTACTTATGACTGTAAAAAGACTCAAGGGTAATGGTTAACCAGCTCAACCTAAAAAAGCAACGTTAACGTTGCTTTTTTTGTCTCTGATTTTCATTAATTCTACATTGTCAGAACTTATCTTTTCTGAGTAGGATTTTGCTGATGCGCTAAATATCCTTCCTCGTTGACATCGAGTTCCTCATGTTTTAGCTCGACTTCTATGCTATCGGTGTGCGTATGCGTGGTTTTTTCAATCGCTACTTCTTGGATTACATAAGTGTCTTTGGTAATCGTTGCGACTTGACGTGAGAGAATAATCTCAATGGGCGTATCGCCAATCTCGACCTGCTTGCCATTAATAGTAACGACCGCTTTACTATCTAATGAGGGCTCTACATGACGCAATATGTCTTTATCATCATAATTACCTGATAATAAATCCTGACTTTCGCTATCATGATGATCGGTACGTACTGTTATATATTCTTCTACCAGTTCAATGGGTACTTGAATAGTTTTGGTACGAAAATGCTTGGTAACGGTTACTTTACCAACATCTAGGCGCTCTTTATTGACTACCGGACGTTCTTCTAATAATTCTAGATAACCAACTTTATTATTAGTACCTAATATATTTTCTGAAGGAATAATTTTTTGGTCGTCTAAGACTGCTTGCTTCTGACTATGTTCATATGAAGATAAGTCAGATGAGGTTAAATTATCTGGTGTGCCGTTAGCATCATTATTGGTAAATTCAGGATAGCTGTTATCAGGATAGTTATTTTCATTATTAGCATTCATGGTTATTTTCCTTATTATTATATATAAAAAAAGACCAGAGACGAGCTCTGGTCTTATCTACTGAGAGAATACTCAGTTGCTAATAACTATCGTACGCTGTTAATTTAAGATTATATAGTAATAATCTTAAACACTATTCAGATAACAGCAGCATACGAAAGCGTAGCGTATTACATACCACGAGCACGGCGTACATCTTCAGCAGTGATATCACCACGAGTAAACAGGTTACCATCACGGTCAATGATGTTACCATCATTATCGACATCTAACTCTTCACGTTGGATAGTTTCTACGATAGTTTCTGTGCGATGTTCTGTTGTTTTACCGACATTCACTTCTTCTGTGATGAAGGTTTCTTTGTTGACATGCGCACGTTCCGCTTCTAGTTCAACTTCAACCGTTTGATTGCCATCGATATCACCGATGCGGCGGTCAGTTGGACGATTAACATTGGTACGTTCGATATTGGCATGCTCTTCTTCCAAGTCAACGTCCACGTTGCGCTCTTCAGTAACCACATGCTTACCGACTTTTACCAAACCTGCGACGATACGGTCTTTATTAACTGTCAAACGTTCTTCTAACAGCTCTAGCGTGTTTGGTGCATTATAGTTATGGTCGGCAATTTCCATACGCTCAGCTTCTGGAATCGTATCTGCGACAAATGCTTGACGATCTCTTTCATACTGTTCTTTATAGCTATATTGGTAATCATGATCATATACTTCCATTGCTTCAACCTGTGATTTAGTTAAGCTATCAAAGAAGACATCATCACCAACGATACGAGCTAAACCAGCTGGTATTAATACTTCTTTTGAGCTAAACCAGCCACCTGCATCAACGATTAAGTAACGAATGCGACCAGTGGTATCTTCTACCAACGCGCCTTCAATTTTACCGATTTTTTCTTCGTTAACACCAAAAGCGGTTTTGCCTGTTGGGTCATAATAGTCATCACCAATTAGGTCACGATGAGTTGCTTGAATATCTCTTAAACGAATTAGTTGGCTCATTATTATCTTCCTTTTGTATGAATATATTTTTATGAATTACTTATCTTCATTGATAGTATTTATTATTACCAGCCGTTCTTTTCTCTCGACTTGCTATTATCGTAACAAGGAGAGTTGCCGCGAGATATATGAGCAAGGTAGCAAAGTGTGCGCTTGAGGTAATGCCGTGTAATGGGCTGTAAAAGGCACCGTTACTATATGACAGTAAGTTAAGGCTTTCTTACGCTGATGCATCCAAGTCAGTAGTTGGTAATATTTAGAAATAAAAAAACCGTATTGTTAAAAGCAATGCGGCTTTGTTGTTCTAAAAATAAGCTAAAAATTCATACTATATAGTAGTATTAATCCTGCTTAAGCAAGCTCAATCGCTACGGCTACTGCTTCACCGCCACCGATACATAACGTAGCAACGCCTTTTTTACCGCCAGTGCGTTTTAGAGAATTTATAAGCGTCACTAAAATGCGTGTACCTGAACAGCCAACGGGATGACCAAGGGCACAAGCGCCACCTTCGATATTTACTTTAGCGTGTTCGATGTTTAGCTCATCCATCGCCGCCATCGTAACCATGGCAAATGCTTCGTTGATTTCCCATAGGTCGACATCGTCTACTGACCAGCCAGCGTTAACTAAGACTTTTTCAATCGCGCCAACAGGGGCAATGGTAAATTCGCTCGGGTGACGAGAGTTAGAGGCAGTCGCAATGATACGCGCTTGATAGCCTAAACCTTCTTCTTTAGCTTGTGACTCTTTCATTAAAACGACCGCAGCAGCACCGTCTGAGATTGAGCTGGCGTTTGCCGCCGTGATAGTACCGTCTTTTGCAAACGCAGGACGCAAAGTAGGAATACGCTCAGCATTGGCAAGCGCGGGTTGCTCATCAGTATCAACCGTTTGCTCGCCTTTACGGGTCTTAAACGTTACTGGTGTAATTTCATCTTCGAAATGACCGTCTTTGATAGCAGTAAGGGCACGGTTTAGCGACTCAATCGCAAAATCATCCATTTGCTCACGCGTATAGCCTTTTTCATCTGCCATTTCTTGCGCAAATTGTCCCATCAGCTTGCCGGTATCCGCATCTTCTAGACCATCTAAGAACATATGGTCTTTGACTTCTTTATGTCCCATGCGATAGCCGGCACGCGAACCTGGCATGATATAAGGCGCATTGGTCATCGATTCCATACCACCAGCGACAGCAACATTAAAGCTACCGGCTTTGATACCGTCATGCGCTTGCATCACCGCTTTCATACCTGAGCCGCATAGCTTATTAATGGTGACTGCGCCTGTTGCATCAGATAAGCCGGCTTTACGCATGGCTTGACGCGCAGGACCTTGACCCAAACCTGCCGTCAAAATACAACCCATAATAACTTCATCAATCTTATCAATATTAACGCCTGAACGCTCAACAGCTGCTTTGATGGCTGCTGCGCCCAAATCTGTGGCGCTTACGTCAGTCAGCGCGCCTTGGAAGCCGCCCATTGGCGTACGTGCGCCGTTTAAGATTACAATTGCATCATTTGACATCGTTATTTCCTTGTTAGGTATTTTCTTTATAAGTGTCTGAGATATTACAGAGCTAATTCACGCCAGTTCATCTAAGCGTATGCGTACTACTTTATCAGCAACCGTAGTTAACGTCTCAATTTTTTCGATAGCAAGATTCATCTGAGCCTCAACCACTGGTAGCGTCAAGATAATCACTGGCACTTGCCCAAGTTTATGTGCAGGCTTTTGCAAAATAGCATCGATATTGATACCCGCATCACTCAAGATACGGGTGATATCTGCCAATACACCAGGGCTGTCATAAGCATGCACGCGTAAATAATAGCCAGTAATCATTTGCTCAGCACGCAATATCGGCATATCTGACAATTTTTCGGGGATAAAGGCTAAATGTGGTACATGGTGACCATTGCTGCTTTGTTGATCAGCGTCTTTACAGCCTAAAACCCTTACCAAATCCATCACATCTGCCATTACCGCAGAAGCCGTCGCACCAGCACCAGCACCATCACCGCAATATAGTGTTTGCCCTAAAGGATGAGAGTTTACCAATACAGCGTTTTTTACGCCATTAACATTGGCAAGTAGCGCGTTTTGTGGAATCAGTGTTGGGTGTACACGCAGCTCAATACCGGCGCTGTCATCACCATTACCATTACCAGCACGGCGAACAGCAAAGCCTAAATGCTTGATACGATAACCAAGCTCTTCGGCATAATTGACGTCCTGCAAAGTAATACCAGTGATACCTTCACAGTAAACCTTGTCAAACTGCAATGGAATGCCAAAGGCAATAGAGGCAAGTAGCGCCAGCTTGTGCGCCGCATCAATACCTTCAACATCAAAAGTAGGGTCAGCTTCAGCGTAACCAAGTGCTTGTGCCTCACTCAATACATCGGCAAACGGACGACCTTTATCACGCATCTCCGTCATGATAAAGTTGCCAGTACCATTAATAATACCTGCTAGCCAATCAATTTTATTGGCAGCCAAGCCTTCACGCATGACTTTAATAATCGGAATACCGCCAGCTACTGCTGCTTCATAGGCGACATGGACGTTATGCTGCTCAGCAAAAGCAAAAATTTCATTACCGTGTTCTGCCAGTAATGCTTTATTGGCTGTGACGACGTGCTTGCCGTTTTTGATCGCGTGCATAATCACGTCTTTAGCGAGCGTTGTACCGCCAATCACTTCGATGACAATATCGACATTGTCACTGGCAGCCGTTGCCATCAAATCACTGTTTTGAATAATATTGGGATCAATATCATCACGCTGACGACGTGTGCCGACTTCGGTAATCACAATGTCACGTCCGCTACGGCGTTTTAATTCATCTAAATTGTCATTGATTAGATTGATCACACCCGTTCCGACGGTGCCTAGACCAAGTATCGCTAGTTTGATGGATTTGCTCACAGTATCCTCAAGAGATTAAATAGTTGGATAAAAAATGCTTCTATAAAATGGGTTGTATAAAGAAGAATTTATATGAAAATTATGCGGCTAATATTTCCCAGCGCTTTATCGTATCATATCGATAAGCGCTTGTGGCGTCTATTCAATCTCAACACCGTTCAAGTCAGCACTATCATAGGATAGGTACTTAGCTGGCATCGATCGCTTCTGCCAATTGGGCGGCGGGTAAGTAGCCACCTACCTGCTGTCCAGATTCAGTAAAGATAGCGGGAGTACCGCGTACACCAAGCTTTGCACCCAATGCCATGTGTTCTCGTACAGGATTGGCGCAGCTAGGCGCTTGTACGTTGGCGCCCGCTTTACCCTGATCCATTGCCGCCTTACGATCTTGACTACACCAAATAGCTTCCATTTTTGGTACTGATTCCTCGCTGCGTGGCCATGCTAAATAACGCACCTCGATACCGCGGGCATTAATATCAGCCATCTCTTCATGCAATTTACGGCAGTAACCACAATCTGCATCGGTAAAGGCGTAAACCACGGCTTTAGTCGCGCCTTTTGCTGGATAAATAACCATGTCTTTTTTGTCAACTGCTTTCAGCGCTTGTTGGGCAGTACTGGCAACCAACGCGGCACTAATATCTACCGGTGCTTCTTTACCTACCGCGATGATTTGCCCTTGAATAATATGCTTACCTGCTTTGTCGGTAAAAAAAGAAGGCAGCCCTTCAGCTGTCACCCAATAAATATCAGTCATATCGGTCGGTACCGCTGAAAGAATAGTCTCTTCAATACCAGAGGTTTTTAAGTTGGCTTGCAGCGATTTAACCACAGCAGCATTACTGTCTTTAGAGACGATAGCGCTACTGGCTTTCGCATTGGCGCTATTGATGACATTGGTGTTGCTGGTCGCATCTGCTGCATTGTTGGAGCAGCCAGCTGCAACCACAACCAATAAACTCGCACTTATAACGCGCGCCACAGGACTGCGAGAGAATGTATCACGGTTGAGCTTGGTTTTATAAAAAGGGGTTAATAACAGAGGAGCTAACGACATAGGGTATTTCCTTTAGGCGCTGATGCCTAATAAATATTTTGGTAGCAAAAAAGATGATAAATTCGAATGACTTGCTTCAATTTATCGATAATAAAAGACAAGTAGCGACTCATACCATATTAGCATATTTTTTTGACTTCCTCCCCGCCTTAAATGAC
>NZ_CBCPJH010000039.1:0-31666 GCF_965118485.1 Psychrobacter glacincola | reverse complement strand
AACCAATCAATGATACCGTAGTTTGCTTCAGCATTATGGTTATTAGTAGCTGTAGAATTTGGTAATGATGGTGGCGTCGCTTTATCAAGCATGTTTTATATTCCATAGGATTTGTCATTAGTAGTCTCTAAAGGTAAAAGCCAATAATGATAATTATTAATTAATGACTCTAATTATAGCTACTCAATAAAAGTTTGCAATTCATTATCATAGTATTTTAACACTGAAACTAAAAAACCCCGCATCATGACGATACGGGGTTTTTTATAGATATCTTAACGTTTTTATTAACAACTAGGTTAACTGAGCAACGTTGATTTTATCCGCTTCTTCAGTATAGGTTTCCATACGGTCGAAGTTCATATATTGATACACTTCTTCGCCCATGCTATCCAGCATACCAGCGTACTGCTGATACTCTTCGTTGGTTGGTAATTTACCAAGTACCGCAGCAACAGAAGCCAGTTCAGCTGATGCTAGATAGACGTTAGCACCTTGACCGAGACGGTTCGGGAAGTTACGGGTAGACGTTGATACCGCAGTAGAATTCGGTGCGATACGCGCTTGGTTACCCATACATAATGAACAACCTGGCATTTCAGTACGAGCGCCAGCTTGTGCATAGATATTATAGTAACCCTCTTCCATCAATTGACGCGCATCCATCTTAGTTGGTGGCGCAATCCATAGACGGGTTTTCAAGCTACCTGCTGGGACATCTTTTAGCAGTTTACCGGCAGCGCGGAAGTGACCAATGTTGGTCATACATGAACCAATGAATACTTCATCAATGGTGTCGCCTGCGACATCTGCCAAAGTTTTTGCATCGTCTGGATCGTTCGGGCAGCAAAGAATCGGCTCTTTGATCTCAGACATATCGATAACCATATCGATGGTATATTCTGCATCTTCGTCAGCACGCATTAGACTTGGATTAGCCAACCACTCTTGCATTTGCTCAATACGACGGCTAATAGTACGCGCATCGCCGTAACCTTCTGAAATCATCCATTTAAGCAAGGTGATGTTTGAAGTCAGATATTCAGTCACTGACGCTTCAGATAGCGTGATGGTACAACCAGCAGCACTACGCTCAGCTGAGGCATCAGACAATTCAAACGCTTGCTCAGCGGTTAAGTCTTCTAGACCTTCGATTTCAAGAATACGACCGTTAAACTCGTTGATTTTACCTTTCTTATCAACGGTTAATAGACCTTCTTTAATCGCTTGATAAGGGATTGCATGCACTAAGTCGCGTAAGGTAATACCAGGTTGACGCTCGCCAACGAAACGAACACGCACAGACTCAGGCATATCCAGTGGCATAACGCCAGTAGCAGCAGCAAAAGCGACTAGACCAGAACCTGCTGGGAATGAGATACCAATTGGGAAACGGGTATGCGAGTCACCACCAGTACCAACGGTATCTGGAAGTAGCATACGGTTCAACCATGAGTGAATAATACCATCGCCTGGACGTAAGCTGACGCCACCACGGTTCATGATGAAATCAGGTAGTGTATGCTGAGTTTCGATGTCAACTGGCTTTGGATAAGCAGCGGTATGACAGAATGACTGCATCACTAAATCTGCTTGGAAACCTAGGCAAGCTAAGTCTTTTAGCTCATCACGGGTCATCGGACCAGTAGTATCTTGACTACCGACAGTGGTGATTTTTGGTTCGCAGTACATACCAGGACGTACGCCTGCTAGACCACAAGCTTTACCAACCATTTTTTGCGCTAGGGTAAAGCCTTTACCGGTATCTGCTGGCTCTTCTGGCTTAGCAAATACGTCTGAATGACCTAGACCCATATATTCACGGGCACGATTGGTCAAACCACGACCAACGATTAGTGGAATACGACCACCGGCACGAACTTCGTCAAGCAAAGTTGGTGAGTTTAGTTTAAAGTTTGACAATACTTCGTCAGAGTCATGCTTAGTGATTTTGCCATCATACGGATAGATGTCAAACACATCGCCCATATTTAGGTTATCAACCGCTACTTTTTCGATTGGTAATGCGCCAGAATCTTCCATGGTATTAAAGAAGATAGGTGCAATGTTATTACCAAGTACTAGACCGCCGCCACGTTTGTTTGGCACGTTAGGGATATCATCGCCCATCAACCACAATACTGAGTTAGTCGCAGATTTACGGCTAGAACCGGTACCGACGACGTCGCCAACATAAGCAAGTGGATGACCTTTTTCTTTTAACGCTTCGATTTGCTTCATTGGACCAATTTCACCCTCAACATCGGCATTGATACCGTCGCGAGAGTTTTTGTGCATGGCTAATGAATGTAATGGAATATCAGGACGACTCCACGCGTCTTGCGCAGGTGACAAGTCATCAGTGTTGGTCTCGCCCGTTACTTTAAACGTGGTATAAGTCGTTTTTGCTGGTACGGCATCACGGCTTAAGAACCATTCAGCGTCTGCCCAAGACTGAACGACTTCTTTGGCAATAGTATTGCCCGCTTCCGCTTTTTCGGTTACGTCATTGAACGCATCAAATACGAGCAATGTTTTCTTTAAAGCTTCAGCAGCTTCTTGTGCGACTTCTGCATCATCAAGAGCAGCAACCAATGGTTGAACGTTATAGCCGCCTTGCATGGTACCTAAGATTTGAACCGCTTTTTTCTTACTAACCAGTGAAGAGGTCGCTTCACCTTTAACGATAGCCGCTAAAAATGCTGCTTTAACATAAGCAGCTTGGTCAACACCGGCAGGAATACGATTTTCAAGCAAGTTCATCAAGAACGCATCTTCACCCGCTGGTGGGGTTTTTAGTAGCTCAACCAATTCTGCTACCTGCTTCTCATTCAGTGGAAGTGGTACAGTTCCTAGCTCAGCACGTTCTGCGACATGTTTACGATAAGCTTCTAACACAATAGTCGTCCTCGTCGGTTGGTAACCAGTACATCACGTGGGTAGTCAGTATGACCGCCTGCATCGATGTACTGCATTGAATAATTATTCGTGCAATCATAGCTCAAAACGCCTAAAAAGTTAATGGCTAAGCCGAGAAAAGGCGCAATATAAGGCCATATTGGACATTTATTATAAAAATAGTGCCATAAATAATATGACTAATGATGCCTATATCATAAATTCCGAACTTTTCATACTGAGGACTTATTTGCTGCTCACTATTCAAAATGTATTCTCAGTAAATTACGATTGCAGCTATCTATCCACTTAAAAATAAGCCGTTATTGTTAAATGGAATCAACTATATCTCGATTAACGGTTAAATAAATCGTGCTTGACTGTTATACTATTTGACAGCAGAACCTCAATGAGGCGCACCCCACTTCTTTAATTGCAAATCAAGGATGATAATGGAAAATAAAGACACGGAAGACAACAGTATTAGTCATGCTGCGAATCAAAGCAGCAATCAAAGCACAAACCAAAACGCCAATTATGACAACGGTCTAAAAGTTCGTACCGAGGTCATGGGCGCAGAGCACGTCAAACGCTCGCTTGACTCAGCAACGTCATTTACTCAGCCATTACAAGACTGGATTATAGAGCACGCTTGGGGCACTACGTGGCAAGATGATTCAATACTGCCGCGCAAATATCGCTCGCTTATCACTATTGGTTTTTTGATTGCACAAAAAAGTCCAAATGAGTTAAAAGGACATATCAGAGGTGCCATCAATAATGGTGCTAGTGTCGCTGAGATTCGAGAAGTCTTAATGCACAGCTTGCCTTATTGCGGCGCGCCTGCCACTCAAGAAGCTTTTCGCGCCGCCATAGAAGTGCTAAATGATTTAAATATTGATATAACTAAATGAAACTATGCTAAATCGTGTATTCATAGTAGTCTTAAATAGTAGCTTTAATAAGCTGACCCTCATACTATTTCTTAAAAGCACCTACCTGATATCTGCTATAATAACTCGATTCATAAAGCATTCTAATAATTCCATAAACCCTTATCCTATCAAGGGTTAAGAGATAATTTTATTATGACAAACGCCGTACAAACGCACACCCCTGCTGCGCGTGCAAAACCCAAAAAAGCCATTCAAGGCGAAAAGTTACGTGGCTACGATAAAGTTGCTCGTATCCCAATTAAAATTATCCCGACCGTCGAGGCCAAGAAAAAGCCAGATTGGATTCGGGTAAAACTCTCTTCACCTGCTGAAGTCGCACGTATCAAATCTACTTTACGTGAGCAGAAGCTCTACACCGTTTGTGAAGAAGCTGCTTGCCCTAATTTGCCACAGTGCTTTGCCGATGGTACCGCCACCTTTATGATTATGGGTGATATTTGTACGCGTCGCTGCCCGTTCTGTGATGTCGGGCATGGTCGCCCAAATGAGTTAGATAAAGATGAGCCGCGCCATACTGCCGAGACCATTCAAGGTTTGGGGCTTAAATATGCCGTTATTACATCAGTAGATCGTGATGATCTAAAAGACGGCGGTGCGATGCATTTCGTCGAAGTACTCAACGAATCGCGCGCACTTAGTCCAAACTGCTTAATCGAGATTTTGGTACCAGATTTCCGTGGTCGTATGGATATTGCGTTAGACTTATTAACCGAAACCGCGCCTGACGTCTTTAACCACAATATCGAAACCGTGCCACGTTTATATAAAGCCTTCCGCCCAGGCTCAGACTATCAGCACTCGTTAGACTTGCTAAAAATCTATAAAGAGCGCCGTCCTGATATCGCCACCAAATGCGGCTTTATGGTTGGTCTTGGTGAAACAGAAGAAGAAATCTATAAACTGCTTGATGACCTAAAAGCGCATAACGTTGACATGATTACCGTTGGTCAGTATTTACAACCAAGTAAAGACCACGCTCCAGTCGATCGCTATGTGCATCCGGATGAATTCCAACGTTATATGGATTATGGCAAAAAGATTGGCTTCTTTAATATTTGGGCAGGTCCTATGGTACGCTCAAGTTACTTTGCTGACCGTCAATACTATGGCGAAGATTGCCCAGCGCCAATTCGCAGTAAAAAAGCACTGATCGCTGAAGGTAAACTTGGCTGTTAGATTATCTATTGAAATTTATTGATGTAAAAAAGAGGCTTATATAGCCTCTTTTTTGTTCCTATTTTTTAGTTTTATTTTTATTCTTTAGTTTCAATTTTATAGATTGAAAACGCTGTAAAATGGCAGCGCTAACAATATCAACAAGCATTAAACATCAAAGGAAGGATTATGAAAAAATTACTTATTTCAGCAGCATTAATGGCTACTTTTGCTTTATCTGGTTGTGAGACAACTGGTGGAAACATGAATACGGGCAACGCAATGGGCACAGCAAATGAGATCGGGATGAGCGTCTTTGAAGCGGCTATCGATAATCAATGCCGCAGTCAGATTGAGCAGCAAAACGCGTGGCGTATTGCCAGTGTCGCTATGACTCAAGCCCAACAAGAAGCAGTAAAAGGTAGAGTTTGTGGCTGCGTTAGCGAGCAAGCGCCGCAGCAAGTCACCCTCGTTGAATTGGGTAATGCTGCGATAGACCCACAATATCGTGTGCAATTAGTGGCTAAAGTCGTCGCCAAGTCATTACAGAGTTGCTACTCCAGTATCATTAGATAAGCAATTTTTCGACGATAACTGTAATTATGCACAGATAGGCTGGGTTAGCGATTGCTTAATCCAGCCTATCTATATTAGATGGCTTAGCCATTAAAGATGCGGTAGCAGACAATGTCTTGTTTTGACGAAAGTATTCTGACTTACCATCGAGTATCTTGCTCACCTCTTTGATCAAATCATTAATAACATCATCATAAACACCATGGTATAACTCGGTTTCAAACGCAGTAAATGGATGCTTACGTGATGCCGACCTTACTTCTGTCACGCCTTGCTTTGTATAAAAAATATCAACTCGACCGTCACTATTTAAGACACAGTTTAATAATCCACCTTCTAGCGTCATCTCCACACGCTCAGGCATAAAAATGTAATCATCTATGTTGGTGAGCGTTTTCTCTACTTCTCTTTTAAAAAATGATTTGATATCGAACATGGATATACCTCTCTAACCTTATAATTATAATATGCATTAGTACGCCTGACTTATAGCTATCTAACAGCATTTGCCTAGCGACTTAGTAGACTGAGCTTAATTAGCCAATATTATAAGAAAAAATGGTTTTTTTTAAGGTGGTATATGTAAAACTGCGTTTGAGGTTGGTTAAGATGGACGATTCAACCTCATCAGACCCAGCCTTTTTCACGAAATAACTTTAGTGTCTTAACGAACACTGCCATCTCATCAGGTCTACCAAGCGTTAGGCGGTTGAACCCTGTAACAGGTGGAAACTCGCGACCAACCTTGATGTCATGATCTCGCATTCTGTCGATATAGGTTTTTAAATCACCTTTTATTTCATAAAAAATAAAGTTGCTCTGTGATGGTAAGTAACAAAGTCCAAGTTCATCTAATACGGTTTCAATCATCTGCCGCGATTGATTGGTCGTGCGCAAACTTAGCGCCAAAAACTCAGCATCATTTAAGGTCGCAATAGCAGCAACCGCACCTGACAAGTTGGTATTATCCATAGACATAAATGCTTCGATATTCTCAATAGTTTGCGGATTGGAAATCGCGTAGCCCACTCGCATACCGGCTAAAGCACATAACTTTGAGAAGGTATGAATAACAACAAGGTTGCCTGACAGTCCTTGCTTGACCCATTCAATAGCACTCTCAAAACTTGGATCTGAGACGTAATCCATGTACGCTTGATCTAATAAAAAATAATGATTGTCTGGTGCATTACTGATCCAAGTTTTGAGCTTTTCCGTTGCTGTGATGATTCCAGTTGGGTTATTTGGATTGCAAATATAGAACAGGCTGATACCATCAAATTCATCGGCAGTTTTCTGTAATTCATCAAAATCTAAATCATAGTTTTCAGCAGTTACTGGTATCTTGACGACGGGCACGCCAATGGCGTTTGCATACATTGCTGCACAATCAAAAGTTGGCACAGGAATTACCATTTGAAACTGTCTGCCCTCTTTTAAAGCTTTATTTTGCAACATCTGTAGGGTAGCTCGAATATTTTCAGTTGAGCCATTTCCTAATGAGATTTGGTTTTCTGACACATCATGGATGCTAGAAATTTTGCTAATGAGAGCGTTGCGTGGATTATCTGGATAACGAAAGCCCTCACCTAAAGACTCTGTGATAGCTTGTTTGGCAGAAGCTGACATGCCTAGTGAGTTCTCATTCGCATTTAATTCTAAGAATTTGTTATTTTGCATGATAGATTATATGCCTCAACGTCCGTTGTTATAAGTTCATATTGCTCATTAATATCATATTAAGTGGCATTTCGTATAAATACAAGTTTTGTCATCACCAATTATTAGTTATTAATTTATACCTACAGAACTCTGCCCTTTAACCTTCAGACTGGTTTATTTGCACATAAGGTAATGTCAACTAGATTCTGATAAAACAACTAAAAAAAGGTGAGCTGCAATATATTACAACTCACCTTTGATAAGGAATCTACTTAAGAAAAAGCCATCTAACTTCCTAAATCAAATGTGCCTTTAGCTCTAATACTTTATCGCGCGTTTTTGCCGCATCTTCAAATTTAAGATCGCGCGACATCTGCTTCATCAGTTTCTCAAGACGATTGATTTCTTTAGCCAGCAAATCAGGACTACGTAAGATACTAATATCAACATCAGGTAGATTGCTCTTAATTGGAATCACTTGATTATCATTGGCATTATGATCGTCACCTGTATCGATTTTATCCGTGATACTACGGCGCGCGCCTGTTGGCGTGATGTTATGCTCAAGGTTAAATGCTACTTGTTTTTCGCGGCGACGATCGGTCTCATCAATCGCTTTTTGCATACTGTTGGTGATACGGTCGGCATAGAGAATCGCTTTACCATTAATATGACGCGCAGCACGACCGATAGTCTGAATCAAGGCACGCTCAGAACGCAAAAAGCCTTCTTTGTCCGCATCAAATATCGCGACCAATGACACTTCAGGCATATCAAGACCCTCACGTAGCAAGTTAATACCGACCAGCACATCATGCACGCCCGTACGTAGCTCATGGATAATCTGCATACGCTCAAGGGTATCAATATCCGAGTGTAGATAAGCGACTTTGACATCGTATTCTTTGAGATAGCTGGTCAAATCCTCTGACATTCGCTTGGTCAAGGTCGTGATTAATACACGCTCATCTTTTTCACGACGCTTGGTAATCTCCGATAGCACATCATCGACTTGGGTTAATACCGGACGAATCTCAATCTCAGGGTCAATCAGACCGGTTGGACGCACTACTTGCTCAACCACTTGCTCGCTGTGCTCCAGCTCATACAACGCAGGCGTGGCGCTGACATAAATGGTCTTAGGCTTGATACGCTCCCATTCTTCAAACTTCATCGGGCGGTTATTCATCGCGCTCGGCAGACGAAAGCCATAATTGACGAGGTTTTCTTTACGCGATCTATCCCCTTTATACATCGCACCAATTTGCGATACCGTCACGTGCGATTCATCAATGAATAACAGCGCATCTTCTGGAATATAATCAAACAGCGTCGGCGGTGCCTCACCTGACGGACGACCAGAGAGATGCTGCGAGTAGTTCTCGATACCGTTACAGTAGCCAAGCTGTTGAATCATCTCAAGGTCATACTGAGTACGCTCTTTAAGACGCTGCGCTTCAATAAGTTTATTGTTGTCACGGAAATACTCTAAGCGCGGCTCAAGCTCAGCGCGAATGGTATGACTGGCGGCTTCCAATTTATTGCGCGGTGTCACATAATGCGATTTTGGATAGATGGTAATACGCGGTACCGTACGTACCGTTTTACCTGTTAAAGGGTCAAACCACGTTATTTTTTCGACTTCATTATCAAATAAATGCACACGCACAGCAAGTTGCTCAGATTCAGCAGGATAAATATCTAGCAGCTCACCACGCAGACGATACGTACCACGCCCAAAGTCCAGCTCATTACGTTCATATTGCATCTCAACCAACCGCTTAATCGTCGCAGTGCGGTCTATTTTGTCACCGACAACGACATGCAGCAGCATTTTAAGATAACTTTCTGGATCACCCAAACCATAGATACAGGATACCGAAGCGATAATAATCGCATCACGGCGCTCAAGTAATGCGCGCGTGGCTGACAAACGCATCTGATCAATATGATCGTTAATGGCGCTGTCTTTTTCGATAAAAGTATCGCTCGCTGCAACATACGCTTCCGGCTGATAATAGTCGTAATAACTGACAAAATACTCAACCGCGTTATTAGGGAAGAACGATTTAAACTCACCATATAACTGCGCAGCAAGCGTTTTATTGTGCGCCATGATAATGGTTGGACGTTGTGTCTCAGAAATAACCTTTGCCATGGTATAGGTCTTACCAGAACCCGTCACACCTAGAAGTAACTGCTCATCCATACCAGCATTAATGCCACTAACCAGCTTTTTAATCGCTTGTGGCTGATCGCCCGCTGGCTCAAATTCGGTAATCATCTCAAAGGCGCGACTTGATATTTGCGTACCAGACGCATTGACACCACTAATCTCAGCTTCGCCTTGCAGCTGAGTGGCCAATTGGTTTAACTGACGCGACGAGCGCGGTTCAGGCATTCGCATAAGGGTTGTCTTCCTAGTATTTATAAAGGGTTATAAGAGCTTAGGTTTATAACAATATGGGGTTAAACCTTTATTTTTAAAGGTCATTTATTGCGCTAAACACCCACAAATGGATGCACAAACCCTCAATAAAAAGTATAAAAACTCAGGTATAGTTTAATGACAATCAATCAAGGAAAGAGTTATGAAAGGTCACTGCCTGTGCGGTAACGTCACCATCAAATTAGAAGACATCAATACCTTTGAAGCATGCCACTGTACGATGTGTCGCCGTTGGGGCAGCGGACCATTAATGGCGATACATAGCCACGCAAAACCTGACATTCAGGGCGAAGACTCAATGACGGTCTATCCCTCTTCGGCATGGGCAGAGCGTGCATTTTGCCATAAATGCGGCACCAATCTTTATTATCATCAGTTGGGTTCTGAGACTTATGTTCTGTCGCTTGGATTATTTCAAGACAATCCAAACCTTACTTTTGAGAGTCAAATTTTCATTGATAGAAAACCTGATTATTATGAATTTGCCAATGACACGGTAAACTTGACCGAGCAACAGCTGTTTGATAAGTTTGCAGAGAAAGGCATTAGACCAAAAGAATGAATAAGTATTTATAATTTCGAAAATGCTCACGCTAAATGTCAAATAAATTAGGCTTTAATGAACTCAAATATATTGTCATGTGCATGGATTGTTATCAAAACGGTTATTTTGGCTGCTAAACTTACAAAGATTTTCATGATTAACAAACTCATTACACGACCCTTGTATAAAGCCTAAATGTTGGGGTTCCATCTGTTATTTAAGCTGTTATTATCGATAGTGAATTCAGAATAAGTAGTCAGAAACACCTTAATAAATAGAAATTTAAAGCGCTGTTTATAACTAGTAATTAAAAACTTAAATTTATTAAAAATAATAGTGGAGCAAAACATGAGAGAACGTTACGCAAGTGGAATAGATGACGCAACTGCAAAAAAAATGGTAGATTTGTTGAATGCCAATTTGGCCAATCTGATTGATTTAAGTATGGACAGTAAGCAATGCCACTGGAATTTACAAGGTACTGGTTTTATTGGGGTACATCAACTACTAGACGATACTTATGGGCGTTTAACTGAGGCTTTTGATACGGTTGCTGAACGCATCGTTATTCTTGGCGGTAAAGCGAATGGTATCTCGAAACGTGTTGTTGAAGATTCTATCTTAGAGACTTACCCAACTGATATTACTGACGTTGACCAGCATGTTCGTGAGCTAACCAATCGCTATAAGACCATTGCTGCGTCTTTGCGTGAAGGGATTGATGCTGCTGGCGATGCTGGCGATGAAGATACCGCTGATTTATTGACTGAAGTGAGCCGCACCATCGATAAAGATGCTTGGTTTATTGGTGCCAATGCACCAAAGAAATAAATTATTAAAGCTATAAAACGGGCTTGTATAAGCTATAAAAAGGTCACTATTATGGTGACCTTTTTATGCGTGCTGGTTTTTTAAGTTAGCTTCAAAATATAGACTTTAAAAATAACTAAGTTGTAAATAATTAGGTTAACAGTAACAAGCTTAGAAAATACCTTTCACGATTTGCTTCATATGCGGCAATAGCTCACCTAACTGATTTTCAGTTTCTGAGGTATCTTGCGGTAAAGATTGCTTTAAAAAGGCCGCAGTAATTTGTGGCTGCTTCGCTAAAATATTTTGACCGACAGCGGTATCATAAAATTTTATTTGAGCATCCACTTCCGCTTGCGTATAGTAAGTTTGTGCGGCACTGATGTAGGCTTGCGTTAAGGTTTGAATATCTGCCGTATCGCCTATGCCATTGGTCATGATTTTTGCGTATTGACCTAAAACGCTTTGAATCTGATTTTGCAGCTCAAGTTGACGCTTATTTAATGGTTTATCACTCGCCTGTTGATTCTTGTTTTGAGTTTGCCTATTAATTGCATCGATGGCAGCCTGCTTGCCATCGACGATAGATTGTATTTGCTCATCGATATGCATCACCTGCATAAGTTTAATAATAGATATCTCAGTAGGTAACTGGCTATTGACACTTTGTGCATCATCAATCTTACGGACGCTATAGGGTGCTGATGTGACCGTTTTTGATTGTTGAATTTGATTGGCATCACTGTGGACGATTAACTCTGCATTGGCTTGTACAGCAGTAGCTGACATTAGAGTCGCTACTACCAATGCCAGCAACGGTGATACTATTTGTGTCTGACGATTGGGGTTTTTTGTTATAGGTTTTAAAGGACTTTTCATATCATGTTCTCATTATTATTATAGATTATGGATTTTCATTGTCAGGTAAGCGTAAAATCTCAGCCTTAGGAACCGACAAGGTTAAAATAGCTTCTTGGAACAATGCCTGACTGCGAAACTGATTTTCTATACTTTCAAATTTGTGCGCAATTTCTTGTTCATGTTGATTGCCAGTAATATCTACCGCCGCCACCATAAATATTTTTTTAGGTCCTACCCATTCTAAATGCAAGTAAGATACGCTATCGATATCTGGATGCTTGAGCAGTTCTGCTAAAATATAATCGTGCATTTTTTCTGATACTCTATAGCCAACCAAAAAATCACGATTACGACTGATCAAAAAGACTGCTACAGCGGCCAGCAATATACCAACAATGATAGACCCAAGCGCGTCCCAAAATGGCTCACCGGTATAGGCATGCATTGCCATTGCAGCTGCCGCTACAACTAAACCTATGACCGCCGCCAAATCTTCGAAGAAAACGCCGCGTAACGTAGGATTGGAGGTATCAATCACATAACCTATAGCACTGACATTAATCGCTTCGCCGTGTTTTTTACTTTGCAAATAGGCTTGTGTTAAAGAAAGGCCTTCAAGTACAAAGGCGACTGCCAAGATAATAAAACCGATGGTGTAGTCGGTTTCAGTCTCAGCAGCATTCCACTCAGTAATACCGGTATAAATAGACACCACTGAACCTGCCATAAAGACACCAAACGCGGCAATCATCGACCATACATATGACTCTTTACCATAGCCGAGTGGATGGCTTTTATCAGCAGGCTTAATCGACTTTTTCTCAGCAACGATTAATAAGGTACCATTACCAGCATCTGCCCAAGAGTGAGCTGCTTCAGCAATCATAGAGGCAGAACCCGTTATAAATGCACCAAATGTTTTAGCAACGGCTATCAGTACATTAGCACCAACTGCAATTAAAACCGTTATTAATGAGCTTGATTTTTTGTCATCAGCATTAGATTCGGACTTAGGTTGGCTAGAGTCGGCGTTGTTTGAAGTATTGAAGGGGTTTTGAGCACGAGAACGAGTAATGCCGCTCGTATCAGCACGCGGCATTGGCTCAGGTTTTGAAGCGGATTTTGACGGTTTTAAACTCATCTGAGTCTCAATAAATGGATTTTATTAAATACTTTAGCTTCCATTTAATATAGTCAAAAACCTTGTATATATCAGTAATGTTTTGATGAGAGTATGTTGATTGTCTGCATTAATGAGCAGATTCTTCATTTGCTACTTTATTATTGAATTTACTGATGTCACAGCTAATACGTTGCGAGCCTGCCATACGCAGTTTTTTGCGCTCTAAGCCTGCGTCAAAGCGGCATTGTTGCAGAGCATCTTTAATCTCAAGCTCGGGGATTAGCGTTGGCTTACGATTTTCATCAATCGCCACCATCGTAAAATAGCAGCTGTTGGTATGGCGAACGGTACGTGCACGCACATCTTCTGCCTCCACTCGAATACCGACTTCCATCGAGGTTTTGCCAACATAATTAACACTAGCCGCAAACGTCACTAGCTCACCGACATGAATAGGCTCACGGAACATCACTTGATCGACTGACAATGTCACCACATAACTACCGCTATAGCGGCTGGCACAGGCATAAGCGACTTGGTCCAGCATCTTGAGCAAATCCCCACCATGGACATTACCAATAAAATTGGCCATATCTGGCGTCATAAGCACTGACATATACAGCTCATGGTTTAATGGGACTCTTTTGGCAGTTGAGCTGGTGTTATATTGCGTCATAATGTTCCTTAACGGGTATAAAAACTATTTTAAGTGCTATTTATACAGCAGCAATTGCCACAGCGCAAATCTAGTCGCTTCGCCTTAACTAATAGATTAGCTTAACCAATGAAAACGATACGCAAGCCAAGCAACAATTGTACTCACCGTGCCTGTTAAAATCCCGCCCCAAGCAAAATCAACCAACGCGGTGTCCATCGTAAAACCTTTATATAGCGCTAAGCTGGTAAAATCATAAGTACCGTAAGCCATCAGACCTATTAAAGCGCCCAATAAGAAAATATGGTGCAGCGGCGCATTTGATCTGATTTGCGGATATAAAATAATAATACACAGCGCCAATAGGTAAAACATATAAAACATCCCAGCGGCAGCCATATTTGGCTGCTCAGCAAGCAGGTGTCCGATACGCTTTTCATAAAACAGACCGGTCATGGTCTTCAGCCAAACCGCATCAATGCCTAAAAATATGACCAGAGAAGCAAGATAGATATAAATATAACCCATAGTAATATCCTTTTATAATAGGGAATAAAAATGTAGCCTATTAATGCCATGCATCAATGTTGTTTGGCTTGACGGCAGTGACTTGCACGACTCCAATCGTCCGCTCCAAAAATCCGCCTTCGCAGTAACAGAAGTAAAACTCCCATAAGCGAATAAACGCTTCATCATAACCGAGTGCTTTTATTTCCTCACGCTGTGACATAAATGCACTGCGCCAATCCCGTAGCGTATATGCATAATCAAAGCCATAATCATGTAATTGCTTAATGACCATATCGGTCTGTTCGGTAAACTGCGTCGTCAGTTCTTGATTGGATAATAAACAACCACCAGGGAAAATGTGTGTCTGAATAAAATCAACCGATTTTATATAGCTTTGATAGTTTTGATCATTAAAAGTAATCGCTTGTAGTGCCATCAAGCCTGTTGGCTTGAGCAAGCTATTACATTTAGCAAAAAACGTTGGCAAATATTCGTGTCCAACTGCCTCAATCATCTCAATACTGACTAATTTATCGTATTGTCCTGCCAGCTCGCGATAGTCTTGCTTTAGTAAGGTGATTTTATCAGAAAGTCCAGCCGCTTCGACACGGCGCTGCGCCTCTTCATATTGTGCATCCGAGATAGTGGTCGTCGTTATATGACAACCATAATGCGTTGCGGCATAAATCGCAAAACCGCCCCAACCCGTTCCAATTTCTAGCACCGTATCATCAGGTTTCAGTTGTAGGCGTTGGCAAATAAGCGCCAGTTTATGCTGCTGCGCCTCTGCCAATGTTGTATCTACCTTTTTATAGACTGCTGATGAATACATCATCGTATCGTCTAAAAAACGCTGATACATGTCATTACCCAAATCATAATGGGCTAAAATATTGGACTTTGAACCCGACTGATCATTACTACGTAGCTTATGATTTGCTCGCTCAAAGGTTTTACTAATAACCGCAAAACGATTTTCTAACTGATTAAGCACTGCCAAGTTACGCGCTGCCAGTCTAATCAAACCCGTTAAATCATCCGTATCCCATTCACCATTGATATAGCTATCCGCTAGCGCAATAGAGCCACCGAATAATAACTGACGATAGACGCTGCTATCATGAATCGTCAGCGTCACATTTAATGCATGACGACCAATGGCTGAGCTGCTTATATTGTCAGAATAGGCTTTGCCAAAACGATGCGGCTTAGACACCTGTCCGGCAAAATCCTCAATGATAGTAATACTGCCAAACTGAATGTGCGTCAAAGCACGGAATATGGCTTTTCTCGCCATAGAATTTACGCTGCTACTGATAGGCTGCAAAACAGCACTTTCGTTAATCATTTGACTGATGCGAGCAGTGAATTTTTCTAGTGTTGATGTAGGTGCTTTACTAGCTAGTCTTGCTGACATCGTTTATTCATCCTTATATAAGTATTCAATAGTAAGTGCTCTACGTTAATCTTTTTAAAATTCAAATATTTGAAGCTTTGCATAATAGTTACTGTCACTGCTCATACTTATTATTCCCATTCTGCTGCTTGCTATCGGCTAATGTTTCATCGTAATTAATATAGGGTACTTTTTTAATGGCATAGAGTTTAAACGCGTGTCCATAAATACGCATTAAAGAGGTCACATTCATCAGCGGATTTTTACGCAAGCTATCGCGAATCGTTGACGCTGTCATTGGCACGCCTGACATTTTTATACATGTTTTTAATACCTCACCGCGCTTATCACTGATATTAATCGCAATACGAACGTCCAAACATTGGCTAGATCGTTCGTTTAGCTCACTTTTTACTTTACTGATGGTAGTTCTTTCTCTTGCTTTTTTAATCGTTACTTGCCATTGATACTGCTGGTCAATAGGATTAAAAGGTGACACATGAAAGTCTTTATCATGACAAAACTCAGTATTTCCCCCATCTAATAAGAACCCATAATAATGGCGCTTATCCCATGGTGTATTGGACACTTCTGCCAGTAAGTGCGTTGGCTGCTGCGCTTTATCAAAACCCAAGTAGAAATTCACTGGGCTAAAGTAAAGACCAGCATTACGGCACACAACCATGCCAATCATATCGCCTGTTGGCGCACTACCCGTTTGCTCTGTGAATGCTTGAATCAAACGTTGTTCAAGGGCTTGAACGTCTGTTGAGTATTCTCTTTTATCGTAAGCTTCTCTATCCTTACTTAGGCTATTTTTATCTTGTGTACTCAATCCTTGTAAATAATCCTCAGGATAAAATTGTTGTAAGGCTTTTTTTGTCCCAGAGAATAGTAACCCTTTATTTAGCGGTAGTTTTTTTAGAAAATTATTATTGATAAACGGTCTGATATCTAATTCTGGTAATATCTGCCCTGCCGCCAATGCGCTAATATTGATGCCCCAATAGCGATAAGGGTAAGCAAATTTATGTATACTCGGTAGCAATCGGCTGTGCCAAGTTATGCCATGAAATATTTGGTGTGGTAAACCTTTAGCTTCATCTGACAATATATTTATCTTTTGTATATTATTAGGCTGTTCTGACACTGTCATACTGATACCCTCAATTCGAAAAGCTATGTTTAACGACTACACCTGCTTGTCTTTACGAGCAGCAAAAAATCCCAATTTTTTCTTTTTAAACGCTTTAGCCACTGGCTCTAATGTTGCGATATATTGCACCAATTCTTGATTGGTCGTAGCAGTGACTAGCTGACGTTTTTTGAGTTTGCGTAATTGTTTGTCTGCTTTTACTGGCAAGTCTTTATAGCGGAACGGCGTATGGGCGCTTTCAGTATCAGGTAAATGACTTGGGTCAACGCTATCTTTAATATTTATGTCGTATCCTAACGCCTGACAGACACGTAGCGCGCTTCGCACGCCGTCTTCATGGAAGCCATTAAACCAATAAGCACCGCAAAAATGAGTATGCAGACTACTATTACCAGAGATACTTGACCACTGTGCTTGCGCGGCAAGCATCTCGTTGTTAAATACCGGATGGCTATAGTCGATACGCTTGATAATTTGGTTCTCATCTACCTCATGGTTGAGGGTGACTAAATAATTATGCTGCTTGGTCAAGCGCTGCAAGATATTCATATGATAGGTTAATACGGGCTTTACGACAGTTTTTGGCTGTTCTTTATTATTCTGAGTAGATTCTTTATCATCAATTAAATAGTTCCAGCTTGCCCATGCCAACGATTTTTTGGGCAAGACTGAAGTATCAGTATGTAGAACAGCTGTGTTATCGGTAAAGGTAAAATGAGTCAACACTTCTTGTTCAATAGGATTGGTATCTTGTAATATTTTGAGTGCTGTATCTGCATGACAAGCAAAGATGACTTCATCAAACACAAGTGTTTGCGTCTTATCATTCGTCGTATCTATAACTTTCAGTGTTACTTGATTATCTTCGCGAATAACGGATTGCACTGGGCTGTTTACGCGAACGCTGCCGCCTGCTTTTACAAAACGTTTGACTAGCTTATTCACATACTGCTTAGAGCCACCTTTTATCGTGAACCACTGCGGACGATTGACCACCTCAAGCAGACCATGATTATCAAAAAATTGAGCGAAAAACACCAATGGGAAATCTTGTACGTCGTGCAGGCTAGTCGACCAAATCGCAGACACCATCGGTAATAAATAATTATCCGTGAACAAATCACCATACTTTTTGGTATCTAGATACTCGCCTAGCGTTTGCTTGGTAAAAATAGCAATATCTTGCCCCTGCGCGCGTGCTTTATCATAATCTTGGCGTAACTGACGCACCTGCTTATTGAATTGCAAAATATCGTTAATAAACCCCCAAAATTTAGGGTTCAAGATATTCTTACGCTGTGATAACAAGGTATTAAGCGTATGACCATTATATTCAAAATGACGCGCCGTATTCTTAACAGAGAAACTCATATCCGTTGCTTGAAACGGTACTTGCAGCTCATGGAGCAGGCGAAAAAAGTTAGGGTAAGTGCGCTCATTAAAGACAATAAAACCAGTATCTATGGCACTTTTTTCAACTTTATTAGACTTAGGTTTTTTACCGTCTTGTAGCGTCACATCGATAGTATTTACGTGCCCACCGATATAATCACTGGCTTCAAAAACTGTGACGTCAAATTGCGCTGCCAAGTAATGAGCACAAGTTAATCCTGATACCCCTGAGCCAATAATAGCGATGCTTTTTTTGACTTGGGCATCATTCGTATCCTCTAGACGACGGCTTGAATTACCGATATCGGTTTCTAATTTACTAGATGATTGCTTAGATTTATGACGCAAAAACGGCATAGCGTATTCCTTGTAATTTTCTTTATAGGTGTTCAAAAGCATCAAAATTGACTATTTTTTATTAATTTTTTCACTGACCTGCTGCCAAACTAAATCAGGTAATGTTCCTAATACTTTTAATGGCAACGTTAGTTTTTTAGGGAATTCAATCACCTCATGACCGCTTGCAATACCATCACGAATAGCCTGACTTGCCTGCTGCGGAGTTTGTAGGAACGGCATTGGAAAGTCGTTTTTTTTGGTCATTGGCGTCTCAACAAAACCGGGAACTACTAGACTTACCGCTACGCCATGAGGGGCAAGGCTAATCTGTAAGGTTTTCATTAAATAGTGAATAGCTGCCTTTGAGCTACCATAAGCTTCTGCGCGGGCAAAAGGCACATAAGCTGATGCTGAGCCAATACCGACTAAGCGACCTTTTGAAGCAATTAGCTTTGGTAGCACCCCTTCAATGGCATGCGACAACGTACCCATGTTCACCGACAGCACTTTCATAAAAACACTACTGTCAAAGTTTGGCATATCTAAATATTCGCACATGCCCGCGCCACAAATTGCCAAATCAATCTCACTGATTTTGTCAAAAGCTGCAATCACTTTATCTCGATCCATCAGATCAAGCTCAATCGTCTCTGCTCCTAATGATTCAAGCTCAGACAAGACCTTGTCATCACGACCGACGGCATAAACATGATGTCCTTCTTGCAGATAGTCTTTTGCCAACTGATAACCGATACCAGAGGTCGCACCAGTAATCACAATATGTTGTTTTTTAAGCGTCGCTGTCATTGTAAACATCCTTTTATTTGCTTGCTGTCTTATCTACGGTTCGGTTTTGATAGATGCTTATTAAATATACCTTTAAGCAGTAGATAGTTATAATAAAGATTAATTTATTAACATTATTTTATTAACCAATAGCTTCGTTTATTTATCAAATCTAAATAATTATAGTATAACTAAGCATCTCAAATTGTTGTTACTTCGCAAACAGAGCTATAGATAAAATACAGATGAAACGCTAGAAAAATTTGCTGTATAAAACTGTTTGTCATGGTTTAACTTAGCATTAACGCTTTTATCTGCAAAAATATAAAAATAAAGCTTGACCTATTTTTTATCTTTGCTAGAATACGCCCCACTTAGCAAGAACTCGTTAGAGACTTTCTAAGCTCGTTGTAAGCGATTAAACACTTGCAGCTTATTCTCCAATAGCTCAGTTGGTAGAGCAACGGACTGTTAATCCGTGTGTCCCTGGTTCGAGCCCAGGTTGGAGAGCCATATTCTAGTAGTAAATTTTTTGAATCTCCTTTGATTCGATTATGGCATTTGCCAAGACCCTCATCACTTTGATGGGGGTTTTTTTATGGCTGCTATTTTATATTCTATAACACCCGACAAGCCATAAAAAGACAGTTTGTCGCCTGCTAACATTCATCAGTGAATTATTCACTTTTTACAGAATAAAATCTGTAAGTAAAATAAGCTTAACCATTAGCACCTCATCAAACTTCAATAGAAGTCGAAACATCATTTAAAAGATTTCGAGATTTAAAAGATTTCGAGCTTAATCTATTGTGTGCTAACGATAAAATCATAAATAGCATTGACCCCTTAAAGCTTTGTCGTTAAATTGGTGACAGCAGTTATTTATCTAAATAACAATATTAAGGATAGCGCCATGACTATAAGCATAATAAAGCCGACGTTACTGAGTATTGGATTGATGAGCATGATTGGCTGCACTGCCATGCAAACCAGCACAGAACAGACAAATACAGAACAAGCAAGTAACTCAGCAACTGTTTATTACAATGGCAATATCATCACGATGGAAGGTGAGCAGCCGCAGATGGTTGAAGCTTTGGTCACGCAAGCGGGCAAGATTGCTTACGTTGGTGATTTCGATACTGCTCAATCAAAATATAAAAATGCGGCGCAAGTGAATTTAAATAGCAAAACTTTATTGCCAGGCTTTATTGATCCACACAGCCACTTTGATATGGTGTCAAACACCATGGGGCAGGTCAATTTAAACCCGCCGCCAGTCGGCAAGGTCAATAGTATTGAGAAAATGCTACAAGTCTTAAAGGCTTATAAAAAAGACAATAATATTGCTGATGGCGAGTGGATATATGGTTGGGGCTATGATGAGAGTCAATTAGCGGAAGAGCGTCACCCAACCAAGGAAGACATCGATAAAGTACTGCCTAACAATCCCGTATACTTGCAACATACCAGTGGTCATATGGGCGTAGCGAATAGCAAAGGTCTGGCGGCTATGAAAGTCACTGCTGCTAGTAAAAACCCAGATGGTGGTAATATTGCACGGGTTAAAGGTTCTAACGAGCCGAATGGTCTTGTCCAAGAAACCGCTATGTATCCCTTTGTGCGGCGGATGTTAGAGGTATTAGAGCCCAATCAAGCCAAGTTCTTTGAGCAGACCCAAGATTATTATGCCAAAAATGGTCTGACTACCGCGCACAATGGCTCAACGGCTCGTAATACCATTCAGTTTTTCCAAAAGCAAGCCGATGCTGGCAAACTTAAAATTGATTTGGTCGCTCTTGCTGGTGTTAGTGATTTAGATGAAAACCTAGCAGACAAAGACTTTGTATGGAAAACCTACCAAAACGGCTTTAAAGTACAAGGGACTAAAATCGTTGCCGATGGCTCGCCACAAGGTAAAACGGCTTACTTTAGTCAGCCTTATTTGACGCCAGTACCAGACTGCAAAAAGGACTGTCGCGGACTGCCTAGTGTTAGCCAAGATGAGCTTAATGAGATGTTTTTAAAAGCTTATAAACGTGATAACCAATTGTTTATTCATAACAATGGTGATGGCGCGACAGATATGATTATTAAGGCGCATGAATACGCTGTTAAAAAAACCGGACAAGCGGCTGATAAAGATCGCCGTACGGTGCCTATTCATGCTCAATTTGCGCGCCCTGATCAGCTAGAAGCCTTTAAGAAATATAAAATGATACCGTCATTCTTCACCAATCACACCTACTTTTGGGGTGATGTGCATGTGAAGAACTTAGGTAAAAAACGTGCGGATTTTTCAAGTCCGATAGCGACTGCTGATAAAATAGGACTAAAATATACCAATCATTCTGATGATACCGTAACGCCAGTCGATCCGCTATTTACCGTTTGGTCAGCGGTCAATCGCACCTCGCGCTCAGGCAAGATTATCGGTGTCGATGAGCGCGCCACGCCTTATCAAGCACTCAAAGCCATTACCACTAACGCCGCTTATGAATATTATGAAGAAAATAGCAAGGGTACGTTAACTCAAGGCAAATTAGCTGATTTGGTTATATTAGATGCCAATCCGTTGACGATAAATGCCAGTAAGATTAAAGACATTAACGTGGTAATGACTATTAAAGAAGGTAAAACAATCTATCAGCGTACAGCAAAATAACATTATAATAACGACATACTAATAACGAATGCCTCATAGTCAAACCCACATTGGTTTGGCTATGATGGTTTTTTCTCTATCTCTTATATCAATATCAGGATTCGCTTATGAGTAACACCGAACAAATTACCTCGTCCGATAATACTCATTATCTGCATCATACCTTTTTTGAGCCAAGCAATAGTGATACTGCTATTAGTGCAACTTTACTGATTGTACATGGTATGGCTGAACACAGCGGGCGTTATGCAGAATTTGCACAGTTTTTAGCCGATCACGGTGTTGCGGTCGCCACTTATGATCAGCTTGGTCATGGGAAAACAGTCAAATCTGCCAAAGACTTGGGATTTTTTGGGCATGAGCATCCTGTACAGTCGTTATTAAAAGACGTTATCGTGATGGCGGAAAGCTTAAAAGCGCGTCACCCTACTGTGCCGCACTTTGTTATGGGTCATTCGATGGGCTCCTTTATCGTCCGTAACGTCTTAAAGCATCATGCACGTAATTTTAAAGGTGCTATCTTAATGGGCACCGCCGACGCCAATCCTTTAACCAAAGTATTATTGCCGGTCAATAAACTACTGGCAAAAGTAGCACCGAAAAAACCAAATACCCTGATTGCTAATACGATGAATAAAGTCCTTAATAGCAAGCTGAACAATCGTATCTCCTCTTCACCGTTTGCATGGCTAAGTGAAGACGCTGCGGCTGTCGAAGCTTATGAAGCCGATCCACTAAATGGTTTTGCGTTTACCAACAATGGTTTCATGACCTTATTCACCCTAATGGAAGCAGGCTTGCAAAAAAACTGGGCAATGACGATTACTAGAAGTTTTCCAATGCTATTGATAGGCGGTGAAAATGATCCTATCGGTGACATGGGTCGCGGTATTCGTAAAATCGCCAATCGTTTAGACAAGCAACATTTTGAGCATGTCTCAGTACAGCTCTACCCTCACATGCGACATGAGCCGCTACACGAGCAAAGTAAAGAGCAGGTTTATCAGGATATTTTAGATTGGATAGATAGTAATACTGCAGGTGAGTAATAATAGCGCTAATGTTCACATTCAAGATATTTGCTGAAAGTCGCTAAATTATCGACCATACGGCAAGTTTTTATCATCGACCGTACTCATTACTAGCATTTCATTAACCTTCACTAACTTTAGGAATATGTATGTCATTACAACAAGTGATCGAACAAGCATTTGAAAATCGCAACGAATATAGTCCAGCTACAATGCCACAAGACGTGCGTGATGCTATTAACCAAGTACTTGAGCAGCTAGATAACGGTAGCTTGCGCGTGGCGGAGAAAAAAAATGGCGAGTGGATCGTTAATCAATGGGCCAAAAAAGCGGTCTTGCTATCATTTCGCCTAAATGATAACTACGTCATGGCAGCTGGCGAACATGTGCAGTTTTATGACAAGGTACCGACTAAGTTTGCAGATTGGACGCAAGATCAATTTAAAGCAGCTGGCGTACGCGTCGTACCACCAGCTGTCGCTCGTAAAGGCTCATATATCGCAGCTGGTGCGGTGTTGATGCCGTCTTATGTGAATATCGGTGCCTATGTTGACCAAGGCGCGATGATAGATACATGGGCGACCGTTGGCTCATGTGCGCAAATCGGTAAAAATGTCCATATATCAGGCGGGGTTGGCATCGGTGGCGTCTTAGAGCCCTTGCAAGCAAATCCTACTATTATTGAAGACAATTGCTTTATCGGTGCACGCTCTGAAATCGTTGAAGGCGTGATTGTCGAAGAAGGTGCCGTCATCTCAATGGGTGTATACATTGGTCAGTCAACGCGTATTTATGATCGCGAAACAGGTGAGATTCATCGTGGTCGCGTGCCAGCTGGCTCAGTCGTGGTACCGGGCAGCTTACCGTCTGAAGATGGGACGCATAGCTTATACGCCGCCATTATCGTGAAAAAAGTTGATGCACAAACCCGTGCTAAAACATCAGTCAATGAGTTATTACGTTTAGCCTAAACAGTTAATCACGATAGTTATAGTTTTAACAATAAAAAAGATGTTGGCTCATAAAGCTTCAACATCTTTTTTATTGTTGAATAGCAGCTTAATCACAGACATTGCGTTATAATCTTTTGCTGATATAAATACCATCAATCCTACTTTTATATAGCCATTACATCTTCTTTTTATTTGATATATGCTTTATGGCATACTCAATCCCTAATTGCGTTTGAAATATTATGAGTGAGTTATCTTTACGTACCTCGGCAATTCCTGTCACTGACCCTGAAGCGGGCTTACGTTTGACCGAGATTTTTTATTCACTGCAAGGTGAAGCCATTACTTCAGGTTTGCCAACCATATTTGTGCGCTTAACCGGCTGTCCGCTGCGCTGCGTCTACTGCGATACTGAATATGCCTTTAGTGGCGGTGAGCGCCAGTCGCTTGAGACCATTATGGCGACTATCGCCAGTTTCCCCTGCAAGCGCATTTGCTTGACCGGCGGTGAGCCTTTAGCCCAGCCAAACGCTATTGAGTTGATAAAGCGTTTATTGAATGATGGCTATGAGATATCACTTGAAACGGCAGGCGCGCTAACGGTCGAAAATGTCCCGCCTGCCGTGAGTAAAGTCATGGATTTAAAAACTCCAAGCTCAGGTGAAGTGGATAAAAACCTCTGGTCAAACCTCGATTACCTCACCCAATATGACCAAATCAAATTTGTCATTATGAACCGTGCTGATTATGACTGGGCAAAAGAAAAACTGTTTGAGCATAAGCTCGATAAATTGGTCGGTACGGTTTGGTTTTCACCGATGTTTAATGTGGCGCACGAGGACAAGGTAAACGATAACAGTCCAGAAGTACCGGTATTGGCACGCGAGCTTGCCGAATGGATGCTAGCCGATGCCCTGCCCGTACGTTTCCAACTGCAATTACACAAGATTATTTGGGCGGATGCCAAAGGTAAATAGACGCTAAAATTTGAATGGACTCTTAAAGAAATAGCAAGCCAAGGAAGCAAGGGATAGGTATGGTCAAACTCATTTTATTGGGCTTGTTAGCAGGCGCGTTTTTTAGCTCTACCTTTATTTTAAATGAGATGATGAGTAGCGCCGGTGGGCACTGGTTTTGGTCAGCAAGTTTACGCTATTTATTTATGTGGCTAATCATCACTGTCCTGATTACGATGCAGCATGGCTTTGGACGCATTAAAGAACTAGGCGCCATATTTTTTGAGCATTGGCGCTTTTGGTGTCTTACGGGCAGTATTGGTTTCGGTGTGTTTTATACCGGTATTTGCTATGCTGGCGATCATGTTGCCGGCTGGGTCGTTGCCGCAACCTTCATGTTTACGGTCGTGACCAGCTTATTAGTATTAGTAGCATTTGGGCAAAGATTCGATAAGAAGTTCATCATTTATGCGCTACTGGTCTTTATTGGCGTGGTGATGGTCAATGTCAGTGAAGGCTTGAACGCTTCTGCCCTAGCCGATACTATACCTATGGCTGATATGCTGCTGTATGGCGCGCTGCCTGCACTGGTGGCAGCATTCAGTTATCCAATTGGTAACCAGTTGGTTTGGCAAGTGTCGCACAATTCACGCAAGCATAGCGCTGAACTGCAACAGGCTCGTGATAACCTTCTGTTGAACGACAATAATACTGATGCTGATATTAATACTAACATTGATATTAGCGCTGACACTCATAGCCAGCGCATCGTCACTGAAGCGCCTGTATTACCTATTAATACCCAACCTGCTTCACGCTTGCAAAATCTTATCGCCCGCATTCCAGCGATTGAGACCACCTTATTACAAAACGCCTTTAATAAAGTCTGGCTAATGACCCTCGGTAGCTTACCGTTTTGGTTGCTATTAGGCTTGATAATACGTCCTGAGCAACCAGCGCCTACGCAGCTATTTAATACTTTGCTAGTGGCATTACTCGCAGGGGTCGCGGCGACCAGTATCTTTTTATATGCGCGTGAACAGGCGGTAACATCGAGCGAGGTAGCAGGCGTCGATTCTACCCAAGCAAGTGAGGTAATATTTGCTTTAATTGGTGGTATCTTACTGCTAAATAATGCCATACCCTCAGCATTAGGATTGGTCGGTATTGGGCTCATTATGCTCGGTCTGATATTGTTTGCCAAAGATGGTTAAGGCAAACATAGCATCATGATAAATAACTTTATTTTCCCCGATGTGCTGTTGTATATTTTGGATATGATTGGCGTCATTGCCTGTGCCATCGCCGGTACATTGCTTGCACAGCATAAAGGCTTTGATATCGCAGGCTGCATATTAGTCGCTTTCGTTAATGCTATTGGCGGTGGTACGCTTCGCGATATGGCGCTTGATCGCCATCCACTGTTTTGGATGACAGATCTCAATTACATCATCGTTATTACTGCCACATCCCTTGTCTTACAAATATTCTTTCATCTGTACCATAAGATTGATAACGCGCTCAAATTCTTTGATGCCATTGGTCTCGCAGCATTTAGTGTGATTGGTTTTAAAATTGCCTTGGCGCAAGATATGTCGCCAGTGATTGCTGTCATGATGGGCGTTTGGACTGCCATTATCGGTGGCTTATTACGCGATATCATTTGTAATGAAATCCCGCTGCTACTACAGCGCGAGATTTATATCACGGCCAGTATTGCAGGGTCATTGGCGTATTTAGCGCTCGACTACTGGGGACTGGACGCAATAGTAAGTGAATTTATAATGCTATTTATCATCTTTGCTGTGCGCATGCTGGCATTGAGATTTGATTGGCACCTTCCCTCCATTCGCTTGGTAGGCTAACTGGTAATCAACCGGTTAACTTATCAAGCAAGCTTTTTATGTGATTATCTATGATCAGTTTTATTAGCGTCAATGTTTATACCTGGCTCAATGCTTGCTGTATAACCATATTCGGTCAATCTTTTGACAGCCTATTTAACAGCGCTTTGGGCGCGCCTGCCCTCTCTAGTATGGCTGTCGCGACTGCGCCAACTATCGAAGCAGTGATAAAAAATCCGCTTGCGCTCACACCAGAGTTTGTCACCCGCTTTGAGCCAACCTCGTTTATGTTTTGGCTTGAGATGTTTGGGATATTTGCCTGTAGTGTCTCAGGCACGATTTTGGCCAAGCATAAAAACTTTGATATGTTTGGCTGTATTCTAGTTGCCATGATTGCCGCAATTAGTGGTCCTACCGCGCGTGATATTATTCTTGACCGTTATCCATTATTTTGGATGGTTAATATGAATTATCTACTCATTATTACGATTACTTCTGTCGGCTTTCAAATATTCTGTAATCCGAAAGCGCGGCATGTGGATGGCTTACTAAAGCTATTTGATGGTCTTGCATTGGCGATTTTCACGTTAATTGGTATCCAAGTAGCGCAGGAAATGGGCGCCAACATCCCCGTTTGTATTCTCCTTGGGGTATTAAACATCCTGTTTGGCGCCGTTATTCGTGACATGCTATGTAATGAGATTCCATTAGTATTGCAGCGAGAGATTTATGTGACCGCAGCAATTATCGGCGGGATATTATATTTTGTCTTAGAAAGCATGGGTATCACCTCTTGGATACAAGAGTCCGCAACGATGATTACTATTTTTGTGATTCGTATGATGGCAGTACGTTATGATTGGCACTTCCCAGATATTAGCTTGATGAAAAGACGCTCGCATTAGAGAATATAAAAGATAAATAAAAAGGCATTAACCCATAAAGTTAATGCCTTTTTTAAATTAATCATACGATTGCTTACCTTAACTCACCACTGCTAAATCTTTAACCATTAGCTGCAAGCTTTGTTTGCCGTTCCACTCATTTATATCAAGCTCAAACAAGATGTGCACTTTTTCGGCGCGGTAATCCCAAACACTGCTATCAAAGTTAAATTGAATGGCTTCAATTGGATATTGCACATCGGGATAACGTAGCGATAATTTAAGATGTTTGTCTTTTAGTATCTTAAAGTTTAAGACTTCAAAGACGCCATCAAATATCGGCGGCGCAAAGCCATGCCCCCAAATGCTGGCATCGGCTAAATGCTCAGCGAACCACAAGCTAAAATCACTGGCTTGTAGTGTACCATCGGTAAATTTCTGCTCGGCGAAAACCTCATCACTCATCTTTGCTAGCACGTCATTAAAAGCGGTCACAAAGCCATCGAAGTTACCACGTTTCAACGTCAATCCTGCTGCCATCGCATGACCACCAAAATGGCTGATTAAGTCAGGATTCTGCTCAGCTACTTGTTCAATCGCATCACGAATATGCACGCCAGCGATAGAACGCGCTGAACCTTTGATAGCATCGTCGTTACCTGTATGTTCAGTATTCGCTGGTGCAAAGACAATACTAGGCAGATAATGGCTTTCTTTTAATCGTCCTGCGACGATACCGATAACGCCTTGATGCCAATCATTTTGGTATAAAACGATACTGCGGTTTTGATTATTAGCAGCTGGTTTTTCAGTTTTATGCTGAATAACAATATTATCGCTTTCGTCAGCACTGGCATCAATTGCACCAGCAGCTAACGCTTGGACGATGCTATCCGCTTGCGCTCGCATCTCGCCTTCTACCTGACGACGAGTACGATTGAGCTGTTCAAGCTCTTGCGCCAATCGCTGTGCTGTCTGCCAGTCATCCGCTAGTAAACACTCAATACCGATGCGCATATTATCCATACGCCCAGCTGCATTGATACGCGGACCTAAAACAAAACCAAAGTCTCGCGCTTGTAGTTTTTTGGGATCACGACCTGCTTGCTCAAGTAGCGCCAATATTCCTAGAGAGCCACGTCCTTGACGAATGGCGTTTAGCCCATGATGTACTAAAATACGATTGTTTTTATCTAGTACCCCAACATCAGCAATCGTCCCAAGTGCGACCAAATCCAAATACTGGCTTACTTGTACGGTCGATTTACCCGATTCACGGCGCAGCTTTGCCAGTCGCCCAAGCACATAAAATGCTACCCCAACGCCCACCAATGCTTTGCTAGCGAAGTTGCAATCAAGCTGATTGGGATTGACCACGGCTTCAGCAGGTGGGGTTTCTTTGGTCGTCAGATGATGGTCAGTGATAATGACAGTAATGCCATCGGCTTGCGCACGCGCTACACCTTCATGGCTTGAGATACCATTATCGACCGTGACAATCATTTGCGGCTGATAAGTCTCGATACCCAATTCGACAATCTCTGGCGTCAGTCCATAACCGTATTTAAAACGGTCAGGCACCAAAAAGTCCACCTTAGCACCCATCGCTGTCAGCGCACGCATCATTAGCGCGGTACTGGTCGCCCCATCGCAATCAAAATCACCAACGATAAGAATACGCTGGCCTTCATCAATGGCGATATCTAATAAGCGGACTGCTTCAGTGACACCATGTAGCTGTTCAGCAGCTAACAAACCCGATAGCTGAGTTTCAAGCTCATCAGGTTGCACGACCCCTCGACCCGCATATAAGCGAGCAAGAGTTAAGGATTGGGCGGCAAGTGGTTGCAACGCGGCGGGCAACTCGTCAATGCGAGTGCTGGTATAACGGGGGGTTAAATTTAGCATATCGGTATTCTACTGGCTTTAGCAGGTAGCTACAATGTTAATTTCAGTATATGAGTATAGAATTATTCATTGTTTAGACGGTCATAATAACGTAACTTATAGCATCATTTAAGCGTATCGCCTCAGTTACAGAAACGGTGCAGATTACTCCTATTTTTCTGCATTTTGCTACAAAGCAATGATTGTATGGCGCTTATAAATCCATAAAATGGTAGGCATCTTACAAGTGCCATAAGCTGCTTGTTATATAATTTAATATTTGATGTTTTATTATTTCTTTTTTAAGCATTTTTGCTTTTACTTACTTTAAGGATATTTCATGAAAACTACTCCTGCTGCTGAAAAAATACCCAATACCATTGATCCAAATTTAGATCTTGAGCAAGTCAAAAAAGAATGTCTCGCTATAGTCAAAAGACGCGCTAGAGTCTCTGCTGGTGTAGCTATCGTTCCTGTGCCATTTTTTGATGTGGCAGTCGATGCTAGCATGCTGACTATGTTATTACCTGAAATCAGTGAACGCTTCGGACTTCTAAAAGATCGCCAAGGCGCTATTGATTTAGAGTCACGTGAAGTACATTGGAAAGAGTTAAAAAATCGTACGGTTGATTTTGCCGGTTTAATGGCAACCCGCGGTATCGTCAAAAAGACGGTGCAAGGCTTTGGTGGTCGTATCGCAGCCAAGCAAGTGACCAAGTTTATCCCATTAGGTGGTCAACTGGTCGCAGGTACAATGGGCTATATGATTTTTAAGAAGATTGCTACTGACCATATCAATGAATGCTACAACTTAGCAAAAGATATCCAACAAAAGCAACATGGTAAAAACGTCTAACAGAGATCTAATCACGGCTTAATAACTGACCAATAATAAACCCAGCTAAGAAATTCTTAACTGGGTTTTTCTTTGTTGTTTAACCATAACAAGAGATGGATAAATAAATTCTTTCATATATTTTTTAAGAGAGCAATCTATTCAGTTTGTTCAATTATAATACGAATATTCGGTACTTTTTCCTCTCTATCAACGTGCACGATGGCTTGCCAGCCACTGTATAAGGGTATTATCTCAGCAAATTTTAGCGACGAGCGTTTTTCTAACGTTTGCAGCGTTTTTAGCTGCTTGGTATGATGCGCTAGAGGTATGAGAGTCTTTAAAACTTCTGAAAACACCGGTAATGACTTGCCTTTTTGTGGCTGAATATCGTATGAAACGCTACTTAAATCGCACCCCGATAAATCCGCTTCAATAATTAGCCCATTAGCCTGAACAGATTCAGTGATTACTTGGGTATAGTCATGCATATCAATATCTTCATGACTTGTCCCGCCAAGACTAAGGTCTAACAAGCTTTTATCTTTGATACGAGATAGTCGGCAATTATCCTGATAAACACTACTAATAGGACTGCCTTTGTCCCAATTTACCGTAAACTCAAGCACTGGTTCTATCAGCTTACCATCCTTGTATGCTTCAGGATGCGGGCGAAAGTTGGGCACGGCGCTATAATAAATTTGTTTATCCTTCACCTCGTACTCAACGATATGCTCGCTAAAAGGCGCATATAGCAATATTTCATGCTCACTAATGATACTTTTTTTCTTATTTAATAGTAGATAATAAATCGTACTATTAGTCGTAGCACTGCCTCCCAATGGACCCATAGATTCGACTTCTAAGGCGATATCTTCAATCCCATCACGATTAAAATCGTCCTTTATCAATGGCAGTAAGCGCAGACTATAATTCATACTCTCTTCCTCACCATCAGCATCTTCATACTTGTCTGAACAGCGATACTCAAGAGCAGGACTTGCTTTGGGATTAAGCACTGGCGAAGAGCAGTGCTTCTTTAACAAGTCAACAATGATAGTTTTTGGCAGCATAACCTTATTGGTTTTATTGCTAGTAGCCTTAGTACTTGCCTCAGCCAGCGATAGCGGCATTATCGATAGCAAAAGCAAAACACCTAAATAGCGTAACCCTACATAACGTAACATGGTCATCCCTTTTAGCCTGTGAGCAATAAAATTAGCATAGCATGGCTGTATAAAATAAATAATACATATAGCTTATTTTAGCGACATCAAATGAACGAATAGACTTCGTTTTCTAAACAGACATCAACATTCAAAAGGATAAATAATAAAAAATTT
>NZ_CBCPJH010000038.1:0-31729 GCF_965118485.1 Psychrobacter glacincola | reverse complement strand
CATTAAGGTAGTTTTAGACTGTTATTATTAATCCTTTATTTACCATTACTTATCTGGATTTCTTATTATTTTTGTCTTATACACTCATATCGTTGAGCATCTTATAACTAACTTAGTTTATAGCTTTCCTATCTTTTTGAAGAAGTCTTTATAAGCAGCAACCTTTTTATCCAGCGCCAATGGGTAAGCGCGTGAGGTAGAAGGCAGTCTATATAACGTTAATTCATTAACATCAGCTTTTGGATGACTATCGTTATCCTGCCATTCATAAGGATAATCAATACTTTGATTGGTCTTAGGATGTTTTGATTTGGCAATCGGCTCATTTAGTAAGTTCAGTAAGACCTCTGTTGCTTTGCCGCCGGTAGTAAATAAAGACTTTACGTGAGGAACTTGCGGCAAAATCGTATCTAAATCGACGGTGGTGACGACGGTTAAATTCTTATCAGAGGCGTTACCGGTTTCGCGAATCGCTTGGACGACGGTCGGGCAAGAGGCAATACCACGCTCAAACATAAAAGCGCGAATACGCTCAGGATCGAAGCGCTTTTCGTCCCCTATTCTAAAATAATCGGCATCATCAAAAAATACGCGTCCATAAATGCGCCACATATCGTTTTGGAAATTGGGATAATGAAAGCGCATTGCCCATTTATCCGCAGTGGGTGGAAAGCTGCCCATCATCATAACGGTAGCATCAGGTGGTAGCACAGGACCAAAAGGATGGGTTTCGATATTTGCACCGTCTTTCTCTAATTTCTGTGTCCACACAAAGTCGTTAGCAGCTTTTGCGCTATTAGTGGGATTATTCGGTGAGGATTTGGTCATGATATTCTTCATCAGAAAAGTCGTTTTTTTGGTATCATAGTCATTCTAAACACGGTTTATTATTGGCTAATATTATCAGTGAGCTAGAATGCTACTTGGCTCATTACTAATATAAAAGCTTGGGCAATAGAGTCAAGGTACGATTTGTTATAGTCATTTACTATAAATGCATTGCCTGACCGTGTTTATATTACCCATACCTTTATTATTAGATAATCCCTTTTATAGGCTTAAGCCATTGCTAGATAATTAATCATTAGTTGAATACTAATGATTAATTTCAATCGTGATGTATGCCTGTCTAATCTGAGACCAACACCAAGAGAGCATTTATGAGCGACTTAAATATCACTGTGATTAATCACCCGCTAGTCCGTCATAAACTCAGCCTTATGCGCGAAAAAGACTGTAGTACCTATAAGTTTCGCACCCTAACCAAAGAGCTTGCGCGCTTGATGGCTTATGAAGCGAGCCGCGATTTTGAAATTGAGACATTTCCTATGGAAGGCTGGTGTGGTGAAATTACGGGTGAGCAAATCATCGGTAAGACGGTTACTATTGTGCCTATTTTGCGTGCCGGTATTGGTATGCTTGATGGGGTGCTCGATATGATTCCTACAGCGAAAATCTCTGTCGTCGGCTTACAACGTGATGAAGAAACGCTACAACCCGTGCCGTTTTTCGAGAAATTTGTCAGTCATATGGACAAACGCCCTGCTCTTATCATTGACCCAATGCTAGCGACAGGTGGCTCAATGGTTGCAACCATTGATATGCTAAAAAAACACGGCTGTAATAACATTAAAGCGTTGGTATTGGTTGCTGCACCTGAAGGCGTACGCTTGGTCAATGAAGCGCACCCTGATGTGACTATTTATACCGCTGCACTTGATAGCCATTTAGATAGCCATGGTTATATCATTCCAGGTCTTGGGGATGCAGGCGATAAGATATTTGGTAAACAAGAAGGTCAACGCTAATCATAAGCTTGCATGACGAGAGCGTAGTATGCAACGCTCTCGTCATGGTTTAAGCTTTCATCATTATTATAAAACGGCTTATTAATAGCTATCACTTATCAAGGATTGTAAGGGTACATAATGAACGTATTGATTACAGGGGCAAGCGCAGGATTTGGCGAAGCATTGGCAAGACGCTTGGTGGCAAAAGGTCATCGGGTCATTGGCTGTGCCAGACGACTCGATAAACTGAATGCATTAGCGCAAGAACTTGGTGAGTTATTTTTACCAGTCGTTATGGATGTCAGTGATACGGCTTCTATCCCGCAAATTATTGCCGACTTGCCAGCAGATTTTAGTCAAATCGATGTGCTTGTTAATAATGCTGGGTTGGCGCTTGGGACAGAACCTGCACATAGTGCCAGTCTTGATGACTGGATGCGTATGACTGATACCAATATTAAGGGTTTGATGGCGCTGACTCATGCGGTGTTACCAGCAATGGTAGCACGTGATAGCGGTTATATCATTAATGTCGGTTCGATTGCCGGTAGCTGGCCTTATTTTGGTGGCAATGTTTATGGCGCGACCAAAGCCTTTGTTAAACAGTTTAGCTTGAACTTGCGAGCAGACTTAGTTGGCACGCAAGTGCGGGTGACCAATCTTGAACCGGGTAATGTTGCCGGTACTGAATTCTCAAACGTGCGCTATCATGGTGATGATGATAAGGCGGCTCAGGTATATGATGGCTTTAAAACTATGACGGGCGACGATATCGGTGATATTTTATTATGGTTAATTGAATCGCCTGCCCATATTAACGTCAATCGTTTGGAAGTCATGCCTGTTGCGCAAACCTATAACGGGCTGACGATTGCTAAGCAAGATTCGTAGATACTCATAGAGTACTGATAGATATTAGGTCTACTGTTTAGCATGTTCCTCTAATTCATTAACGTAATTCATAAGAGCGAAGCAATATAGGGTTATTTTCTGATAACACTATATTGCTTTGCCCTTCTAGCTCTTTCTCTACTACTTGCTCATCTACCAGTCGCAAGTCGTTAAAATCCAAAATCAATACCTCGTTACGTATACGCTCACTCGTGCGCTTATTATGGCGTAACGAAAATCCTAACACTTGCTTACCTGTCACCCGTATCTGATTAACAATCATATCTTGGGTATTTGGTTTGTTTGAATTTAAAAAAGCTGATTGCTTAGCTGATTGGGTTAGTTGTTGCGCAGTTAGTACGGCAGTAGCAGGATTAAGAGTGGTGGTAAAAAGCTTTTCATGGCGCGCGCTGTCAGGTATCTTGCCTGCAACAAACAATATCTGCTCTAGCGGTAAGTATTGCCCATAACGATGCAACTCATGGCGGAATAATGCTGGTAACTCAGTATTAAAGCTGTCTTCGGTTTGCTGATAAAATGCGGCAAAACTACGCTGAATATAACGCCCAAATACGGTGGCGTTCACCCAATCTTGATAGACGTCATTATCTTGCAGAGTTTGAGTGAAAGCATGAGGATCAGCTGTGATGCTGCCATTCAGCATTGCCAGTAATAATAACTGTGCATTAGAAAAGGTTTGCTGCTCCCATATTTGCGGATAAAGACTACTATCAAGCTCCGCCAACGTTGAATGATTCATCACCCGTCGTCCTTTTGCTATGAGTCATTTGCTATAAATCACATTACTCTTTTCAATATAGCAATATTCTCTAAGCAACGGCGTCATATTTAGTAGCATCCTACCTGACTTTATAAGGCTTTAATCATCTCGAACCTTGGTACTTCTTTACCAACAATATTAACCACTTCTGTAAACATGGTTAAAGGACGTACCCAAACGCCATATTCACCATAAAGACAACGATAAACGACCAAAGACTCTTCTGTTTCTGAATGCTTTGCTATATGCAAAACTTGGTAAAGGCTGCCTTTATAGTGGCGATAGATACCTTGGGGAATGGCTTGGTATGTTTGAGTCATAATTTTCTTACTTCTTTCAATTGTTATAAAAGCTTAGTGAGCATCATTAAGCTTTTTCGTCAGCTCTAATTTTACTGGTAGCCACTCAGATTTTATTAAGCTATACATCACTGTATCTGAAATAACGCCATTGCGACAAACTCGATTGCCGCGAATCACCCCATCTTTTTTAGCGCCTAAACGCTCAATAGCTTGTTGTGAGCGATGATTGCCTATATTTGTACGCCAACCTACTGTCTGATATTCCAAAGTCTCAAATATATAGGTTAGCAGCATGAGCTTACAAGTCGTATTGACATGCGTTCGCCAATACGATTTTGCGTACCAGGTATAGCCAATCTCTAAGCGTTTTACAAAGGGTAAAATATCGTGAAAACTTGTTGATCCAATCGCTTTACCAGTTAAGTCATCAATGACCACAAAGGCTTGTCTATCAGGCATTGATGCTGCGGTATTAATATAGTCCATAACCTTATCTGGCTCAGGTACCGACGTCTCGTTTATTTTCCATAGTTCACCATCTTGGCAAGCTTCAGCTAAGTCAGTTGCATTACTTAGCGTCAATGGCTTAAGGGTAATGCCATTACTTGATAATGTAGGAAGGGCTAACATCTACTTCTCCTTAAGCCATAATGAACTTAGAAACTTTGGCTACCTAACTCAATTTCTTAACTACCCTACTGTCACTTTCGCATAGGCTTTCTTACCCGCTTGAATAACCACGGTTTGCCCAGACGTTAAGCTAAAGCCGGCATCTACTATTTCGTTATCTACTTTTACCGCGCCACGTTTGATCATATCTTTGGCAGATGAACTGTTTTTAGCCAGACCAGCTTGGTTGAGTATTTGAGTAATAAATAATCCTTCAGCGCCTTCTAAATCTAGTGTCACTTCTGGCAAATCAACTGGCAATTCGCCATCAGCAAGTACGTTACCCGCTGATTTGTGTGCATTGGCAGCAGCGTCAGCATCGTGGAAACGTTCAATCAATTCTTCAGCAAGGATACGTTTGATTTCCTGTGGATTGCGACCGTTTTCCATCTCTGCCATTAAACCTTCGACTTCTTCCATTGGCTTAAAGCTTAAAAATTCAAAATAGCGACGGATTAAGGTATCTGGCATAGATAGAAGTTTTTGGTACATAGTGCCCGGTGCATCATAAATACCAACATAGTTCTTCAGGGATTTAGACATTTTATTAACGCCGTCTAAGCCTTCCAAAATCGGCACCGTAATACACACTTGTGGCTCTTGACCATAACGACCTTGCAAGGTGCGTCCCATCAAAAGATTAAAGGTTTGGTCAGTACCACCAAGCTCCACATCGGCTTTTAGCGCGATAGAGTCATAACCTTGCACTAATGGATATAAAAACTCGTGAATAGCAATAGGCGTTTGCGCCGCATAGCGTTTAGAAAAGTCATCGCGCTCAAGCATACGCGAGACGGTCAACTGGCTAGAAAGCTGAATCATGTCACCCGCTGACATGTCTTTAAACCATTCAGAGTTAAAGACGATGCGGGTTTTCTCTTTATCCAAAATTTTAAAAACTTGCTCCGCATAGGTTTGAGCATTGACTTGGATTTGCTCATCGGTCAATGGTGGACGTGTGCTGTTCTTACCAGAAGGGTCGCCAATCTTGGCAGTATAATCGCCGATTAGAAAATAAATTTCATGACCCAAATCTTGAAAATGCTTGAGCTTATTAATCAATACCGTATGACCCAAATGCAAGTCTGGTGCGGTAGGATCAAAACCTGCCTTAATACGTAGCGGGCGATTAAGTTTGAGCTTTTTAACCAAATCCTCTTCAGATAGGATTTCTTGGGTGCCGCGCTGGATAATGGCAAGTTGTTCTTCTAAAGTGTAAGTTTTCTCGGTCATGATGCTCTCTTTATTGTCTTTAGTACAGGGTGACAGCGTTTGGGCTATTTAGAACCTCGTTGCCATCAAAAAATGTTAGAATTTGGCAGATATACTAGCGTTTTTTAAGGTAAATTGCCATGACCAACCTCGCATCGATTACTGATATTCAGAATAATAGCGCCACAGATTTAAGTTTAGATATCAGCTTAGATCATATTGACGACTTAAATTATGCCACCTTGACCGATGCACTCGAGCAAACGGTGTTTGAAAATTTTGATGATGGTTTATATATTGGGATGATGTCTGGCACCAGCTTAGATGGTATGGATGCTGTGCTTTGTCAATTTAGTGCTGATAGTGCTGATTGTATTAGTGACGATACTAGTGTTGCAAGTATTAATAAAGACAGCAAACAGCAACCAATGCAGTTGTTAGCGACTGTTAGCCAAGATTTCCCGCCGCGTTTACGTGAAGTATTATTAGCATTATGTCAACCTAATGGCATCAACCAATTAACACCAACGGCAGCTGAACCCAGCAGCGAGTTAGATTGGTTCGGTTGGGCAAGTAAAGAATATGCTGAATTTGCCAGCGAGGTGGTCAATGCGTTATTGCAGCAATCAAATACTGATAGTGAGTCAGTATTAGCGATTGGCTGTCATGGACAAACCGTACGCCATCGTCCGCAAATGGGCTTTAGCTTACAATTAGTGGATGCCAATATCATAGCTGAGCGTACTGGCATTAGCGTCGTCAGTGATTTTCGACGCCGTGATATGGCAGTCGGTGGTCAAGGTGCGCCTTTGGTTCCGGCTTTTCATCAAGACTTATTTGCCGTGCCTGATAGCACGCGGGTTTTATTAAATTTAGGCGGTATTGCCAATATCGCTGTCTTACCAGCGATTTCTAATGGCTTCTTAGATTCTAATGAACACTCAGACAATCAGTTATCTGGTAGCGTTGATAGCGTAGTTGGTTATGATACCGGTCCTGCCAACCTATTATTAGATGCGTGGACGGTATTGCATACTGACAAGGATTATGACGCGGGCGGTACATGGGCGCAATCAGGTCAAGTCGTCGAGCCACTACTCAATCAGCTTTTGGAACATCCATTTTTTAATAAAACCTATCCTAAAAGTACAGGGCGTGAAGATTTTAACTTAGTATGGCTGCAAGATGAGCTACAAAAATTCGATCAGGCTTCTGCTGATATTCGCTACTCGTCAGCAGATGTACAAGCGACGCTCACTGAGCTGACCGCTATTAGCGCCAGTGCCCAAATCAATCTCTTTATCAACGCTGATGAAAACAGTACGGTTTATGTCTGCGGCGGCGGTGCGCTGAATGATTATCTTATGACGCGGTTACAAGCACATCTGCCACGTTGCAAGGTAGAAACCACAGCAAGCTTAGGACTTGAGCCAACGTGGGTAGAAGCAGTCGCCTTCGCTTGGTTAGCAAGACAGACACTCATGGGCAAAACAGGTAACTTACCTGCAGTGACAGGTGCAAGTAAAGGCGTGGTATTAGGACAGGTGTGTTTTGCCTAATCGGTCAAATTTTAGTTTACATACGTGCACTTATGTGTTTTATAATGGCTTAAGAAATACCCTCCTCTTAGGACCCGAAAGGACAGGATTACAATATGAGCCAGCACAGCAGCCCATCAAAATCGCAAACCGCTACTACTGATGCAAAAAGGCGTCAAAAGCCGCCACACTATGAGCGCTCTGATGAAATGCGCGTTGTGGTGACGGGTATGGGAGCTGTCACGCCATTAGGGCTAGATGTCGAAAGTACTTGGACAAAGCTGCTCAACGGTGAGAGTGGTATCGCCACGATTACTCATTTCGATGCCACTGAATATCGTGCGCAGATTGCAGGCGTGGTCAAAGATTTCGATGCTAAGCAATATATGAATGCTAAAGACGCACGTCGCTATGATGATTTTATGCAATACGCGGTAGCGGCAACATCAATGGCGTTAGAAAATGCTGGTTTTATTGATGAAGTGAGCACCAATGACAGTCCTGTACAAAATGTTGACCAAGAGCGCTTTGGGGTTATTTTAGGGTCAGGTATTGGTGGTATTCAAACGATTGAAGACAGCTGTGCCATGCTCAATGATAAAGGTCCTAAAAAAGTCTCACCATTTATCATTCCAGGCTCTATCGTCAATATGGCAGCAGGGCTAGTAGCGATTAAGCATACATTAAAAGGTCCAAATCTTGCCACATCTACTGCCTGTACCACAGCCACTCATGCTATTGGTCTAGCAGCGCGCTTGATTGCGTATGGCGATGCCGACGTGATGATTGCTGGTGGCAGCGAAAAAGGCTCAAGCCCGCTTGGCATGTCGGGATTTTCAGCGATGCATGCATTGTCAACTCGTAATGATGAGCCAACTCGTGCCTCGCGGCCTTTTGACAAAGACCGTGATGGTTTTGTATTAGGTGATGGTGCGGGTGTCATGGTGCTAGAGAGCCTTACCCATGCCAAAGCACGTGGTGCGACAATACTAGCTGAGCTGGTCGGTTTTGGTATGAGTGACGACGCCAGCCATATTACTGCCCCTCCTGAAGACGGTAGCGGCGCAGCACGAGCGATGCAAAATGCAATAAATGATGCAGGTATTGAACCTTCAGTCGTTGGTTACGTCAATGCTCATGGCACCAGCACGCCTGCTGGTGATATTGCTGAATCTATTGCCATTGAAACCGTCTTTGCAGCTGTTAAAGACAGCATCTTAGTCAGCTCAACCAAATCGATGACTGGTCACTTGCTTGGTGCTGCTGGTGCTATAGAAGCCATCTTTACTGTGCTTACTCTGCAACACCAGCAAGTACCGCCAACGATTAACTTGGAAAATGTTGAAGACAACTGTAATCTTGATTATGTCGCCAATCAATCACGTAAAGTGGATAATCTACAGTACGCCGTCTCTAATAGTTTCGGTTTTGGCGGTACCAATGGTTCATTGATATTTGCCCGCTGGCCTGTCAATCACTAAGACAGCAAGCTTATGATTGAAACCTTGTAACCTTGGTGTCAGATTTACTACGTTTGTCTACTTGCAGCCCCTTATCATCCTTGCGTATGATAAGGGGTAATTTTTGCAACATTTATGGACGATACCATGTCAAGCTACTCATTTTCTCATCAGTTTTATCAGCGCTGGACGTGTGCGCCAGAGCCTATCCGTGCCTCAATCACTCAAGAGCTTACCGATATCACCACCTTGCTTAAAGCCGAAACACCTTTTGAAACCTTTGTTTTTAGCACCCATGACTTAGACGCGCATCTTGATGACCTCTATGAGAATCATGAAGCTGAGCAAGCTATCGCCAAGGCAATCGCCGATAAACAAGTAGCAGAACAGGTGGTTGCTGAACAACAGCGTTTAGAAGAAGAACAAAAAATAAAAGTGGCAGAAGAAGCTAAATTAAAAGAAGACTCCCTTAAAGAAGAAAATAGGTTACAAGAAGCGGCAAAAAAACGCGAAGCAGATAAGAATGCTCAAAAAGAAGCAGAAAAAGAGACATCGAAAGAGAAGTCATTGACTGCTACTAAAAACCATTCAGAAGCAGCTGTAGAGCTTGAGATACCTGATAGCGATAAAATAGAAACTAACAGTAAAGTTGACACTATTATTATTAATGACTCTGATACTGAGAAACATGCTATTGGCAGTAAAACCATTAGTGAACATGCGAATACTATAGTTGATAAAAGCATTAACAACGATAAAACTATTAAAAATGAGACCAGCATCAGTGCCATCAACAATAAAGCCAGTGTAGCGATTAGCTTTGCTGTCAAAGATGCCACACTAAGCGTCACTCATAAAGAGCTGATTCGTGAACTTGAAATGCAGATTGATGATTATCTGAGTGAGCAGATGATGCTAATGTCTGAAAACCTAAAATCTTGGCTACGTGCTGAGATGACTCAACATTTAAGCGAACAAGATAAAACCCTTACTAAAGATGATGTAAAAAAAGATTAAAGGTACTTTTAAAATAGCAAAAGCCCCGTCAATGATTAACGGGGCTTTTTTATACTTGCTTAAAACTGAGCAGCTTTATTTTATATCGCTTGTGTACGCTCAGTTAGCCACTCAAGTGCTGCGCCATCAACGCGGTCTTTTAGCTCAGCATAGACTTGGCTATGATAGCTATTTAACCAATCCACCTCTATTTGAGTTAACAATGACGGCTCAATTAAGCGCGTATCAATTGGGCAATAAGTTACAGTCTCAAAATTAAGAAAATCACCGAATTCCGTCTCTTCTGGCTGAGCAACACGTTGATTAACCATTAAGTTTTCGATGCGAATACCGTATTTACCTTCACGATATAGCCCTGGCTCATTACTCGATATCATGCCTTCCTTCATCGCGCGCTCTTTTGGCGTGCTAGCACTATAAGCAATGACTTGCGGACCTTCATGGACATTGAGGAAATAACCAACGCCATGACCGGTACCATGACCATAGTCCATCTGCGCTTGCCATAGTGGCGCACGGCATATCGCATCGATTAATGGTGAAGCAATACCATCAGGGAAATGCGCTTTTGCTAAGGCAATATGCGCTTTAAGTACGGTGGTAAAGTCGCGTTTATGTTCTGCACTTACTTGTCCGATACTGACCACACGAGTGATATCTGTGGTGCCATTTTGATATTGGGCACCTGAATCAATCAGTAGCAATCCACCCTCGCCTTCAGTCACATCAAGGTAGCTGAACTTCTCAGGCGTGGCGCGATAATGCGGGAGCGCACCGTTTTCATTAAAACCCGCGATAGTCGGGAAACTTGGTGACACATAATGTGGCTGCTGACTACGCACCTCAATCAACATACTATCAACATCCAGCTCACTCAAACGCTCGCCTGCTTTGAGACGCTGCTCAAAGGTAGCAAAAAATTCACATAGTGCTGCGCCATCTTGACGCATCGCTTCACGTACATGATCAATATCAGAATCAGACTTCACAGATTTAAGTAATGTACTAGGTGCCATTTGCTCAATAAAGCCGATACCGTCGCCCATTTGCGATAAGGTGCCAACAGCAACTTTGCTTGGGTCTAATAATAACAAGTCGCCCGCTGTTAGTGTCGCCAAAGCTTCTTGTATAGAGTCATAATCAGCCAGCACGATACCGCTATCTTTTAGGTATTGCGCGATTTCGTTACTGACTTTGTTATTATCGATAAACAATGTCGCGCTGTTTATAACATTTGAGTCAGCATCAATCAGCATATGCGCCAAGAATACCGGATTGTAATCAACATCAGCGCCACGTAAATTAGTTAGCCACGCAATATCATCTAAGCTCGAAAGCAAATGATGAGTCGCGCCAGTCTCAATCATACCAGCGCGCACAGCAGCAAGTTTTTCAGTAGTCGACTGGGCAACAAACTGCGCATCATGTTGGTATAGCTTGGCTTCTGGCAATGCTGGGCGATTGCTCCATATTTCTGTCAGTACATCACGCTCGGTAAGCAGAGTAATATTGTTGGTCTCAAAGGCATCAAGCAAGCGATCTTGCTCCGTGATAGACAGCACATTACCATCGACTGCCACGCTATCACCTTCTACTAGATGAGTAGCCAGCCAGTCAATATGGTTTGGCTGACCAGGTGCTAGCTTCTCTAAACTAATACCAGTCCCATCTAATTGCTCTGCTGCATGTACCCAGTAGCGGCTATCCGTCCACAGACCTGCAAAATCAGCGGTAACGACCAACGTACCAACCGAACCAGTAAAACCTGATAACCACAGCCTTGCTTGCCAATACTCCGGTAAATACTCAGATAAATGCGGATCAGCAGAAGGAACAATAATCGCCGTCAGCTCTTGCGATGCTAGGGTCTGACGTAAGCTTGCGATACGGTCATGAATGGCTTGTTTGTTCATTGGGTAATTCCTTATTGATTTTGGAGAAATCCGCTTTTAAAAAATAGCGTGAAGCGACTAATAGCGTGAGGCGACTATATGAGTAGCCGTCTTATTTGGACGAGAAAATTACTTTGAGAATATTTCTATATTTAACAGTCAGCATATAAATCGAGCCGTGCAATATAAGAATTGAATTTATATAAAACAGTTAGACAGCTGACGCTTAATCAAGCAGAACATCACTAGATGTTTGGGCAGACAGTCAGCTTTCAATAGCATTAGGAAAATATCTCACCAAGTAAAACAATAACACGTGCTCCCAAGAATGATAACACGTCTTATTATCCTGCTTATTCAGCATTAACAATGGTTCTATTAGCCAATAGCCCTTAATGTAAATAACTGAACTTAGATATTTGAAATTAAACGTTCGAGTTTAACTTATCTTCTTGTTCACTTTTTATGAGCATATTATTAATAGGTTTTGATAATAACAATAATATCACCGCTGTGATGACCAAAAAGACCGTCATCGTGGTGAATAAACCTGGTAATCCTTCAATCTTATCTGCGGTGACGTGACCACCAAAGAAGGCGGCAACCAAGTTACCTAAGGCGACAGAAGCAAAGAATAGCCCCATCATCTGTCCTTGCATGCCTTTTGGCGCAAGCTTGGTCATAGCCGATAAACCAACAGGGCTTAGTGCTAATTCACCAAGGGTCAATAGCAATAAGCTACCCACCAACCATAACGGCGATGCCAAGCCGCCCTCACTGGTTAATATACTTTTTGAGGCAAATATCATCAGCGCAAAGCCTGCCGCTGTCAGCAGCATGCCAAGCGCGAACTTCACCATACTATTTGGCTCAAGTCCTCGATTGGCAAGCTTGACCCAGATAATACTAGCAATAGGTGCTAATAATAAAATAAACAAGGGGTTCAATGACTGAAACCAGATACTGGGTATCTCAAACCCTAAAACATTTAGATCGGTATAACGATCGGCAAATAAATTAAAAGAGGTTGGTTGCTGCTCAAAACTTGACCAAAATAGCGTTGAACCAATAATCAAGATAAAGCAAATCAACAAGCGCAGCTTATCGGTTTTGTCCAATCGCGGCGAAATAAACATCACAGCAAAGTACAATATAACCACCGCTGCAATGATATAAGTCATATATTGTGCGACTATTTCAGGGTTAAATGGCACGATACCAGTCGCCACTAAAACAGTAATGGCAGCAAGTAAGATAAGAAACCCTGCAACCCAACGACCGACGTTCTTGTAAAGCCCAGTCGTCTGCTCCCATTCAGGGGCGATATTTTTGGCGCTAGCATAACGGTTTAAAGTCTTCTTAGCAGAAAAGCGGTAAATGATTAGCGAAGCCAACATACCAAGGCCACCAACACCGAAGCCGACATGCCACATCCCTTTTTCTTTAAAGACCCCCACGATCAGCGCCGCTAATAGTGCGCCAATATTGATACCCATATAAAACAGGGTAAAGCCGCCATCACGGCGCGCATCGCTTTTAGGATACAAGGCGCCAACCATCACTGAGATACAGGTCTTAAATAAACCTGAACCCAAGACGATACATATGAGACCGATAAAGAATAGCGTCATACCAAACATAGCAGAGAGCGCAATACACAGATGACCTAAAGCAATGATGATACTGCCCCACCACAACGCCCGTTCTTGACCGAGCCAATTATCAGCAAGCCAACCGCCTGGTACTGCCGCTAAATATAATGAACCGGCAAAAATACCATAAATGGCAGAGGCGGTGACTTCATCAAAGCCAAAGCCACCACTACCGACGGTCGCCACCATAAATAAAACCAATAGCGGACGAATACTATAATAAGAAAAACGTTCCCACATCTCAGTAAAAAATAATGGGCGTAGCGGCTTAGGATGCCCCATAAAACCGTTTTCTAATGATGCCAACTCAGCAGCACTTACCTCTGATCTTGAATCTATACTCATAAATATATTCCCTTAAATACCACCTTAATGATGACAAAATTCCTAGTTTTTTAATCGGTGGTCTTATAGGCGCATTATTGTTTCACTTGGTTATAATCAAGTAAAGAAAAAGTTGGCTAATAATTACACAAACACTCACAAAAAAACCCGTTTTCAGTGTTTGAAAACGGGTTTTTCGTTAAATAGACGAATGAGCAAGCTGCTTTCTATCAGTTACTCATTGCTATACTTATATTTTTATATCTAAGCTAGCCTAGCCTACATGGTATAAACCAGCGAACTTACTGTGCAGCTGGGGCTTTTTCGGTAGTATCCGCAGCAGCAGCTGGTGATGCTTTTTCTGCTGTTGCATCTGCAGCTGCTGGGCTAACTGTACCTTCAGCAGTAGCGGTGCCTGATTCTGCGCTAACCACTGCCGCATCAGTTTCAGCTGCTGGTATTACAGCTGCATCTGCTGGCATATCAGTAGGCGCGGCTGCCGTCTCTGCTGCTGGTGCAGTAGCGGTTGCTGCTGGTGCAGTAGCGGTTGCTGCTGGTGCAGTAGCGGTTGCTGCTGGTGCGGCAACTTCAGCGGCAGGAGCTGCTGCTTCTTCAGCTACCGCCTCTGACGCTGGTTCAGCAGTAATATGCTCGCCCGCTGGACGCAAGAAACCAGAAATACCAATCAATAAGACAATAGCTAAAAATAAGCCAACACCGCCTAAAGCAAATAAAAACTCTTTTTTAGGGTTATTTTCGACAATATGTTCTGACATACCTTATCCACCTTGCACAAAATATTTAAAATCTTGACCTATTATATCGCAATTTATATCGATTTGTTAAAACCCTTAACTATTTAAAGGTTTTATTATCAAAAACTTCGATAGTTATGCGGTATTTTTGGCTTTATTTACCAATCTTACGGACTAGGGGCGCTTCTCGCTTGCCAAGATAGCTCAATAACAGCAGCAGCGCAATGACGAATAAAATAGGATAATTACCAAAGCGCATAAACGGCGTATTACCGACACGTGCCTGCACATCACCGCGTAATACCGTACGTTCAAACTGCGGCGCACGTTTTACGATATGACCTTTATGGTCAATAATAGCGGTGACGCCGGTATTGGTCGCGCGCATAAACCAGCGTCCGTTCTCTAGCGCGCGCATCTGTACCATTTGCAAATGTTGTAGCGGACCGGCTGAGGTGCCAAACCAAGCATCATTTGAGATGGTTAATAAAAAGTCGGTATTGATGGCATTTTTGCGCGTGGTATCGGGATAAGCCACTTCATAGCATACGGCTGAACCCAAATTGTGACCACGTACACTTAGCGGCGATTGGCTATCACTACCGCGACTATAACTCATGATTTCTTGGCTACCAGCAAGGTTTGGCAAGATATCTAGCATGCCCTCAAAGGGGATATATTCACCAAAGGGTACCAGACGCTGCTTTTTATACATTCCTTCAGCATCACTGCCAAGCGCAATCACGCTATTATAAAACGGTGGATATTTATCCGTTTTTGGGTCAAAGTTCTCTAAATCTCTATAAGGAATACCTGTTACCCATGTGGTGTCTGTTTCTTTGGCCATTTTTACCATTTCACTGATAAAGCCTACCGCTTCATCTTGAAACATCGGAATAGAAGATTCTGGCCATATAACCATATCGCGATCCCACTCGGTACTGGTCAAAGTCGCATAGATTTTTAGCGTCTCGACCTGATATTCAGTCAGCCATTTTAAGTCTTGCGGGATATTACCTTGAATTAAAGACACGGATAAATCTGGCGTGCCCTTTGGCTTCGTCCATTGCGGATCCACCAACCATAAAGAAGTACTAATGATTAATAACGCAAACGTGGCAATCAGATAACCACCACGACGGCGGAATTGTTCAACGATACTGGCTGCTAATAATACTGCCACAAAGGAGATAGCAAACACGCCAGCAACAGGGGCTAATGACGATAGCCAGTATTGTTCAGTAAAGGCGTAACCGACAAATAACCACGGAAAACCAGTAAATAGCCAAGTCTTCATCCACTCTTGTAGTATCCATAGCGCCGCAAACGACAACGGCTGCTTGCCAACCAATCGATTAAAAGTCAGCGCCAAAAAGCCATGGAACAACCCCATGCCAAGTCCCATCAACGCAATCATAATCAGCGCAAGCCATACTGGCGTATCACCATAGACATGAATGGAGGTATATAACCAAAACGCCCCCACACACCAGAGCCCTGTGCCATAAGCCTGACCGATAGCAAATGCGCGCTTACCAGTCATCTGTGGGATTAATAAAGCGTACAAAATCGCCGGCGACACCAAAGCTACTGGCCAAACCCCATAAGGCGCGAGTGCAAAAATGAATACTGCCCCTGCCAGCAACGCAATCAATAGCGTTAGCACCAAAGGCAACCCTTTTGGCTTCTCAGGATTGAGACGTTTTTGCAAATCAACAGTAGACAGACGCATAGCAGTTATCCAACACTTTATTATTCAGTAATTTTAAATCTTGACGATTCAAGCGACCTTTAATATAAAGACAGGGACATTAGATTAAATGTCTTAGCCAAAAATCAAACCCGCTCATAATAGCAGTCTGTTTAAATTAATGGGTAAATTTGCGTATTTTATCGTCTAAAAAATAAGTACAAATGCTGAAAAGCAAAAAACACGACCGTAATCGTGTTTTCTATATTGTTATTACCGCTGTTAAGCTTATCGCTGATTGTCTCAATCAATAGGCTTAACTTATTCAATAAAGTATCTAATGACTACCTATCAATATCTGCTGTTCAGGATTAATTTTGGTCAGCTCAAGATTTTGAATAGAACGCCCTTCAACATTAGTAATAGTGATTTGCCAATCATCTATCACCACGCTCTCCCCTTCCAGATCACCAACATGACCAAGCGTCTGCATCACCAAGCCACCCATGGTATCGACATCGGTATCATCAAAATGACAGCCAAGCTCGTCATTACAGTCTTCAATTGCAGTAGATGCTTGGATGCGCCAAGTATCGGGCTTTTCAGGGTCGGCAACGATATTATTGATATCACTGTCTTCATCAAAGTCATCATGCTCATCGACGATGTCACCGACGATTTCTTCAAGCAAATCTTCCATCGTCACTACGCCACCAAAGTTACCAAACTCATCGACGACAATCGCCATATGGACTTGGGTACGCTGCAATGAGCGCAGCAAGGTATCTGAGCGCGCACTTTCGCTGATATAAAGCGGCTGGCGCACCAAATCTCTTAAGCGCTTACTACTGATTTTTTCATCTTCGTCGCGCACCATATGCACTAATAGGGGAATCAAATCTTTTGCCAATAGGATACCGATAACAGCATCATCATCTTGGCTATCAAAAACCGGATAGCGCGAGTGGGTAGTCTCAAGGATGATGTCCATCACTTCAGCTAGGCTATCGCCTTCACGTAGACCAACCACTTGCGGGCGCGGGGTCATGATTTCGCGGACTTGGGTCGCTGGCAGATCAAGCACGCCTTCCAACATATCCACGGTATCTGGCTCTAAAAATTGGCGTGAGTCTTGCACCAAACGTATCAATTCATCACGGGTTTCGGGGGCGGTCGATAGCCAGCGTTTTAAGCCGCGCATCGACCAACTACTCGGACTTGGAGCATCTTCAGACATGATGGTGTGAGTTAACCTCTTCAATTAATGGTAATTAGTAATAGCAATTAAAATCGTAAAAAAGAATAGATGGGGCTAAAAAGGCTAAATGAAACCGTTAGATTATCATTAACTCAAGATTACAGTAATTAGTGCCCATCTAATCAGATTCACTTTATCTCAAGGCTTAGCAACATTCAACGTTAAATTCACTCAAATTGTATTGTCAGTATGTTGCAATCTTTGCTATGGTCAAAGACTGTGTCTTATTAACTAACAGCCAACACCAAGGCAAAAATAAATCTTATGTCACTACGTGCCTTTTTCTCTCGCCTAGTTTCCTCTCATTCAACCGCTTGTCATTCAGATGATGGCTTAAAAGCTCGTGCATCGACTGACAATGCACCAAAACATAAGTGGCTATCTTATCTACTGCAATTTTTGTTTGCTTTGACTTTGATACTGTCTGCGGTCTGGTTACTGATGGCAATTTGGTATCAATTTGGTGGGCGCTCCCCTATAGCTTGGCTCACTATTATCGTTGTTGTTAGTTTATTGTCAGCTTTATTTGGTGTTCATCTTTGGTCAAACATATCTAAAAACGCAATTGATAGTCAGGCTAGTAATAAAAACGCCCGTGCAATGAAAACGCAAAAGAGCAAGATGTTAACTAAAGGACTCATCGGAACTTACGCTACCATATGGTTACTAGGGCTTGGCTGGTTTTTCTCGATTGAAGCGAAACAAGCGCGCGACTGGATGCCCGAAGTGGCTGAAAGAGTTACTTATACGCGCGATGCCAGTAATCCTGATTTGATTACGCTAACCAATGTACGCAACTTTGATTGGCATACCGACACAGAGGCAACAGAGCGCTGGGAGACGCGCACGATTGATATGTCAAAATTATCTGGCGTCGATATTACCAACTCGTATTGGATGGGACCACTAATTGCTCATACGCTAGTGAGCTTTCGTTTTGAAGATGAGCGCCCGCTTGCTTTCTCATTTGAGATTCGTAAAGAGAATGGAGAATCATTTTCGGCATTGGCAGGATTTTTTAGACGTTTTGAATTGAGCCTAATTGCCGCAGAAGAGCGCGATATTATCTACACACGTAGTAATGCACGCGGCGAGCAGGTGTATTTATTTCCCATTAGCCATTTGCAGCAGCATGAAGTCAAAGCGTTGTTCGAGTCTTATTTAACTGCCGCTGATGAGCTAAACACCAAGCCTGCGTGGTACAACACTTTAACCAGCAACTGTACCAACATTATCTTTTATATGGCGCGTTTGGTCAGTGATGATCGTCTACCATGGGATTACCGGATTTGGGTCTCTGGTTGGTTGCCCAATTATCTTCATGATGCCGGTATGCTAGACGCCAATCCCGAAAGTACAGGGCAACCTTGGTCAATGGATACTTGGTATGAGCGCACCCACATCAATCCAAAGGTTAAAAGCTTTCAGAATAGCAGCGATATTCATGGCAGCGAATTTTCACGACAAATTCGCCAAGGCATTCCTATCCCGCCACTGGCTGATTCGCAAAATATTGCCGAAGCAAATGCTAAATCTGCAGCTCAAGCTTCACATTAGTATCACTGCTACGAGAACTTAAAGATTTTGACAATAGAGCCATAGAAGGGTCAGAGCCTATTAAGGCTGAACCCAATTCACCACGCGCGTCTCCATCTCTTCATCATCCATACCAGTCTCAGAAATACAACGTCCAGCTACGCCGACGTTGGCAGCGTGCATTTGTTGCTGAGTTGCCACCGCATCTTGAGTTAATAGTAAATGCCAGCTTGGTAAGCTTTGACCTTTATACAAGCGCTTATAAGCACAGTGCGACGGTAGCCACATCATATCCGGCAAGTTTTTAATCGTAAGCTGAATACAGTCTGGCACATGCTCTTGGCGCGTCGCGTAATGCCCGCAATAGCCAGTCGCACAGTCCATCAGCTGGCAGGTCACATCGGTATACTCAACCAAGCTTTCATCCACGTTGCCATCTTCATCTTCGTCGATATACTTGATAAGGCAGCAGCTGCCGCAACCATCGCACAAAGCTTCCCACTCGCTGTGATTTAATTCTAAGAGTTTAAATCGTGACCAAAATTGCGGACGCAAAGTTCCAGTCTCAGCCGAGCCATTACCAGACAAAAAAGGCAAGTTCGATGCCCTTTCAGCATTCAAATCGATGTCAATACCCGTATTTAAACTGGATGTATCGTCATTTAATAAATTTATAGTCATAAATCTGCCGTAGCATTTTGATAAAGAGCGTTACAGTATTATAGCTGTTTTTGCATGGGTTGGGCGTTAAGGTAGTAAAGGTAAGAAAAACGAAAAATTAAAAAGACAGTCACATCATACTCTTAACGTAAAACTCATCACATAAAAAAGGACAATAATAATGTCAATTAAGACTTTTGAATTAATCAGTACCACCGAAGATGGTGTAGAGCTTATCAGCTATATTGCGCTGCCTGAAGATGCCGACGACGATAATCCAGTAGCAGGTATTTTAGTCGTGCCAGAATGGTGGGGCGTGGTCGAGCATCCAAAAAATGTCACCGAACGTTTGGCAAAAGCAGGCTATGCTGCGGTAGCAATGGATGTATACGGTGAAGGTAAACTAACATCAGATGCTGCGCAAGCAAATATGTGGATGGAGCAAGTATTAGAAGACCCAGATATGCTGATGGCACGCTGTCGCTTGATTCTCAATGATTTTAGTGATCAGCTAGCCGTCGACGGTAATAACTTAGGCGCGATTGGATTTTGTTTCGGTGGCAAAGTCGTACTCGATATGGCACGTGAAGGCATGCCATTAAAAGCAGTCGCTACTTTCCATGGCAACCCATCAGCAAAACAACCAGCCGATAAAAACTTCAAAGCCAAAGTCTTAGTCGCTCATGGTCGTGATGATTCAATGGTATCAATGGAGGCGATAGAAGGTTTAAAAGCAGAGCTAGATGCGGCTGATGTTGACTACACTATTGATGTTTACGATGGTGCTAAGCATGGTTTTACCAATCCGCATGCCGACGAGCGCGCGGCTAAAAACAAGGTAGATCTTGGCTACAATGAAACCGCTGCCAAACAAAGCTGGGAAAATATGCTTGAATTCATGAAAACCAATCTAGGCTAAAGCTTGATAAAAGCTTATTAGCCATAACAATGCAAAAACAAGGGCAGCTTCTTTTGAACTGCCCTTTCTTTTAAGTAAAATTATCAGTCTTGTGCTTATCGTCAAATAACGTCATTATCACTCTATTATTAGATGGATTGAGTGCCGAGGATGCTATACCTATTAATAAACCAGCTGGGTTGGTTGGCTTTTATTGCTTTATTAGTCGTAGTTGCGGTGTTATACGCTAAGATAAATCAGCAGATCAGGCAATTACGCCACGATATGACACAGTTACAAGCTGAGCTTGAACACCACAAAGAAGGGGTAATAACCACAAGACCTGCACATTCTGTTGATATAAATCCTATCGATAATAGCAATTCTGAATTAAAATCTGCGCTAGCACCTGATACCGCTTCGAGCACTTGGCCTCCTAAACTCAATCCTTCACCATCTGAAGCAGCTAAAGGTACTTCTACTACCTCGGCTATACCCATTTTCAAATCTATCAAAAAACTGCATACACAGTCACAATCGCACAACCCCACCACTACTATAGAGCCGGATGAGCGCTCACTACCGATTGTCACCTCAGTCATCCGCTCGGTTAAAAACTGGTTCTTTGGCGGTAACTTGGTGGTGCGTGTTGGGGTTTTAGTATTACTTGTCGGCGTGGTCTTACTACTGCGCTTATTAAGCGACTATATCGAGATACCCATCACCTTTAAGCTCACTGCAATAGGATTGATTGGATTAGCGCTAGCAGCTTTAGGATTAAAGCTTGCAAAAAATCGCTTTGCTTACGGCATCACCTTGCAAGGCGCGGGTTTAGCGATTGTTTATTTAACGACCTTTTTTGCCTATAGCGTTTATCAAGTGCTAGCAAATATACCTAGCTTTATGGGGCTTAGTATATTATCTGCCATTACAATTGGTTTAGCAGTGCGCCAAAACGCTTTACCTTTAGCATTACTGGCATTATCTGGCGGCTTTTTTGCGCCTATTTTGACCAGTCAGGATACCGCTAGCTTAACGATATTATTTAGCTATTATTTATTATTAAACATTACCATTGCTGCTATCGCCCATTATCGTCCGTGGAAAGTGCTAAATTTATTAGGCGTGGTCGTGACCTTTGGGCTGGCCTATTACTGGGGACTCACTGAAAGTTTGATGGCAACGATTGATAATCAGCGCTGGGCATTGGTCCTGCTCGTAGCACTGCATGTCCTGCTCTATCTATTCGTCGTCATTCGCTATGCTCAGCAAATCATTGCTTATAATACTGTTAATGAAGAAGATGTTAACAACACAAGTAATACTTATTTATTTCCCATTGACACCGGTTTGCTATTTTCAGTACCGATATTGGCATTTGGTATATTTGCTGCTTTATTAGATGACATTCCTAATGCTCTAACTATTACTAGTGCTATTTTAGCCATTGTTTATTTAGGACTCGGCTGGGTGTTTGTCCAGCGCAGTCAGCGATATGCATTAATTACTGAGGGCATGTTGGCGTTAGGGATTGGCTTTTTAGCCTTGGTGATTCCGCTAGCATTAGATGCCGAATGGATTGCCTTTGGCTGGTCGGTGCAAGGTCTAGCATTGGTCTGGTTCGGGCGGCGCTCATTACGTGCATGGTCAGTATTATTTGGCATTTTATTACAGCTCGTTAGTATTGGCATGCTGTTAAATACATTTGTATTTACTGCTTATTATCCAACCTTGGCATTGACGATTTCTGCCATCAGTGCCATCGCCAGTATCTTTATCCTTCGTGTCAGCAACTCGCCTATTTTATCTGCTAGCGTAGAAACTCAAGACTCAACACAGACGCTGCCTCACGCTAAAAGCTTACTTAATATCAATCATACGACGTCAGAATATGCTAAAGCATTAGGTATCAGCGAAACAGCTGCTGAGCAATGGTTTGCCAGTATCAATAGCCAAAGTATGGCATTCAAAGCGATTTGGCAACGTCCTATTTTGATACGTCTGTTGACGCTTGTCACAATGGGTTGGCTGCTATATGTGTTAATAATTGATTTTGATCAATGGTTCGCCAGCTGGCAATTGGCAACGACAGCACTGATAGCGCTAGCCACTTTAGCTAGCTTACTGATTTATTGGATTATAAATCAGTATCGTTCATGGCACGAGATTAGACAATTTAGCCATGCTTTACTACTTTTGTTTTATGCCATGCTGATACTACAGCTACCTCAAAAGTATGAATTTGATTACCAATGGACGACGTTTCATTGGCCAGTATTTATGACTTTAATGATTGGCTGGTTAGTGATTGGGCAACTTTGGTTAAAAGAATGGCATCACGATGTTGCTTTAAAAGGCTACGATAGTGCGAGTTGGCTTGGCGCTGGAATGATAATTTTGGCAGAAGCTGTTCATTATGATTTGCCTGATTCAGACGGCGTGATAACTATTTTGGTTCCCGTTGCGTTTATGCTAGCTGGGCTCTGGTTAACTTACCGTCAGCAAAGTAACAATCAGACGAATAATGCAGCTTCAGCGCGTGTTCTATATTGGTTTGATTGGCAAAGTGCACTGTTAGGTTGCGCCAAAATTTTCGTTCCTCTTACATTATGCTGGGTCATTTTTACCAATTTTTATTACGATGGCGTGATTTGGGGCTTATCTTATTTCCCACTGCTGAACCTATATGATGTGACCTTATGGCTGGTCGCATTTTACGGCTTAGGCGTTTATTTACTGCGCCAATCCCAAGGCATACAATCGAAAAATATCTTACATGCCATTCCTAAAAATAACACTCTACTTATTATATTGGCGCTGATTGGCTTTTGGATATTCTCTAGTATGTTGGTTAGAACACTGCACGCCTTTATTAGTACACCGTTATGGATTAGTGGTTTTTATGATAGTACTGGCGGCGCGTGGAGTAGTGAGCAGGTACAAACAGGGCTGACGATTTTATGGACGCTACTGGCATTGGCCGCCACCATTATTGCCAGTCGTTACCTGCAGCGTGTACTGTGGTTTATGGGCATTGGACTGCTGGGTGTTGTGGTACTTAAACTGGTATTGGTTGATTTGTCACAGACAGAAGCTGTTTGGCGGGTGATCTCCTTCCTTGGTGCCGGTAGTTTAATATTGGTGATAGGTTACTTGGCACCTCTACCACCAGCGCGCGAAGGGTTAGCAGATGAGGCTAAATGATAGTTGCATATGAGCGTTAAATGAAATGTGAGTGTGAGCACTTTTTAGTATCAGCATTTTCAACATCAGTACTTTTTAGCATCAGTACCTTGCTTATGTAGTAAACTGAACACCATAAAAAGTAAATGACGATCGTCTTACTTTGAGCATTTTTTATAAAAGGTTACGAAAGCAGATGGATAAGAGAGCAAGTATTCAGTGGTTCCCTGGGCATATGAACAAAGCCCGCAATGAAATCAAAGAAATAATGCCGCAGATGGATGTGATTATCGAAGTGATTGATGCGCGTATCCCTTATAGTAGCGAAAACCCGATGGTTGCGGCATTGCGTGGCGAAAAACCGGTTATCAAAATTCTGAATAAAGCCGACCTTGCTGATCCCAAATTAACCCAAGTATGGATGGACTATCTTGAGCAGCAAAACGGTGTTAAAGCCATTGCTTGCGATACTGAGAAAGCCAATGATGTCAAACGTATCATCGCCATCTGTAAACAACTTGTTCCCAATAAAGTAGGTACCGGTCGCCAAATCAAAGCCATGATTATGGGGATTCCAAACGTCGGTAAATCAACCTTGATTAATACTTTGGCTGGGCGCGCTGTGGCTAGAACTGGTGACGAGCCCGCTGTCACCAAGTCGCAGCAATTGATTAAGCTTGACGATGACATCATGCTTTATGACACACCAGGTATGCTGTGGCCAAAGGTTGAAAACGAAAATTCCGGCTATCGTCTGGCAGCGACCGGCGGCATTCGCGATACGGCGTTTGATTTTGCGGATGTTGCTAGTTATACCGCTGAATATTTATTAACTGCCTATACTGAGCTATTAAAGACTCGCTATAAAATTGAAGAACTGCCCAAGACAGATTGGGAGTTTTTTGAGATGGCAGGACGCAATCGCGGCTGCGTACGCGCGGGCAATCAAGTTGATACCTACCGGATGTCAGAAATCCTAGTCAATGAGCTGCGTAGCGGTAAGATTGGGCGTATTACGCTCGAGACACCAACCATGACTGAAGCAGAAGAAGTCGTCGTCGCTGAGCAACGCGTCGCGGCAGAAGAGAAAAGAATCGCTAAAGAAGAAGAAAAACGCTTACGTCGATTGAAAACGCGAAAGAATCGGAAGTAATTCTTTCCAATTTAATTGCTTAGAGTCACTTGAATTATTAGATATAAAAAAAAGCCCATAGGGCTTTTTTTATATCTAATATTACTGATATTTAAACCATCAACTACTTATACTTAGGCATAACTTTTTCGATACCTTTTAACGCACAGCTTTCATCTTGCATGGCGCCACCTGCACCGCCCGCCGCAATAGCACCGATCACATCATTACCAAATTTTAATGGTACACCGCCACCGATTAGCAATAAATCATTTATTGTATTCAAGTTACTTGAGTCTGGATTAGCGCGAGCATTATTCGCCAAAGTACGTGAAGGCGTTTTGGTAGATAACGCTGTAAATGCTTTACGAACAGCAGCGTCTGTATTATGTGGTCCAACGCTATCATCACGCTGCAATGCGATTAGATTACCGCCACGATCAACAACTGCTACTACAGCAGATTTACCTTCTGCATGGCAAGCAGCCATCGTAGCATCAATGAGTTCATTGGCTAGCTTTAAAGAAACATTAGGTTGTTGTAATACTAAATTAGAAGAAGCCGCTATCACATTAGTTGTGCAACCTATTACCGCTACCGCTAATAGTGCTTTGGATACATAATTTAAAATTAATTTCATAAAAAGTCCTAAAATATCGCTCATACCAATGAGTGTTTGCTTAAAATGATGAATTTTCTACAAAAATCATCGCCAATTTGAAGTGTTATTTATGAAAACTATAAGAATCGTTATTCAAAAAAATGTTATTTAAAAAAGTGCTATTTAAAAAAACATATAATATATTAAAATATCTACAACACTGATTTGTTTTTGTAAGATTTTCTTTATAAAATTGCAATTTTAAAAGCCATATTTTTGAGGATCTGTTACAAATCAGACACACCACACGCTGTGTTGAAAAAGGTTGCCTCATCATTATCTATAAGCAGTAGATAACAATGATATCAACTCATCACCCTTAAAAATCAGTTATAATTCATACATTAATATGCCAAAAAAATTGATGACATGACTCAGCTTACTAGCACGCTTAACCCCACAATGATAAAGAATACTTTTAGTCACTCCGCGAACTCCCTCAATACTTTCGCCCCGCGCCTTCTCACTTGGTTCAACGAAAATGGTCGCCACGACTTACCGTGGCAACAACACCAAACTGACACCCCCAATCCCTATATTGTTTGGCTATCAGAAGTCATGCTACAGCAAACGCAAGTAACCACTGTGCTACCCTACTTTGCCCGTTTTATGGCGTCGTTTCCGACCGTGCAGGATTTGGCCGTAGCAGAATGGGATACGGTGGCAGAGCATTGGGCGGGACTTGGTTATTATGCACGTGCACGTAATTTGCATAAAGGTGCTAAGCAGTTGGTTGAAGTTATTGACGAGTCTGGTGACTTTCCACAAACCTTAGCAGGTTGGGAAGCGATTGCGGGTGTTGGTCCTTCAACCGCTGGGGCGATTATGTCGATGGGTTTACATCGTTATGGCGTTATCTGTGATGGCAATGTTAAGCGGGTATTGACACGTTGGGCGGCAATCGATGGTGATATTACCAAGTCAGCAACGACTAAGGAATTATGGGCATTAGCAGAGCGTTTAACGCCTAAAGAGCAATCAGGATTATTTGCGCAAGCGATGATGGATATGGGTGCAACCTTATGTACGCGTAGCAAGCCTGCTTGTCTGTTATGTCCGCTACAAGACGATTGCTTCGCTCATGCACAAGGGCGCGAAACCGATTATCCAGTTAAAGCAAAAAAACAGCCAAAGCCGAGTAAATTTAGTGATGCGCTGCTTATTAAAAACATAGAAGGCGAAATGTTATGGCTACAGCGTCCTGACAATGGCATTTGGGGCGGACTGTGGAGTTTGCCTTTGCAGTTTATAAAGAAAATTGACGATAAAGCTACTGCCAAACCAACACATACCATTACAGAAAAGCTATTAGAAGTTGCTAGTAATGAAAAAGTATACGAAACGGAATTTACCACCGCTGAGCAAATTATCAATGAGTGGCTAAATAAGAAGAAATTAATCACCGAAACCGTGAGTAAGACCTTGCTCAATGACGCACCTATTAAGCATTCGCTGACTCATTTTCATTGGTATTTAACGCCACAATCAGTGACTTTAGATAATGAGCAAGTGCAAGAAATAACTCAAGCATTACAAGCAGCAGAAATTAATATTAATTGGTTAAATGCTGATGATGCACAAGCAACGTTAGGATTACCAAGAGCAATGGTTAAGATTTTAGAATAGTAAGTTGGGTGATTTATATCAACCAAATAGCTAAAGAAGCACTGGATACGTTATTAAAAAAGCGCCTCAAAAAATATTTTGAGGCGCTTTTTATTTACATATAACAGGATAGCAATTTAAGACTTCGGTACACGCAAACGCATCAAGCCTTCTTGCTGTACGGTCGCTACCAGCTTACCATCTTGCCAAAACTGACCGTGATTGAGTCCCATCGCATTGGACGTGGTATCACTCCACATATCATATAACAGCCAATCGTTTAAGTCAAAATGACGATGAAAATGCATCGAATGGTCAATACTAGCAGCCTGTAAACCACTGGTCATAAAACTGATACCATGTGACATTAGTCCCGTGCCAACCAGATAAAAATCAGATGAGAAAGCAAGCAGCGCTTGCTGAATCGCTACCGGTTGATTACCAAGCTCACGAATACGTAGCCAGTTCGCTTGCTTAGGTTTCATTGGCTCTGGATGAATAGGATCACGCGGTTTTACCGGTTTAATCTCGACATGACGGCGGCGCATAAAGCGCGACTTGAGCGCCTCTGGAACTTTACCGACATAGTCTTCTTTTAAATCTTGCTCAGCCAATAAATCTTCAGGTGGCGGATAAACCGGCATATCTTCTTGATACTCTAAACCGTCTTCCATCGGTGAAAAAGAGGCAATCATCGAAAATATCACTTGCTCAACAGGCGGCTTACCGCGTACTTGCTTATATTGAATCGCAGTCACTTCACGCGCCGATAAACTACGCCCATCTCGTAAACGTCGCACTTGATAAATCACCGGTTGGTTAATATCACCACCGCGTAAAAAATAACCATGTAATGAATGACAAGGCTTGTCTTCATCAAGGGTGTTTGCTGCTGCCATTATCGCTTGCGCGAGTACTTGCCCACCAAAGATACGAACGCCAACATAGTCATGGCTTTTACCTTCAAACACATCAGGGCTGACTTCAATCAATGCGACGGTAGCAAGTAGCTCATCTATTAGTTGTGCATAATCAGACATGACGATCGTTTTCCTTATTTTTATCAATAACACCAAGCATCTAGATATAAGCGCCAAAGCATATCTAGAAGATATATCTTCAGCCGACGTGGCGTTTGAATGTCAATAATACGAAATTAATTACAGTAATATACAAGATAATTCTTAATGTGAGCAACAGCCTAGGAAGCATAATAAATATTATTACGCTGACAATTAATAAAACGATTACTGAAAGTCTATAATAAAAGATAATAAATAAAAACGAGAGGCTTTATAACATCTCGTTTTTTAATACAGTTTACGCTTATGGCTTGACCGCTACCAGTACACGAATAGAATCTGGCACTAGTGACAAGCTCGATAATGCTTGTTCGCCTTGCGCCTTTAGCTGCTCTAAGCGCTCAATCTCTGCTGGACGTACATTAGGATTGATGGTCTGTAGATGCTTAAGACGCTTAATCTCACGCGACCACTGCTGGCTAAAGCGGGCGCTTGCTTGCTCACCAATCTCAGCCAATTGCTGACGGGCAATATCTTCAGCTTCATAATAACGCTGCTCAATCAAATCGCCACGTACTTTAATCACTTGACGCGCGCGGTTTTTATCCAAACGCTCAATGTGCGGCATAATCATCTCGGCACTAATACGCGCAGACAAATCACTGCCCTGCTCACTGATAAAGACGCGAATATTTTGTGTACTCAAGGTGGCAGGTAAATTCAGTAGTTTTGGTGCAATCGCTTCTACGCGGAAATTCACTTCAAGCATCACCATACCTTGCGGCATAGCTGCGCTTTTTAGCATCGCAACCGTGGTATTACCAAAGGTGCTGGTACTTGCCAGCTCATAAATTGCTTGCATCAGCGGATGTTCATGAGTGATAAAGGCAATATCTTCACGCTGTAGCGCTAGCTCACGCTCAAAAGTCAGCGTCATGCCATCTTCATCACCGAGTGGCAGACCGTCGATATAATCACTAATCTCAGTGCTATCAATCGGGGCAATCACCCACGAGCCATCACGTTGGATGTTATGCTCGATATTAGCTGAGGCAAAAAAGCGCTCGATAAATTGAGGCAATAGATTGTGCCCATCAAAATCACGCATAGCATCGGCGATACGCCCCGCAACGCGCGGACGGCATGAGTTATATTCTAATAGACGGTCACGACCTGCTTGCAATTGCGCTTCAAGCCCCATTCGGGTTTGTGCTGCTTCTGCGATGATGTCTGCCAAAATTGCACGGTTGATGTCGGTATCCGCACCTTCAAGCATCGGTTTTAGCTCTTGAATATATTTCTCTTGTACACTTTGCGCGGTTGGCGATATCTGATTGAACATATTTAGCGCGTTGTTATACCACTGATACATACGCTCTTGCGCGGTACCTTGAACATAAGGTACATGCAGCATGATTTCCTGTGTCTGCCCAATGCGATCGAGGCGACCGATACGCTGCTCCAAAGTATCTGGATTAGCAGGTAAATCCCATAATATCAGTTGGCTTGCGAACTGGAAATTACGACCTTCCGAGCCAATCTCTGAACATAATAATATCTGTGCGCCTTCACTATCGGCAAAGAACGCCGCAGCTTGGTCACGTTCAAGTAAGGTCATCTGCTCAGTAAAGATAGCGGTTTTAATACCGGCATGTAGGCGTAATACCGCCTCTAAACTTTCAACGGTTGCGCCACTGCGAGCAATTAACAGCACTTTTTTATGCTTAAGCTCAGCCTTTAAGATATCAATTAGCCAAGGTACACGTGGGTCATCTTCTAACCAGCCGCCATCAGGTTGGTTTTCTTCGCCCCATAGCTGCTCGCGCAATTTACCAGTGGTTTGATAGCTATCGACCCATGCTTCCGGTAACGGCAGCGGATAAGGCTGGCTGCTACGCCCATAGAAGCCTTTGACACTTTCACGAGTATTACGGAACAAAATACGCCCAGTACCATGACGGTCTAACAATTCATTTAACGCATAAGTACGCAGTTTTTCGTCTTCATTAATCGTTGCTAATTCATCAATACTAATCGCCAGCAAGCTGCTTAATGCGGCAATTTGCCCTTCACTTAATGGCTTATCTTCGATTAATACACCAGCGACGGCTGCCGTTTCTGCAAAGGCATCTTGACTATCGATAAACTCATCTAAGTCATCGAAGCGATCTGGGTCTAATAAACGCAAGCGAGCAAAGTGACTTTGCGCGCCAAGCTGTTCAGGCGTGGCGGTTAGTAGCATCACTCCTGCTGTTTCTTCAGCAAAATCTGCAATCAAGTCATACTTATCATTGCCGCCTTGCGCTTCATCCCAATGCAGGTGATGCGCTTCATCGACAACTAATAAATCAAACCCTGCTTCCATCGCTTGGTCATACAAGTCAGGATGGTCAAGGAGTAAGTCCATACCAGCGATGATACATTGTTCTGTCGTAAAGACGTTTTGCTCAGGATCGTGCTCTTTAATCGCTGCGGTACGTACCAAATCAAATAAGGCAAAGTTTAGATTAAAACGGCGGCGTAGCTCAATCATCCACTGATATTGCAGACTGTCTGGCACCAGAATCAAGACGCGCTCAGCTTTACCTGTTAACAACTGCTGATGAATAATCAAACCCGCTTCAATGGTTTTACCTAAACCTACTTCATCAGCCAGCAAAACTCGTGGCGCGATACGTTTGCCCACTTCATGAGCGATATAAAGTTGATGCTCGATGATATCGACGCGCGCGCCCATCAAGCCTTTGAGCGGATGACCGGCAAGTGCCGATTGCATACGTAGGATATCTTGACGCAGCTCATACCAATCACCGCGTTCGATACGACCAGCAAGCAGACGCTCAAGCGGCTTTGCCAAGGTGATATTGGCAGCCAGTCGAGTTTCCATAATGGGCTTGACGGACACGCCTTCATCATCATCTTCAACGCTATATTTGAGCACGCCCATCACTTCTTCAACAGCCGTTACTGTATAGATATTACCGGCTTGGTCAGAAATACTATCGCCTACTTTGAACACCACACGCGATAACGGTGCTGAGTTCTTTGCATAGACGCGCGTCTCTTCACTTTGTGGAAATAGGATATGCACACAGCGGTCGTCGACATCGATAACCACACCCAAGCCAAGCTCAGACTCCGTATCAGATAAATAGCGTTGACCAACGGCGAATTCGGTGCTGTGCAGTGAAGCGAGAGAGATAGTCATAGGGCGATGTCTTTTAGTACTCAGATGATAAGAAAATAAAGAGCTTATAATGCGAGCCATGATTGCAGGCTCAGTAGCATGAATAAGCTGGCAGTCTTTAGCTAAATAGTCAGTAGAAATATCGACAAAATGAGAGTAAAACCTCAGCTTGACGATAAAGGCGACCATTATATAACGTTAGCGACTAGATGAGTGCGTTAAGTTGGGTTTTCAAGGGCAGATTTATGCCAGATAATGCCAAAGCTAAGCATAAGTTGGCGTTATAAAACAATAAGATAACGACTCGCAAGTAAACAAAAAATATTGTCTTCATATAATTGTTACTGTATTGTTAAAAAATGCAATAGAGTATTTCTTGGCATGATACATGCAGATTTATATTCTTCATAGCTAGAGTATAAGGTTTACCAAATAAGCTTGCTTCTCTAGGCTTATTTGAATGTAGCAACCACCTATTCTGCTTCTATCTTTATAAATTAACCGCTGTTATAAAGTTTCTCTAAACGTTTAGGGAAATAGTATTGCCAGTTATAGTCCATTTAGTTATGGAATTCATAATTTATCATAAATTTAATTTATATAAATAATTTTAG
>NZ_CBCPJH010000037.1:0-31839 GCF_965118485.1 Psychrobacter glacincola | reverse complement strand
TAAAAAGCCAGACTATTTTAAATGCCTGACTTTTCTATGGTTAATCCTTTTACGTATTAACTTTATTTGCCTGTTAAAAAGTTAGCTATGGCGTACCAGCATGACCAACTTTAACCTGAGTAGATAGCATGCGACCTCTGGTCTCAGCTGTACGTGATGCTTCATCCCAATCAGGTGCTGCACACATAAACAAGGTTTTACCATCTTGTCCGCCAAGCGCCACTGCAAAAATACCATCAGGTGCGGTATCAACGACTTCTAAAATTTCCCCGCCTTCTTGAATACGAACAGCACGCTGGTTTAAGGTATCTGCAATCCAAACAGCGCCCTCGCTATCTAGCGTAAGACCATCAGGTAAGATACTGGCGTTTTCTATGCGCACACCTAAATTTGGCTCATCTCCTAACTCCCCAAAGTTTGCAAAGTCACGCTTCTCTCGCAAAGTTCCGTCTTCTTTAATATCGAACTGTGAGATTTTATTGCCAAATAGCTCATTAACGATCAACGTCTTTTGGTCAGCAGAAACGACCATACCGTTTGGAAAAGCCAGGCCTTCTGCCACAATCTGTGAGTGGCCATCAGGTTTCACCAATATAAGAGCCGCATGTTTATGGTCGGCACCACCCATCAAATCAAAGCCAAAGTTACCGACATAAGCATTACCATTAGGTGCAACGACCATGTCATTAGCATGTCCATCACAGTGCTCCCAGATATCAGCATGAACGACCAACTCGCCATCGTCTTCTAAGCGTAAGACTTTGCGATCTTTCATTGAAACGACCAGCATACGCCCATCAGGTAGCCAGCCTAAACCAGAGGGTTGTTGTTCAATGTGAACAATTTTTTCTGCGACACCTTCATTATTGACACGGTACACACCTTTGGTATAAAAATCGACGAACCATAAGGCGTCCTTATACCAGCGAGGTCCTTCTAGATAATGAAAGCCATCAACGACCACGTCCAAATTGTATTCTGCCATAATTCTTTTCCTTGAGTAGCTTGAGTAGTGGATATCTTCCTTGATAAATAACACTGTTTCAAATAGTGTGAGCCTCTTTTTTAGAGTATCTCCTCATATATTGCTGTTACCTCATTTAACGTCATATCTTTAGGGTTGGTTGCGATTAGCCTAGCATAAGTATTTATAACGATGTTTGCTAAGGCTGGGATGTCTTGATCGGTTATATCTAATTCGTTTAATCGATATTTAAGACCACTGGTCTCTAAAAATATTTTTAATTGTCTGATAAACAAGCTTGCGGCCTCTAAGTCTGTCATACCCAAGGTCTGAGAGGGCATAACAGCATGAGCTAGCTCTGCATAAAGAGGGGCTGCTGCTGATAAATTAAAAGTAAAGACACCGCACATAACAAGTGCATTGGCATGTCCATGCGGGATATGAAAGTTGATACTAAGCGGGTAGGAAAGTCCATGCACAGCGGCTACCGAAGAATTCACAAATGCTATACCAGCCAAAGTTGAGCCTAATAACATGTTAGAGCGAGCGTCGATATCATCACCTTGGTTTAATACTCTCTCAAAATTACTCCATAACATCTGCAAGCCTTTGACAGCCATAGCATCTGAAATAGGATTCTTTTTAGTGCGACTCGTGTAAGCTTCGATGCAATGAACCATGGCATCTAAAGCGGTTGCAGCAGTGATGTGACGAGGTAGCTTAAGGGTAAGCGTCGCATCTAAAATAGCGACATCAGGTAGGATTTTGGGCGTATATATGGCTTTTTTGCTACCATCTTTTGCGGTGATGACTGAGACAAAGGTAGATTCTGCACCTGTGCCAGCGGTGGTCGGTATCGCAAACAAAGGTAGTTTGTGAAAGCCACTCACGTCTTTATCCAAAATGTCGTTTACTGACTCAAATTCATTTGAATGTAAAGCGACGATTTTTGCAGTATCGATAGAGCTGCCGCCACCAAGACCGACAACCAAATCACAACGATTGTCTCTGGCAATTTTAATAGCGTCATTGACGACTTCAACAGGCGGATCAGCGATGACACTATCGAATACAACAACATTAACGCCAGCTTCTTGTAATGATTGCTCAGCAATATCGACATAGCCCAGCTGGGTAATGCCAGTATCTGTAACGATAATAGCGGACGTTGCACGATACTGCTTCGCTAATGCACCGAGCTTTTGACGCATGCTGTCCGCTTCACTGATGATATGACCGTTGGTATAAAACTCAATCCCTGTCATTCTATGCTTCCTTGTATAGATGAGCGAGTATTTCAAACCCTCATGAATCTAATATAACAGGGATATTTTTACATATCTATAAAATCATTTTGGGTTGCTTAGTACTTATTTGTATTAAGTATTATTCATAAATCAATAACACTCTAGTCTATATTCATTAAGTTACTTCCTCTGTCAGAGTATTGCTTTTAGTCAAGGAGCTTTTCCCACCTTCTCCTTAAATGAATTCAAATATTATCTGATCTTTATTTTCCAGTTCAGATTAAGTGGTTTTATATTCTTACTTAGAAAATATTATAGACAGAGTGAAATTTCATTCATAAATAATTTGATATATACATTCAATATTTACAGATATGGTGATCACTTTATTGAACAAATATAGGTCAGCAAGCTCCCAGTCAAATGGTTAGTTTACCAAGCTAATCTTTATCCTCTCTTCAGCATAGACCAAACCCAACCTTGGCAATGGTGTCGAACTATTATGTGATATAGTATTTTATATACAAGTACATGATATTAATATACTTGTTGTTTATATTTAATAAAATTATTTTATCATATTAACGCAATCAACGATATATTTTTATATTACTGTCACCGTAAAAAAGCACTGATTGACACCTAACTATTATTAAGATAGTCTTGATCTACTCCTACCCTATCGTTATTATTTCTAGGACGGTTTATTATCCTATCTATTAGAGGTGTTCAATGACAAAAAAGCCTTCAGCTCGTAATCACTTTTTTACACCCAATCATACTACGTTGACCGTCCATCCCAAAGCGTCAATGGCCTATAAAACTTGGCTGAAGTGTCGTCCCAAAACATCGCCCATTCATCTTGCTGATATCGATAAATATCATAAGCCGCCGATAAGAATTATTTCTAGTGATAAAGAAGGCTACCTATATTTTGACAACTTTGAGCGTATGGCAGATATTTTTCTTTACGAGGCTGATATAAGCCAGCCATTTGTAATCATTACAGGTAATGAACAGCAAATTACTAAGATGGCTTGGGTAGAAGTATTGAGGCTTTGCCGCTATGAGAATGTTGACCATGTTTCTTTATGGCAGCACTTACGACATGACTGTGCAGCGACAACACTGAAGCAGCTAATGGGGTGTGATAGTTTGTTCAATGAGGATTACTGTACTTTTGCAGGCATTAATATTGATCGTTATTTCTACAGGCAAAAATCTTTAAAGCCAGTTAAAAAAATGTTTGATTTAGCACAGGATACGGGCTGGACCAATGTGTGAAGTGAAAGAATGGACTGTTAGGACTATGGAGGCCGAAACGGTTCATGGTTTGATCAGACGGATTGTGCCATATGATTCACCATTGTCAGCTCAAGTACACAGACTTGTTTTTGAGCTGATAAACCTGTCTCCAAGATACTTGATGAAAACTAATGATCAGAGTACCGATTCGAGTTTGACAAAACTAACGCATGATGAATGCAATACTATAATAAAAGTTGTAAATTTTCGTAAAAGCTCTGATATCTGGTCTGTTCCTTATATGTTAGCTGCATTTACTGACTACTATAGACAAAAACTACTTACTGATAAATCTTGGCTTTTTATAAGCAAGTACTTACAGTTTATACTGCTGATAGTAGAGCGTGAAGATAAGCATTTTAATAAGATTAACAATCTTGGCGTTCGAATAAGAATGGCGCTCAAAAAGAACTCATCTCAGACTGCGATTATTGATGAGTTAATTAACATACATGGATCGTCTGCTAATGTTTACGAGAACTTCGCCGATATTGAATCGTATGAACAAGGTATGCGGTATAGGGAGCAGACAGGCTTAGTCAAAAATATAAATCTAGCTAAGAAAGTAGGTGAGATAAGACTTGCTTATGAAGTTGTTCTTGAGAATAAGGTTTATATCGAAAGGAAATTTAGGGGAAAGGGGCAGTCTGTATTCATAAATAAGACGAGAAATGAACAGGCTTTACCTTTCACAAATGAAATAACCCGACGAATACGTTTTCCTAAGCTATCTTCAGATAATAACGTTGCTAAACCAGAAGACCTAGCAGACGATAATCCACTAGCGCTTTTAGATAATAAATACAATCCTAGTAAGAAAACAGCTAAATCATCACAATTGCAGCAGTATCAAGTCAAAACCAGCTACTTACACAATAAACGTAATCAATTTATGTTTCCCAGTAATACTAGGTTGTTAACAGTATCCGATTATCAATCGGTTTTTGTAAAACTATGGTCCATAGTATCTGATGAAGAACAACGTGTTAGGCGAGTCGCTGCTATATTGTTACTATCAATGATAACCGGCAGGTCAATTCAAAACGTGATTAAAGAGGTAGCTACTAATAAAAGCCAAAGAAAATTTTTGGTGGAAGAAGATAATGGTGTAACCGTGATTCGGAATACCATTAATGTGACTGTCAATCAGCGTGATCAAATAAAGCCAATCACTAAAAGTCATAGCAATAACTTTAGTTTACCGTTGCCATTACCCTTAAGTGTCATATTACCGTATAAATTTGAAGTAGAACCAACCGAGATCACTCAGCTTTTAAAAACACTTAGAGAATCCTTATCATTACCTTTATTATCAAATCAACATATTGAATCAGCGCTAGCGTTTATTATTACCCATCGTATTGGCGAACCATTACACTCAGACATTATTACAGGTGTAGAGGTAGAGCATTCATCACCGCTGTACTATACCAGTATAAAAACATCTTCACTGTTTGATACTTATCAAGCCGCAATTAAAATACTGAGCAATCGATGTTTTGAAAGCTTAAATTCTACTAACTTCTATAGTATCGATAAAGCTCAGAAAGTCTTAGAGTCGCTAAATCCGAAAAACTATAAATTATGGCAAGCTCATAGATACTCTTATTTTGTGGATATGCCAATTGTCGCTAGTAATATTAACAAAACCTACATTGGTAGTGAGATGGCACTGAATGATCAGGTGTGCAGTAATTTTTTTGTACTGCTTGCAGAACATGTGCATGCTGATAAGCGACTATTAAGCCATGGCACAAATGCCAATGAAGATGAATATATCAAACAATTTAATGCTTATGGCTTATGGCTATGGCACGTTATTCAGATTCAAACTGGTATAAGACCCGTCAATGATGCACCTGGATTTTTAAATCAATTTAACTTTAGTCATGACATGTATTGGGTTTCGGATAAATCTATACGTCAAGGCAAAGACCATGGTCGCCTAATACCTATGAGTAATTTTTTAAAAACGGCGCTAAAAAACTATATTAACTACATTAAACACTTTGCTAGCGTGCACAATCCTTTATATTCAGACCATCGACTTAACATTAATAAGATTTTGCAATCAGAAGAACCTTTTTTACAGATATTTAGCTTAAATCCAAAAAAATTTATGCCCATCACACCAAAACGAATTAGAAATACGGTGGGTAAAGCGCTGCCTCATCAAGATAACTGGTTGCGACATCAATTACGCTCGATGCTTACCAATGAGTTAGATGAGGTATATGTTTGCGCCTTATTAGGTCATGAACATGCTGATCAAGAGATATTTCATCCGATGTCCTCATTATCAATCAATCAATATAGAACAGAGCTATTGCCCCAGCTAGATCATGTGGTGCAAAAGCTTGATCTTAAGCAAGTGGAGATCAAGCGCCATGGCTAATTTATTAGAATTATCGTCGCATGAGCGTAGAGCTGCTAACTTACAGCAGCAAAAACAGGCATTAATCAGTAAAGCTGAGGAAATTGTCACTGAGTATTTATATAAACATCAGCCATTTGATGAGTCTAATATGGAAGAGCATTATCATGCTATCGATAATGAATTATCAAACTCATTCACGACATTCAATCAATACCGCTGTGCAAGGCAAGGGTTCTTACAAGCAGTCAGAGCTTATAATAAAGATCAAAACTGCTCATTAGATGAGCCTGTTGTTCCTATTGTGGCTGAACGAGACAGACTCACCATTAGCTATGATTGGTTCGTTGAAGGCTCAAAAGTCTCAGAGACGTGGCAAGCCATGCAACTGTTTTGGCAGCGTAAGCGTAGGTTTACCGCTAATGATTATGTCTCGGCTCTTTTATATAGCAGTATGATGTTTGGCGGATTAAATGATACCAGTGCGTTAAGGGCCTTATATGGCTGGTTGTTTGGTCATCGCACATTACATCTAGTCAATCTAGCAAAAAAATTCAAGAACGCTAAAGATTTAAATGCCGACGATATATTACTCGTCATTCCTTTAGAGATTAATGATGATAAATATGGTTGTAAAAACAATGAAAATGATGACTTAATACGTTATATCTCTTACATTCCTGATGATCTCAGTCTTATGTTTTTATATGCTTTACGCGATACCAATTTAAACGACCACAAAATACAACAGTTTGAAACGATTATTAAAGAGCTAAACAACACGTTCAAACTCACTTGCCGGGATCCACAAAAGATTCATTTGTCGCACCTCATCAAATACGCCAATTTTCACTGGCGACAATTGCCGGATAGCTATATCGACGGTGCTAATAGTCTGGTCATGCAAGGGCAGCTAAAAACCACTTCACTACCTACTAAGCAATTACTTAGTTATAACCAAGAAATTATTCAAAACACCCAATCTGCCATTACTTGGCAACAGCTGTTTGTTCAAAATGTCTCAAGAAGTGAAAACTTTGGAAGGACCGAAGGCTATCCTGCTTTTAGTAAGAATATTATTCAATTTGTGCAGGACGGCTTGAAAGGGACTCGATCATCTGCCAAAGATAAAATTAGTGACCTAAAAAATGATTTTTCTCAGCCTAATGCCATACGTTTGCTCGGTTGGGTCCTGTCTTTATTAGAAGGTAATCAAACCAATCTAAACTCAGTCAGTAAGTACGTCGGTTGTATTGGACGTGAATGGCTTATGTTGACGATGGATGAAGATTTAGAGGAGTGGGGTACCAATGACTATGAAGAAATATATGAGCAAATTATCTTAAGTAAAATCAAAGATGCTCGTAAAAAAGATATTTTACAGAAAGACCCGATCGATGATCGAGATGATACTGAGCTTGATAATGAGGATATCAAAAATAGTGGAGATGATGATTTAGATGATCCAATACCTCATCTAACGCAGGTGTTAGACGAAAGTAAAGAGTCAAAGAATGAGGATCAACAATCCACTAGCTTAGATGATCTTAAAAATACCCAGTCTTATACCTATGGACGATTACGTGCTTTTCATCGATATCAGATGCAGTATTTCAATGCCCCTGACGTGGTTTTTGCTTGGGGAGAAAACAAACAGGTCGTCAAAGCAAGCATGGTCTCACCACGGGTGTATAAGGCTATGCATGAAATACTACAAGCATCCGAATTAAGCACGAGTCAAAAGCTTTTATGTCAGACGATATTAATTTTAGCGTATCGTACTGGCATGCGCATTAATGAGATTGCAGGTATAAAGCTCAAGAACGTGAAAGAGCTTTCAGATATTAGCGTTGTACTGACGCCAAACCCTTATCTACGTCTTAAAAGTAGCAGTGCTAAAAGAAGAGTGTTGTTGGAGGCACTTTTAAAGAAAGACGAGTTAAAAATAGTTACGTTGTTTATTGCTCAGCAAGAAAGAATAGGGGCGTCGTATTTGTTTTCACAAGTGGCTAGTAGTCAGCCACTACCGACGTACTTTTTTAGCAATTTGATGAGGATATTATGGGATGGAGTGCTTGGGCAAGACAATCACAACTATACTTTCCATAGCTTTAGACATACGGCGATTAGTCAATTGGCGCTAGCTATCAATGGTTCGGTACTAGCACAGGTAATGACGGATTACACCATTGAGGAAAGTCAAAATATTGCTGACAGTCTTGCTGGTTATCATCAAATTCAAGGTGCTTGGTTTGGGTTAGCAAGTTTCGTAGGTCATCTGACTTGTGACACAACTTTTGAGCATTACATCCATACCGCACATTTATTAGCAGGGTGGCAGTTGAGCAAGGCTGAAATCGAAATACCTTTTACGGTACTACAGAATATCACTGGTATAGACTATCAAACAGTCAATTATCACAATAAAACTGCCTATGACAAATCTACTAAAGCGGTAGCGTTGAAGAAATTAAGACCTTACTTTGCCAAAAAGCTAAAAGCACATCACACCCCTTTATTTACAGCACCCGATGTGAGCGCCCAACTTATCCAGCATAATACTGAAGGTGAGGGGATAGATCACTCTATTTTTATTGAAGCAAGGTACAATGATGTTATTAGCTTTATAAGAGAGATAGATAAACTCAGACCTGAGCTTCGTGAAAAAGAGTTGGAAAATATAGCGATAAAACACGGTATTCACCTAATCAATGCAAGAGAGTTATACAAAAATGCGTGTAGCTTAAATAATAACGACAAGCTCATCACTCAAGTCAAAGGTCAAACTGCTCAAGCGATTATTACCACGGCTTTGGATAACGCTTATAATATGTCTGTACAGAAACCTGATATATTGCAAGGGTTTGTCAGGACCTATCAAAAAAAGCACATTACCTCTAGATCTTACTTAAAGTTTGGCATTAAAAAGTCTCAACATGAGCTGTTGGCTGAATTTTTGAGGATAGGCTGTGAAATTATTGAGCCTCACCATTGGCAACTGACTTCTAGTAGTATAAAAGAGGTTAGAGACTTCAAGAAAAAGCATAAACTCAATAGTGCCATTAGGGTGGAGGCTAACCAAAATTGCGTAGGCTTTGAAGTTAGAATTGTCAGAAAAATGAAATCCAAATCTGTAAAACAAGCTACTTATGAGTCTTCCGGTGTCTTGAAGTTTTTGGGAGAGGTGTTGGTAATGCTGCTTGACTGGAGTAAAGATGATGAAGAATGACCTAGCCTAGATTATAACGTCAGGCTGTGAAACTGAAATCTCCCCTGCCGTTAAATCTATGGATTTAACGGCAGGGGTCATTAAATAATGAAGCGACCCGTGCGTCGTCATCACTAATGAAGTATGTAATGCATTTACTAATGATTGTTGATGTGATTTTTGAGTTAAATAAAAAATATTGTATTAGTGAAGAGCTTTCAGTCGGTCATTAAGTGTTTTGATTCATAGCGTTGATTCCTTGCAAATATTGAAAATATATAGCTTTAGGCCTTATAACAGCATAAATGATGTCCATTACACCAGTTTTTTAGTTAAAATCGCTATTTTTTGAGTAGGCTTGTTAATGAGACTGGCAAACGTTATTTATATAGAATAATAGAATGAATAATTTATGAAAAATAAAGATAAAACCCCGCTTTCTTTTAGAAGATACCCTTCGACAACTGCTTTGCAGTGTTTTGAGACGGCTGCTAGACACTTAAGTTTTACTAATGCTGCGCAAGAGATGCATATGACTCAAAGCGCTATTAGTAAGCAAGTAGCTCAGCTAGAGGAGATGTTAAACCTCTCGCTTTTTTATCGTACACCGCATCGAATATCGTTAACGCCAGCAGGTAAGACTTATTATCTCGAAGTGTTAGATATTCTCAAACATATCGAAGCGGCTACTACTAGCTTAATGTCAAATAGTGATAACTCAGAGATACTAAAAATCGTCTCACATCCCACATTTTGCGCTCGTTGGTTGATACCTGCATTAAATGGTTTTAGCAAAGCACACCCGCTGATCAATTTCAGTATCAAAGAACTTGCTGGTCCTTTTTTTACTGAAGATCAAAATGTCGATGTTGCTTTTTTATATGGTGACGGAATATGGGGTGGTATGGAGGCGATCAAGTTGTTTGATGAATATAGTGTGGCTGTCTGTAGTCCTGATTATTTAAAAGATAAAGCACCATGCACAAGCAAGATAAACAATTTTACACTGTTACAACTCAGCTCACGTCCAAGCGCATGGTATGAGTATTTTAAACAGCAAGACATTAGTATCGAAGGTACCTTTGTAGGCCCTCGCTTTGATACTTTTCATACTACTATATCTGCTGCTTTACTCGGGTATGGTATCGCACTAGTACCATTACGCTTAGTTGCTCCAGAGTTACAGTCGGGTACACTAGTGACAGTATGGAGCTATGCTGCAAAAGGAAGAGGAGCTTATTACCTATCTTACCCTTTATCTTTAGGTCGTTCGCATAAAGTAAAAGTCATTTTAGAATGGGTTTCAACTTATCTTGAAAGAACAGCTGAGCAACACTTAGATTCTATGCCCTAAGTTAAGAGCGTATTGTCAATCTTAGGTTATCAATAAGCTTAGAAAATACTACTGATAGAGACACAGATTAGCCGGCTTTATGCCGGCTTTTTTTATGGCAATGAATTAAAGGAATGGATTCACAACTATTATTCGTTTGCTGATGAGACAGAGTTTTGCTGAAATGAGTGTCTAACTCAAGGAAGGTAAGAGATGCTCATGGAACCGCTATACAATGTCACTGATGCTTTTACGATGGTGCATCCGTTGACCTTAACTAAAGGTAAAAACGCAAAAGTTTGGGACGATAAAGACCGCTGCTACATTGATTTTGTAGGTGGTATTGGTGTCTTGAATTTTGGCCATTGCCATCCTCATATCGTCAGTGCGATTATCACTCAAGCACAGTCGCTCATTCATTATGCTTACAATGCAGCGGCTCATCTACCGTATCAAACCTTTATGCCGAGATTGTGCGAGCTCATTCCTATCAAAGGTGAGCTCTCAGGCATGCTAACCAATTGCGGTGCAGAAGCTACCGAAAACGCCATAAAAATTGCTCGTATGAAGACAGGGCGCATAGGTGTCATTGCCTTTGACGGTGGCTTTCATGGCCGTACGCTTGCAGCTGTTAATCTAAACGGTAAGGTTGCTCCATATAAGCGAGGGTTAGGTCCTTTAGCTGGTGGCGTTTACCATATTCCTTTCCCCAGTGCCGATAATGATATTAGTGATCAGCAAGCTATCGAAGCCTTAGAGCGTTTATTTGCTGTAGAGACAGATGTTGAGAACATCGGTGCCATTATTGTGGAGCCCGTACAAGGAGAGGGTGGCTTTCAATTAATGTCAGCGACATTTGCCAAATATCTGCGCGCCTTTTGTGATGATAATGGAATCTTACTCATTATGGACGAGATTCAGTCCGGGTACGGTCGTACTGGTACACCCTTTGCCTTTACCCATTTAGGGATTGAGCCTGACATGATATTACTGGGTAAAAGTATCGCTGGAGGCTTGCCATTAGGTGCGGTGATAGGCAAGGCTAGTGTGATGAATGGTCTGCCAAAAGGGAGTTTGGGCGGCACTTATTCAGGTAATCCAGTTGCGTGTGCTGCTGCGAATGCGACTATAGATATCATGCAAGAAGATGAGGTATGGCATTCTGCTAATCATTATGCAAAGACTATCGAAGATACAGTAACTCAGTGGCAGCAACAAGGAGTCTCTCCATGGTTACATGGACTCACTGGAGTAGGGGCTATGCGTGGTATAGAGCTACGTCATCCTGCTTATGGCACGCATACAAGCGTCATGTCTTATGTACTAAAGCAAGCTAGAGAGCGGGGATTACTACTGATGCCAAGTGGAAAGCATCGACATATTATTCGCCTATTACCACCGCTGACGATTGAACCTGAGACCTTAGCCTCTGGACTCGATATTTTAAAAGAAGTACTCGCTGCTATTCCTAATGAAGCACCGAAGCCGTAGTCTTCAATACGACCTGATTATTACCATCGTGTACGGGTACATTCTATATTCAATTAAAAACACTCTATCAAGCAAGCTTTACTCAACAAGGATACTTATCTGTGAAAAATATATTTATAAGCAGTGATGATATTCGCCATGATTTCTCTATAGCGATGTCAGAGATGTACCAAAAAGAAGTGCCATTATATGGTGACCTCATCGATTTAGTGACTGAAGTAAATACAAAAGTGCTAAGCAAGCAGCCTGAGGTTAAAGAACAGCTTGAGCATACTGGAGAGATTAATAGGCTTAATCTGGAGCGCCATGGTGCAATCAGATTAGGCACCGAAGCTGAGCTGAGTATGATGCGTAGACTTTTTGCAGTGATGGGCATGCACCCTGTTGGCTACTATGATTTGGCACCAGCTGGCGTGCCGGTGCACTCTACTGCTTTTAGAGCGACTGAAACACAGTCATTACATAAAAGCCCATTTCGTGTGTTTACCTCATTATTACGCTTAGATCTAATCACTGATGAGGTCCTAAAAAAGGAAGCGGCAGACGCCTTGGATAACCGCAATATATTTACAGATAATGTAATTAGTCTGATTGAACGCTATGAGGAGCAAGGTGGTCTAACGGTTGATGAAGCTAAGCAGTTTGTTAAAGAAGCTCTAGAAACCTTTCGTTGGCATGATAAAACGCCAGTCTCAAAAGAGCTGTATCAAAAGCTATTAGCACAACACGGACTCATAGCGGATGTCGTTGGTTTTAAGGGGCCTCATATCAATCACCTGACCCCTAGAACCTTAGATATAGATGCGGTGCAGGCAGGCATGCAAGCAAAAGGAATTCCGCCAAAAGCTATCATAGAAGGGCCACCAAGACGAGATTGTCCTATTTTATTACGACAAACAAGCTTTAAAGCGTTGGAAGAAGCCGTTAGTTTTGAGAACTCAGAAGGTGGCTATGATACCGGTCATCACACTGCACGTTTTGGTGAGATTGAACAGCGCGGCGTGGCTTTAACCCCCAAAGGGAGAGAGTTGTATGACAAATTACTTAGTCAAGCTCGTAGTCAGTTAGGCGTGACGCCGAATGCAAATAATGCTTCAGAGTACTATCAAATGCTAGAAAAAATATTTTTAGCGTTCCCAGATGATTATCAGACGCTACATGATGAGGGACTAGCTTATTTTTACTATCAAGCGGTTAATGATGCTGAAGATGCGAGTAGTGTTGGTTCTAAATCAGGTCTAAATGATTTAGAGGAAGATGGTTCAAATGACTCTTCCTCAAAGCAAGCCATGACTCATTTGATTGAGCAGGGTGTCGTTCGTCTTGAACCTATCGTCTATGAAGATTTTTTGCCAGTAAGTGCTGCAGGGATTTTTCAGTCCAATCTTCATGATGACAAACAAAGTAGTTATGAGGGTAACTCAAACCAACAGGAGTTTGAGCGCGCATTGGGTGCACGTGTACACGATGAGCTTGAGCTATATCAAGCGATGCAAGCCCAAAGTCTTGAAGCATGTTTGATGGCATTAAATAGCCATGCTTAGTGTGGCAATAGATGAAAGTATCATATTAATAAGAGAATTATTTGAGCAGCATTCCAAAAAGGAATGCTAGTAGGAGATTAATTATTTTGCAACTTAGTTTGCTGCAAGGTAACTTAATAAGTCTTCCAAGGAAGTATAAATCAATATAAAAGGATGAGTTATGATTAAGCAATATATGTCCGCTATGGGTGTCAAAGAAGAACAATACCAAGATGGCGACTTTGAGGTTAACAGCCCTATAGATGGTTCTGTTATTGGTAAGATTACTCTAGACAGTGTTAGTGATGTCGATACCAAGATTGCTAACGCTAAAAAAGCCTTTAAAGAGTGGCGTGTGGTTCCTGCTCCAAGACGTGGTGAGTTAGTTCGCCTGTTGGGTGAGGTGTTGCGTGAGCATAAAGAAGACTTAGGAATGCTAGTGTCCTTTGAGGCGGGCAAGATTAAAGAAGAAGGTCTAGGCGAAGTACAAGAAATGATTGATATCTGCGACTTCGCAGTTGGGGTTTCACGTCAGCTCTATGGTCTAACAATTGCATCAGAGCGTCCAGGGCATCATATGCGTGAGACATGGCATCCGCTTGGTGTGATTGGCGTTATCTCTGCTTTTAACTTTCCAGTCGCGGTTTGGTCTTGGAATACAGCACTGGCTATCGTTTGTGGTAACCCTGTAGTTTGGAAGCCATCAGAAAAATCTCCTTTAGTCGCTTTAGCATGTCAGGCAATGTTTGAAAAAGCCTTAGCCAAATTTGGCGATGCGCCAGATCATCTCTCACAAGTATTATTAGGTAAGACGGATGTCGGTAACGCTTTGGTTGAAAATAAAGATGTCGCCTTAGTTAGCGCAACGGGTAGTACCCGTATGGGTAAAGAAGTAGGACCAAAAGTTGCAAATCGCTTTGGTAAGTGCTTGCTTGAGCTTGGTGGTAACAATGCCATGATATTGGCGCCAAGTGCAGATTTGGATCTTGCGTTACGTGGAATTTTATTCTCAGCGGTTGGTACAGCAGGTCAGCGTTGTACGACATTACGCCGTGTATTCGTGCATGAATCTGTTAAAGACGATATCTTACCACGAATTAAATCCGCTTATGAAACTGTCACTATTGGTCACCCATTAGAAGGCAATCTAGTAGGTCCGCTTATTGATGAAGATAGCTTCAATAATATGCAACAGGCTTTGAAAAAGGCAAGAGAAGCGGGTGGTAAAGTCACTGGCGGCGAGCGGGTACTCGAAGATAAATATCCTAATGCCTATTATGTGACGCCGGCCATTGTAGAATTCGATGAGCAAAATGACGTTGCTAGAAGCGAGACCTTTGCACCCATTCTATATGTGATGACTTACAAAGAATTTGATGAGGCGATTGAGATGCAAAATGATGTGCCTCAAGGCTTATCATCATGCGTATTTACCAATGATCTGCGTGAAGCTGAAACCTTCTTGAGCGATCGCGGTAGTGATTGTGGTATTGCTAACGTCAACATTGGTACCAGTGGCGCTGAGATTGGTGGTGCATTTGGCGGTGAAAAAGAAACGGGCGGTGGTCGTGAATCAGGATCGGATGCTTGGAAAGTCTATATGCGCCGTCAGACTAATACTATTAATTACTCAAAAGAGTTGCCACTGGCTCAAGGTATCAGTTTTGGTTAACTCAAACTTTAATTGTTGATGAGTAAGGGATGATCTCATTTGGTTAAGCGCACTTAACTTGCGCTTAACTGTCCTTAGCTTAACCTGTGCACTATCTAAGCGCTTTTACAATCTAATTGAGGAACGTAAATTAGGTTGTAAAAATAGCGGTTAGCCATCTGAATTAGTATTAATTTTTAACTTTCATTTCTAAATTTTATTCATTTCTCAAAGTCTATTTTGTTTAGTGTAATAGTGTGCTTTTAACAAAGTAACTGACTATTGTTTTGACTAGTTTTTAAGGTAGTCCATTTGGAGAGCTGACTTAGTTCGTCAGGTTGTTTTTAACTGTTCGATTATTAAAACTATGCTATGAAAATATACCAATGGATTTGGTTGTAACTACTAAGGATAGGTAGATATATTATGATTGCAGATAAACAAAAAAAGCCACATGACCCTGATATCGATGGTTATGAACCTTCTTCTAGCTTTCTACTAGATATTGCCCCGCTCATATTAACAGCCATTATTCTAATGGTGCAATTCTTCGTCTTTAAGGACTTTACTCCTCATATCCCATTAGCTTGTGGCATCTTAATCACTGGTTTATTTATGAAGATGCGCGGCCGTAGCTGGGATGGTATGGAAGAGCGTTTCTTAAAGGTCATAAAAATCGGTCTGCCGGCCATGATCATCTTGATGGGTGTAGGGATGCTCATTGGTGCTTGGATTATTGCAGGTACCGTGCCAACGATTTTATATTACGGCTTTAGTGTCTTTTCTCCCTCTTCATTTTTAGTCTCTGTTTGTGTTATTTGCGCCATCATTTCTGTTGCAACGGGCACCTCGTGGGGCACGGTTGGCACGGTTGGTTTGGCTATGATGGGTATTGGTCTAGGATTAGGCATTCCACCATCATTAACTGGTGGTGCTATCGTCTCTGGAGCTTTCTTTGGAGATAAAATGTCTCCTTTGTCTGATACTACTAACCTAACTCCAGCCGCTGCCGGTATTGAGCTTTGGGACCATATCCGCGGTATGTTGCCTACCACTATTCCAGCCATGATTACCGCTCTGGTTATCTATGCTTGGCTTGGTATGAGCTACGGTGAATCAAATGTTGATTTATCTTCTATTAAAGAAATTCAAACCTCTCTAGCAGCCAATTACAACCTGAGTATCATTACTTTATTACCTGCTCTTGTCGTAATCATTGCAGCCGTTATGAAAATGCCAGCTATACCAACCGTACTATCAGGCGTCGTAGTGGCAGGTTTGATCGCTTTTACTATGCAAGGTGTGGGGGTTAGTGACATATTTAATGTTCTACAAAACGGTTTTGTTAGTGAAACTGGTTTTGCTGTCGTCGATCAACTGTTGTCTAAAGGCGGCGTGATGTCGATGACTTGGGTCGTTACCTTGACCATCTTTGCCTTAGCTTTTGTCGGCTCAATCGAGCATTACGGCACATTGAAGGCCATTATGGCTAAGATTAATAAGATGATTAAATCGAGAGTGGGCTTAGTCTTAACTACTTATGCCAGTACGCTCGGGGTCGGTACACTCATTGGTGACGTCTATACCACTTGTGTTTTACCAGGGCGTTTATTGCAGGATAAGTACAAAGAAATGGGATATAAGCGTACGACTTTGACTCGCTCTATCGAAGATGCTGGTACGCTTTTATCACCCCTTATTCCTTGGAATATGGGTGGTAGCTTTGTCGCTGCGACTTTAGGTATTGCGACTTTAACTTACGCCCCATTCGCTTTTGCCTGTTGGCTATCTCCACTATTTGGCTTGCTATGGGTTTTCTTGGATAAGTTCATTCCTCGCGAAGAACCTACTGCTAACAATGATGAGAGCATGCTTTCCACTGCACAATAATTATAATATATAAGGAGTATGAGATGTTGCAAGAGCAATGTTTGTGGAGCCTCACTGCTCCTAAGATGAAACGCTATAATAAACTTACAAGTGATATGGAAACTAGTGTTTGTATTATTGGTGGTGGCTATACAGGGTTATCAGCGGCAATACATTTAGCCGAAAAAGGCATAAAGGTTATCCTACTTGAGAGCCAAGCTATTGGTAGTGGAGGTTCGGGAAAAAGTGTAGGGCTAGTCAATGCAGGAACTTGGGCACGGCCTGATGATCTAAATGTTGCTCTAGGCGAATCAGCAGGTGAATGTCTGACGACAGCTCTTGGAGAGGCGCCAAACTTAGTTTTTGATTTAATCAGGCGTTATGATATCGATGCGCAAGCGACTCAGGCCGGTAACCTTCATATGGCCCATAACGCTAAAGGAGAGGCTGATGTTGATATTAGGTATGAACAATTGCAGCGACGTGGGGTAAATGTTGAAGTGCTAACAGGCAGTCGCTGCCATGAGTATTGTGGCACTACTAGTATTAATAAGGCGCTATTAGATCACCGTACTGGCACATTGAATCCTTTGGCTTATGTAAATGGTCTAGCTAAAGTAGCGACTAGTCTTGGTGTTACTATCTATGAGCAGTCTGCTGTTGATAGTTTAGAGAAGTCTAATGGGCAATGGTATGTAAGAACAGCAGAAGCTAATGTAAAGGCAGAGCGCGTCATTATCGCTACCAATGCCTACACTGAAGGAGAATGGACTGAGATTGCTAAGACCTTTTACATGGTGTCTTATTATCAGATTGCCTCCGAGCCTTTAACTGGCGAGCTGGCAGATCGAATCTTACCTTATAAAAATGGTGCTTGGGATACTCGTTTGGCCTTGTCCAGTTTTCGCCGTGATCATGATAACCGTCTATTACTTGGAACAGTAGGCGGTAGAGCTTTTAAGCCTAAATCTTTTTATCAATCATGGGCAAACTGTGTACAAAAAAGCTATTACCCTTATTTGCCTAAGCTTAATTGGCAGTATGAGTGGTATGGCAGTTTTGGTTTTACTCAAGATCATATTTTTCGGGTACTGGAGCCAGATGAAGGCATCTTAACAGCAACTGCCTATAATGGTCGTGGCATTACCACAGGAACCCTAATGGGGAAATGTTTTGCTGATTATATTCTGTCCGGAGATAGAAAAAGTATTCCACTACCTTTTAAAACATTAAAGGAATCAAAAGTTGCTCTACCAGGTATGAAATCTGGATTTACCGAGTTGGGACTTACTTTATATCATGCAGGGCAGTGCTTGAGAATCATTAGGTAGAAAAGTATCAATATGAAAACGACCTATGCAATATTTTATAATTAGGTGATTTTTTTCTATTTTTTATTATATTAAGGAATATGTCTAGTGGAAGAACTTCTAAAGCCATCTCAAGCCATCATTGAGGTCCTTATACAATCGCTGCAAGAAAGTTATGGTTATGATTCCAGCCAAATCAAAACCGATAGCGAAAGTTTAGAGCATTGGGGCAAAGACTGGACCAAGCACTTTGCCCCTAATGCTGCGGCCATCGTCTTTCCAAAGACTACCGAGCAAGTACAAGCCATTGTATTACTTGCCAATGAGCATAATGTGGTCCTCACCCCAAGCGGTGGACGTACTGGCTTGTCTGCAGGTGCAGTTGCTGCCAACGGTGAAATAGTCGTTAGCATGGATAAGATGAATCATATCGGACAGTTTTATCCTGCTGATCGCATGGTTGAGATTGAAGTGGGGGTGGTCACTCAGCAGTTACAGCAGTTTGCCGAATCAAAAGACCTCTACTACCCTGTCGACTTTGCATCAGCAGGCTCTAGTCAAATCGGCGGCAATATCGGTACCAATGCTGGTGGTATCAAAGTCATTCGTTATGGCATGACCCGCCAATGGATCATGGGTCTGACAGTTGTCACTGGTAAAGGCGATATCTTGCAGCTTAATCGCGGTATGGTCAAAAACGCCACCGGCTATGATTTGCGCCAATTGTTTATTGGTAGTGAAGGCACACTTGGTCTAGTAACCCATGCACAAATCAAGCTAGAGCGTCAGCCACAAGACTTAAACGTCATGGTGCTTGGCATGGATAGCTTTAACGATGTCATGAATGTGCTATCAGCCTTTCAAGCAAAGATTGATTTAACAGCATTTGAGTTCTTTGATGATGTGGCGATTGATAAGCTGATGGCACATGGTCAAGTACAAGAGCCGTTTGAGTCGCGTACCAAGTTTTATACGCTATTAGAGTTTGAAGCGCCTTATGAACCGATCATGGATAAAGCCATGGCGATATTTGAGGAGTGCATGGAGCAAGGCTGGGTCGTTGATGGGGTGATGAGTCAAAATCTTGCGCAAGCAGAGGAACTGTGGAAGCTGCGCGAATACATCTCTGAAACCATCTCAGTATTTACGCCTTATAAGAATGATGTTTCGGTATTAATCAGCTACGTTCCTGACTTTATCAATGAGATTGATCATATCGTCAGCAGTAATTATCCTGACTTTGAGGTCTGCTGGTTCGGTCATATTGGTGATGGCAATTTACATTTGAACATCTTAAAACCTGAAAACATGAGTAAGGATGATTTCTTTAGCGAGTGTCAGGTTGTCAATAAATACGTGTTTGAGACCGTACAAAAATATGGCGGTTCGGTATCAGCTGAGCATGGCGTAGGCATGACTAAAAAACCTTATCTTCAGTATAGCCGCAGTGAGACTGAGATTGAGTATTTACGAGAGGTTAAAAAAGTCTTTGATCCCAATAATATTATGAATCGGGGTAAGATTTTTGATATGTAGTAGAGGGTTCTTCCTATTATCAGTGAAAGGTCTAAGTATTAACTAATATGAAGCGTCAAGGATTGATGCTAACACTCCTATAAATATTAAGAAATCACTATGAGAATTTTAGACAGCAAAACCGTGAAAGATCAACTGAATATGTCCATGGCTATTGAATCCATCGAGATGTTATTGAAGCTACAAGCGCAACATCCAGAGTGGGTTAAGTGCCCTGAACGCTTAGTAATTCCAACTTTTACAGCTAGTAATAAAAGTAGTGGCTCACACTTATCGATGCCTTCGGTATTGTTTGACGGTAATGAAGAGTTTGCTATCGTTAAACTGGTAACTATTTGCCCGGATAATCCACAGCGGAATCTTCCCACGACTACTGCTGTGGTGAGTGTTTCAAACAATGATACTGGTGAAATTCTTGCCTTTATGGATGGTGTTTACGTCACTCAAGTGCGTACGGCAGCGCTATCGGGTATCGCTAGCAAGTATCTAGCAAAGCCGGATAGTCAGCAAGTGACGGTAATAGGCTGTGGCGGGATGGCATATGAGCAGCTGAATGCTGTGCTTACGGTTTGTCCAAACATTAAAACGGTAGTACTTTGGAATCGAACTATTGAGGGTGCCAATACCTTTAAAACTCAATTCGCTGATCAGTATCCAGAATGGCCAGTGACCATCGAAGTCTGTGAAGATATTGGTACTGCTGTAAAAGATGCTGATGTCATTAACTTGGCAACTCGTGCAACCGAAGGGCTGTTTGAACTCAGTCAAATCAGATCCGACACGCATATTAATGCGGTAGGTGCTTATCAGCCTGAGATGAAGGAAGTCAGCGATTCTATCATTGAAGCCTGCTCGCACGTCTTTATCGACGACATTGAAGGTGGACTTCATGAAGCAGGCGATTTAATTCAGGCAGATGCTGCTGAGGATTGTGGCTGGACTTGGAAAGGCTTAACGGGTGATTTAGCTGACCTAGTTACGAAAAACATTACCATCGACCAAGATAAAAAAGGGGTAACACTGTTTAAGTCTGTTGGAGCCGCAAGCTTTGATGCTGCAGTCGCCCTAAAGATAGCTCAAAAAGCTAAAAAAGAAGGTTTAGGTCAGTTTGTTAAGTTATAAAGATTAGCTGTTAATTATTTTATTGATCTTATGAAAGACTACTTAAAATTAATCAAACTAACTTGTTATTTGAGAGTACGAATATGTGCTATGACGTGATTGTTATTGGTGCAGGTATAGTGGGAACCTCTATAGCCTGGCATCTGCAAAAGAACAACTCTCAAACTCTTTTGTTAGATAAGAAATCTCCAGGAGAGGAAACTTCATATGGTAATGCAGGTATTATCACAAGAGAAGCGGTAACTACTAAGCCGTTTCCTAGAAGTTTTAAAGAGGTTTTAAGGGTATTGCCTAATAACAGCACTGATATTCGATATCGTTGGTCTGCTATATATAGTCTTCAGCGCCCTTTATTACAATACTGGGTAAACTCAAGCCCAAAAAAGCTCGAAGAAATCGATAAAGAGTGGGCTACTTTAATTCAGAATTGCACGAACGAGCATAATCTTATGATTAAGGCTTCAGGCGCTGATAAGCTGGTCAGAAAAATAGGTTGGATTGAGCTTCATCGTAAACCAATTAGTTTTGAGAACGCTATTAGCAAAGCATTAAAAGCGTCTGTGCAAGGTGTAGAGTATCAGGTCCTATCACTCATAGAATTGAAAGAATTAGAGCCAAATGTAAACTTTACAGACTATGTCGGAGGTATACATTGGAAAAACTCATGGCAGATAAAAAACCCAAGCCAGCTTGTAAAAGCCTATGCCAAAAATTTTGAAAAAATGTCGGGGCAAATAAAGCAGGCTGATGTACAAAGCATCATACAGACAGAAGAGGGCTGGCAGGTTGTTACTGATAGCGATACTTACTTGTGTCAGAACTTAGTTATTGCTGTTGGTCCTTGGTCAACTGAACTCATTAAGCCATTAGGTTATAAGATTCCTCTATTTCCTATGCGTGGCTATCATCAGCATTTTAAAATTACCGAGAAGAACTCATTTTCCCATAGATTATTCGATGCTGATAAAGGTTTTGTCATGGGTGCAATGGATCAGGGCATTAGAATTACCACCGGTGCTGAAATGGCAATGCTAGAGGCTTCAAAAGACTTTAATCAACTGGAAACAGTGCTCACTTTTGCAAGAAAACTGCTACCGCTTGACGTTGCTGTGGAATCTGAAGCCTGGTGTGGTACTAGACCTTGTATGCCTGATATGAAGCCAGTTATTGGACCTGCATCAAAACACGATAGCTTATGGTTCGCTTTTGGCCATGGCCACCAAGGTCTTACCCTTGGACCAGTGACAGGACGTCTCATTGAAGAGATGATCAGTGGTAAGCCACTATTTATTGATGCACAGCCATTTAGTAGTGAACGCTTTACTTCTAATATTTAAGAGATGTAGGTCTTAAGCGGCATAAAGCAGATTTAGCTTTAGCAAAAGCTAACTATCTCACTAAGGTTTTTTATATGTTTCGAGCATATGCTGCGCTGGTCTTTCTTGGGGTTATTTGGGGGTCGAACTTCATTTTTATGAAATGGGCAACGGTCTTGATCACACCCTCTCAAACTGTATTTCTACGAGTGTTATTTGGATTTTTACCATTAGCATTAATCGCATGGCGCAGTAAGGTTATTACTCGCGAACAGCTACTATATTTACCACACTTTATAGCAATGTCGGTGCTAGCTACTTCATTCTACTATTATGGTTTTGTTGTAGGAACTTTGCTATTACCCACTAGTATCGCAGGGTTATTAAGTGGTTCAATTCCTATATTTACCCTTTTAGGTGCAGCGTTATTCTTACCAGAAGAAAGACCAACTAAGCAGATGGTGTTGGGGATTGTTTTAGGGTTTGCTGGTATTGTATTAACTGCACGACCTTGGCAAGGAGATACAGGTTTGTCTCTTACAGGTGTGTTATGGATGCTCGCTGGCTCTTTAAGTATTGGCGCGTCATTTGTATACACTCGTCGTTTCTTATCTCGTCTAAAGCTGCCACCACTAGCATTAGCGACTTGGCAGACCGGTATAGCCGTCATTACACTTTCGATATTAATCGATTTTGAGGGTATTACAGATTTAGCAAGGGATTCACAAGCATTGTGGGGAACGGTATTCGGACTTGGCATGTTAGGAACGGGTACCGCGTTTCTAATTTATTACTATATTATCGAGGCATTAGGCTCAGTACGTGCAGCTGTAGCGACCTATATTGCACTCGTTGTTGCCGTCGTTATTGGTGCAATAATAGGTGAGAATATTACGAGTTTGGAGGTTGTGGCCTTACTATTAATTATTGGTGGTGTACTGCTCATTCAAACTAGCAGGATAAGACAAAGCAATCCAATTTAGTTTTTAAACCACTTAATTTAAATGTATTTATTGTATTGAGAGCAGTTATGGACAAGCAAAACTTTGATATACATATTATTGGTGGTGGCGTCATTGGACTAACCACAGCGGTCACTCTACAAGCGCGTGGGGTAAAAGTCGTCTTGCTCGAAGCTGATGAGATATGTAAAGGCACCTCATCAGGCAATGCTGGACACCTAGCGACCGAGCAAGTCTTTCCTGTGGCTGATGCCAGCATGCTACGCCACATCCCAGCGATGCTACTTAACCCAACTGGACCGCTACGCTTGGATTGGCGCTATCTGCCTCGTCTAATGCCGTGGGCGCTGCAATTGCTGCTTAATATGCGTACCGAACCTTTTGATCGTATCCATAAAGCAATATTGAACCTAAATCAAAGCAGTCTTGAGGCATGGCAAGGTTTCGCCACTCAGTTTCATTTAAGGCAATGGGTGCACACCAGCGGTTCATTATTAACTATAGAGCAACCTACTAGTTTAAAAACACTAACTGATTATGGCAAGCGTCTTAATGAGGTAGGAGTGACCAACCGCCTACTTAACAGAGAAGAGATAGCCGAGTATGAGCCAGCTTTAGACAACAGTAAACTTGACGCACTATATTTCTCCGAAACGGGACACTTTACTAACCTGCAAGCCATCTATAGTAGTCTTGCGACTACTTTTAGGCAACTTGGTGGTCATATTATCGAGCACTGCCGTGTCTTTGAAGCCATGCCAAGTGAGGACGGTGTTCAGCTAAAGACCGAGCAAGGCGATATGTTTGCTTCTAAAGTTGTGCTATCAGCAGGGGCTTATTCAAAAGCTTTAGCTAAGCAACTTACCGGTGTCAAAGTGCCCTTAGATACTGAGCGCGGTTATCATTTAATGCTGCCACATGAAGGCAAGCGCTTAAACATGTCAGTATCAAGTTTGGATAGACATTTCATTATGACACCGATGGAAGGCGGTCTACGTCTAGCGGGCACAGTAGAGTACGCAGGTCTTGATGCACCGCCTAATATGCAGCGCGCGCACAAACTATTGCAACATGCCCAGCCGATGCTAAAGACGCCGTTGAATACGGATGATAGTGTACCGTGGATGGGCTTTCGTCCAACGACGGTGGACTCACTGCCTGTAATCGATAGAATTGGACGGATATTTTTAAACTTTGGTCATCATCATCTAGGGCTAACCCAATCAGTCGTAAGCTCACGGATGATTGCTGAGTACTATTTTGAAGAGCCCCATGCTATTGATCCAGCGGCTTATAAGTTAGATCGTTTTAAAAAGAGAGCTCGTTGATTTATCATAGTTAGAGAACAGTATAAACTTAAGCACTTTACATTATTATAATTTAAGCTTGCTTTGATGGGCTTTATTGTGCCAGTTAGATAGCGTTTGCATCGCAATGCCAAGCTGCTTTGCAGTAGCTGAGATATTGCTATTATTGTCCGCTATCTTCTTAACGGCTTCGGCTTTAAATTCTGTGGTAATCATCACAACCATAAGACACTTATCAAATAGAATTAAGCTGCCTGACTCAAGTAAAAATGTTTCCGATATACTCCGGATGGTTACCGTTCAATTTAATTTTGAGTAAGATGAGTAGCTTTACAAGATTCTATAAAGTGCCAGTCACCATGCCTATGAAGGCTTTGCAAAATTATATTATGCTGATAGATCTTAAAGGATACTCATAGTGCCAACAGCAGACTTTCAGCTTAACTTCCTAAGACGTATTCAGTGGCTGCTTGAGTCTAGCTCTTACACGTCTACTTATAAATTTGCCTTATTAATGGCAACGGTTAACCTGGCCATAGAGTCTGGAGTTAGTGACGACAGAAAGTGCCGTATTTCTTATCAGCAGTTAGCAGAGCAGTTTATTCAGTTCTATTGGATACAAGCTTTACCATTCTCGGATCAAAGTAGTGACTCTGTACTCAGACAAAGCAGTACAAAAGGTCAGGCTAGTGTCATTAATAGCATTCTAAGCCTGCAGAATAATACTAAGACAACCAGTCTAACCATAGCTCGCACACAAAATATCAAACTCTGGCAATCAACTATCAAAGATATTGCCTCAACAATCAAAAAGTATCCTGCAAAATATCTGCAAAGTGCAGAAGACAAAGTTAGCCGTGAGTTCTTATATATTTATGACTCAAAATCAAACGTGATAACTTTAAAGCCTGGCATTGCATATTGCTTCACGCGCTTTAGTAGAATAATTAACAAACTCTGCCAGCAATACTGGACTGAGTTTGTGCGTAAAAACCATCATAATCAACCGTACTTTAGCAATGATGTCGACCTGCAACAATTTCTATTTCATCAATCAAGACAAAGCTTAAAGGTCTTAGAGTCCATATTAATTGATACTCAACAAGGGCAGTGCTTCTATTGTCATAAAAATTTAAAAAACAATATTGAAGTCGATCACTTTATTCCTTGGTCAAAATATCCTATTGATACGACTCATAACTTTGTACTCACTGATCATAGCTGCAACAACAGTAAACGTGATTATCTTGCTGAAGAACTGTTTTATGAAAAATGGTTAGAGCGCAATCAACAACACGGCCATACGATTGAACAGGAAGCAAAAACCATAGGCTTTATAACCAACCAGCAACGCTCAGAGACGATTAGCCAGTGGGCTTATCAAATAGCGGTAGAACATGAGGATTTGGTCTGGTCGCCTGATTCAAGTATAAGGTTGCGGCCAATTAATCTTGATTTACTGCTATAGCTTCGAGCCTGATAAATAGATATGTCACCTTATGACCAATCAAGTCTCTAAAAGCACTCTTAATTATTACGATGACAATGCCGTTGAATTTGCCATTCAAACGGTAAGCATAGATATGCATAATTTATACGAGCTATTTCTTAATCAGCTCCCTCAAAGAGACACGCAGTATATTTTAGATGTGGGCTGTGGCTCAGGTAGGGATGCAAATTACTTTGCTAAACAGGGTTATGACGTAACAGCGATAGATGCCAGCGCCGAGTTAATTCATTGGGCTCAGCAACATCATATGTCGAACAGAATCAGTTGGGTTCACTTAGATTTTAGCAGTATTGAAAAGCAGGCTTGGGAAAATAAGTTCACTGGCATTTGGGCTTGCGCCTCATTGCTACACGTACCTTTTCTCGAGCTACCTTTCGTTATAGAGTCATTATTAGAAACCTTGACTGATAAAGGCGTGATGTACTTATCCTTTAAACATGGAGAAGGGGAGCTAGTAGATAATGAGCGCTTCTTTTGTGATATGAATGAAGTACGCTGGAAAACTATTGTTTTTAAAATACCGCAAATGATTGAATACGATATCTGGTTGTCGGCCGATAAAAGATCTGGTATTAAAAATAATTGGTTTAATATTACAATTAAGAAAACAATTTAATCTGAAACGAATTAGTTAGTCAAACCATCAAGCTACTGATCATCAAGCGGTAAAAGCTGATTGATCCATGAGTTGAGAATCAAAATATGATAAGAAATATAAATTACTCCTTATCATTATTTTATAGATCCACATTCACTTAATCGAAATCCTAGAAAAAGATAAAGCTATCGATGTTCTGAAATAAAATTAGAAATATATTCATTGACGATTTCTGGTTGCTCAAGTGCCACCGAATGCCTCGCTTTTGGAACCACAAACATCTGACTATCCGCTACAGTTTGAGCAATATTCTCTGACAGTGGTACTTCATACGCATGATCCTGCTCACCTGCTAATACCAGCATAGGTACTTTACAACCCTTAAGCTCATCTAACACGCCTGTACGATAGATAACACCGTGAGCGCTGCGTGTAATATCTGGCCCCAGTTTCAGCATATGATCACGCCAGTACTCGCGCTCACTTGCACGTGAGGCGTCTGCCAAATAGTCATCACCAAACATAATATACATGAGCGTATCGATAAATGGCTCGGTGCCCTGCGCTTCTACACCATCAATGAGAGGAGAGAAATCAGCTAACTTGAATTCAAGCTGGCCACTAGAGCCAAGTACAATATAACCTTTCAGCAAATCTGGACGGCGAGCGGCTAGGCGTAGCGCAATAAATCCTCCCATAGAGTTACCTGCAAAGAAGCACGGTGCTAGGTTGAGTGCCTCAATCAATGCTATCGCATCATCAGTATGCGTATCCATATCGACGCTTTTTAAATCTGATCGAGTACTTTGTCCTTGGTCTCGAAGATCATAGCTCACAACTCGAATAGCTTTAGAGAAACATTCTATTTGATGAGCGAACATTTTTTGATCAAAAAATAAGGAATGACACATCACTAATACTTGTGAGTCTTTCGGACCTTGATCATCATAGAAAAGTGTAGTTCCATTAACGTTAATATTTGGCATACCTCTCATCCTTGTAGTAAACACTTTTAATTCAAATAGATATAGTCATGTGAACTTATTGATGGTAGCGCTAATTTACTTAAAGAGATGATAGGTTTATAGCATCGAGCATTGTTTTTCCAATCAATTTATGTCGAACAAAACTTAGTTACTTTATGTGTTGATAAATGTAAGATAGGTGAATAATATTGTTACAGGTTAGTTGCTATTAAAATAATTATCCATAAATTATTTTTTACATAAATGATGATCAGTAAAGATATTAATACGAATTAAAGAATAAATTCTGCTGATACCTAGATAGATAATTATTACCTTTTATTCGATAGAGAGACGATTATTTAAGAGAAGGTTTTAATAGAGTTATAAATATTAGGCAAATAATGTATAAAAAAGAGGGTATGTTTTACTCACCATCAGATCTAACCAAATACATGGAAAGTCCTTTTGCGTCATGGATGGATAGATTGGTTCAAGAGTATCTAAAGTTAGCGCCTGAACCAGATCCTAGCGACGAGCTCATGTTAATGTTGCAACAGAGGGGTTATGAGCATGAAGATAAACTAGAGACGCAGTTCATAGCTGAAGGAAAGGCCTTAGTCAAAATTGAGGGCATTACCAAGAACGAAAGATATACCAAAACTTTAGCGGCAATGAAGCAAGGTGCTGAAGTCATTGTACAAGCGAGATTAGAGCTTAATGAGTTTGCTGGCTACGCTGATTTTTTGGTGAAAGTGGAGCACAAGTCAGATCAACCCTTAAGTAATCTCGGAGATTGGCATTATGAGGTGTGGGACACTAAGCTTGCTAGTCACGTCAAGCCGACATTTATAATACAACTGTGTTGCTACGCTCAAATGCTTGAGGCCATTCAAGGCTGCTTGCCTCAAAATATTACCGTTGCTCTTGGCAATGGTGAAAAGCAAATACTCAAGACTCATGATTTTTATTACTACTATCTATCTCTTAAAAATACTTTTTTGGATGAGCACTCTCGCTTTCATCCCGATCAAAAACCAGATCCTGCTGACTCAAAAAGCTGGGGTAATTGGAGTAGCTATGCCGAACAGATTCTGCTTGATAAGGATCATTTATTTCAAGTAGCTAACATTACCAAAGCACAAATTAAAAAGCTCAACCAAGTGGGCGTTTATACTATGAAGGAGCTTGCAGAGTTAACTCTGTTATTAGTACCCGGTATCCATTCTACATCTCTCACTAAAATTAAAGCTCAAGCTGCTATACAAATCAAAACCCATTTAAAAAATCAAATCTCAGATGAGCCTGATAGTAGTGATAAACCAGAGTTTGAAATATTGACTCACATACAGGATGAGAAAAAAGGTTTAGCACTATTACCGCCACATTCTGCACTGGACGTATTCTTCGACATTGAAGGATTTCCACTTGATGAGGGTGGTTTAGAGTATTTATGGGGCAATAGCTATTTTGATGAACAGGGTAATCGTCAATTTAAAGACTTCTGGGCTCACAACCATGAACAAGAAAAACACTGTTTTGAGGCGTTTATCCACTGGGTATATGATAGATGGCAACAAGACCCGAGTATGCACATTTACCACTATGCCAATTATGAAATTGCCGCCTGTCGAAAGCTTATGGGTCGCTATGGCGTCTGTGAGTATGAAGTTGACCAACTCTTAAGAAATGAAGTGTTTGTAGACTTGTATAAAGTGGTGAAGGGCGGTTTAGGATTAGGTGCCCCTAAATACTCTATCAAAAATGTAGAGCGTCTATATCGAAGCAAGCGTAACACTGAGGTAGGCAATGGCGGTGATTCTATTGTGGTTTATGATCACTGGCGACAGTTACTTGAGCAAGGCCTAGAAGGGGATACTTGGCAAACCTCGAAGATTCTAAATGATATTCGAGACTACAATATTGATGATTGTGATTCTACGCAAGAGCTGGTGGTATGGCTAAGAGAACAGCAGCTGATACATAATATTGATTATCTTGGTAAAACTGAAGTCATTGAGCCAGCAGTCTCCGAAGAAGTGACCATGGTTACCGCATTGCGTGATCGTCTATTGGCACAAGCCAAAACGGAGTCGCTTGATAACCCTAAACAGGGACAACTAACTGAAAATTTAGCATGGATGTTAGAGTTTCATCGACGAGAGTCTAAACCCTTGTTTTGGAAGCTCTTTGATCGCCTCGGTTCAGATGAGATGGAGCTTTTTAGCGACCTAGACTGTCTTGCTCTTTGTGAGCGCACGGATAGAGCGCCCTTTAAGTCTCAACCCAAAGCTAGAAACTTAAGCTATGAGTATAGCTTCGATGTCGAGCAAGAATTTAAAGGCGCTGCGAAAAGCTTCTATTTGCTTGGAGTTGAAAAATTAGATGGCAAAAATGCTACGGTTAGTTTTGTTGCCGATGAGAGTGATTTAGATAAGGGTTTAATCGTAGTTAAAGCTAAAGACGAACCACCAATCACAATATCACTTATTCCAGACGATTACATTAGAACGGATATTATCTCAGAAGCAATTTTTAGAACGGTTACTGAGTATGAACAAGGGTTATTTAGACAACAACAATCTGCCGTTATAGACTTTTTAACAGGTGCAAAGCCAAGAATATCAAACCATACAGGCGGTGATATTGTCGATAGTGATGAACCTAATGCACGCTTAGAGCAAATCATCACGGCGATTGTTAATCTAGATAATAGCTACTTAGCTATACAGGGCCCTCCTGGCGCTGGCAAGACTTTCACTGGTAAACATGTCATCGCTCATCTGCTTAAATTAGGCGCAAAAATAGGCATCTCAAGTAACAGCCATAAAGCGATCAACAATCTATTATTGAGTACTGCCAAGTATTGCAAACTTCAAAACATAAAAGCAGCTTTTATTTGTACACAAGATACTGATGATGAGCTTGCAGATTTTGACGTAAATATCTCAAGCAATAGTAAGTTGATCAGTCAGATACAATCAGCCTGTGTTATCGGAACAACTGCTTGGGGTTTTGCGCGAGAAGATATGACTAAGCAGCTCGACTATTTATTTATTGATGAAGCCGGTCAGGTTTCAACGGCAAATTTGGTAGCTATGAGTCGCAGTGCTAAAAATTTAATATTAATGGGTGATCAGATGCAGTTAGGTCAGCCTTCACAAGGCACCCATCCTGCTCAAAGTGGGTTATCTATATTAGATTACCTACTTCATAAAACACCGACGATACCTGCAGATAGAGGTGTGTTTTTAGATACGACTTATCGTATGCACAGCAAAGTAAATACTGTTATCAGTCAGCTGATTTATGAAGGTAAACTCAAATCACACTTTGACAATGATAAGCGAATTCTTCAGACAGTAAATAGAGCTAATCAAAATACTGATCAGCAAACTCTAGAAGCGTATTTAAACTCTGAAGCAGGTATTATCTTTATCCCTGTAGAGCATGAAGGTAATACTCAAGCTTCTGATGAAGAGGTGATAGTGATTAAGCAACTAGCCGAATCGCTATTAGGGCGTCTATTACATACTGGTGCGACTAAAGATACTGGAGAGCCAGAAACTCGCCCAATTACATGGGATGATATGTTGTTTGTCGCTCCCTACAATCATCAAGTTAGTAAGCTAAAAATAGCTTTAGGCAAACAAGTCAAGATTGGTAGTGTTGATAGGTTTCAAGGTCAAGAAGCGCCTATTATATTTTTAAGTATGTGTAGTAGTGATGCTAGTGAATCGCCTCGCGGCATTGATTTCTTGCTGGATAAAAACCGCATTAATGTCGCGATCTCTAGAGCACAAACCTTAGCTGTCGTAGTGGCAAATTCTAATCTTGGTAATATGTCCGTCAATAATGTTGAGCAGTTAAAAAAAGTGAATCTATTTAATGCAATGAGTCTCATGAACGACAGGATCGTCTAATTCATAAGCTAAGATGGCGAACAATTCAAGAAATACGATTAACTTGAATTTTAAATTTTACGATAAAAATACAGGAGTCATGCCTATGATAGCTAATGCTGTGCAGAGAGGTAGTAGTGTTTACCTGTATGATGAAACAGGCCAAGATTTGCCAGTTTCAATTTTTACTAGAGGGGGTAGGTTAGTAGGGTTTACTGCTTCTACAGTGAGCATTCAAAACGGTACTCTTATTTATACTTACGATGATCGGGGTGATATCGTAGGCACTCCAATTTCTACTGCCTCCCAAGGGACTATTCAGTCTGATTCAACGAATGATAGCCAA